>JAUPTY010000018.1 GCA_030917845.1 Actinomycetota bacterium | reverse complement strand
GCTGGAGAGACCGGCGCCGGGGCTCAGGCTTCCGAGCGCTGCTCGCCGGCGGCGAGCAGACGTTCCCGGATCTCACGCTCGTCGTCCGGGGTCGGATCGAAGCGGGTCGGATCCGGCAGGGCATCGATTCCATCGAGGCCGAAGACCTTCTCGAAGAGCGGTGAGGTCCGGTAGATCGCTGCGCCGAAACGTGACCGTCCGGCTTCTTCGATCAGGCCGCGCTCGCTGAGGCTCCCCACGGCGGACTCCGAAGAAACCCCGCGGATCCTGGCGATCTCCGGACGGGCAACCGGCTGGAGGTAGGCGACGATCGCCAGCGTTTCGGCCTGGGCCTGGGTCAGCGGCGGGGTTCGCGGCTTCGAGAGCAGCCTGCGCGCAGCTACTTCGGATTCGGGATCGCTGGCGAGGATCAGGCCTCCGCCGACCCGCCGCAGAATCAGTCCGCGACGGCCGGGAGCCAGCTCGGCCTCCAGTTCCGCGACCGCTTCCTCGACCAGTTCGAGTTCGACCTCGCAGGCTTCGGCTAGTGCCATCTCGGTCACCGGCTGATTGCTCAGGAAGAGGAGAGATTCGACTTTGCGGGCGAGTTCGTTCATGCGGTCTGTGCCAGTCCGGCCTGACCGGCCTGGGAGCGTCGGACGGTAATCGGGCCGCAGGACTCGGACTGTTCCCAATCCGCCTCGCCCTTCTTGTAGAGGTCGAGCAAAGCGAAAATCGTGACCGCCTGGGTCATCCGGTCCTCAGAGCCGAACTCGTCGTCGAAATCGAATACCGGACGGCTCATAAGGACAGAGCGCACGGCAGAAAGCCTGCGCCTCAGGGAGACCGTCGCTCTCATGTGCGAAAGGTCCGGCCTCGGCGGCGGTTCCAGCAGATCACCGAGGGCGGCCGCGAGCTGCTCCGGTTCATAGACCTTCTCCGCCGTCTCGACCTCGACCCGACGCAGTTCCGGCGGCAACGGGGCCGACCGGTACAGAAAGCCCCTCTGGCTCTCGAAATGGTCCTTGAGTTCCCGGCCGGCATCACGGTAGCGCCGGTATTCAAGCATCCGGGCGACCAGTTCCTCCACCGCTTCGGCGGGTTCCATTTCGGAAAGGTCGTCTTCGGCTCCCGGCAGCATCAGGCGGGACTTCAGTTCAAGCAGGGCGGCAACCAGGACCAGGAATTCGGTCGCGACTTCGAGCTCGAGTTCTCCCTGCTCTTCCAGCCGGGTCACGTAGAGCGCGACGATCTCCCCCAGTTCGACTTCCAGCAGGCTGATCTCCTCCCGCAGCACGATGCTGAGGAGCAGGTCGAACGGCCCGATGAAGACATCGAGATCCAGGTCCAGATCGAGGTCAAGTCTTGTGGCCATCCCGAAAAGCGTAAAGGGACCATCGGTCGGCTCCGGCTGGAATTTCGCTATTTGCGACCTTGAGGGGTCGCATTGTTTGGCGCTATTTGCGGGGAAGCTGCGCTCTAGCTTCGAGGGACGCCAACGCCCATCGCCGCTCGCACGTCAGAAAGCGTTTCGGCCGCAAGTTCGCGGGCCCGGGCGGCTCCCTGGGCGAGGATCCGCTCGATCTCGGCCTCGTCCTCCCGAATCTCCGGGTAACGCTCCCTGACCGGGGCAAGGAATTCCACCACCGCATCAGCCACGGCCTTCTTGAAGTCGCCATATCCGGCGCCTTCGAATTCAGCCTCGACCTCGTCTTCGCTCACTCCCCGGGCGACCGCGTAAATGCCGATCAGGTTGGCGATGCCTTCCTTGCCCTCTCCCCGCTTCACTTCGCGGCCCGAGTCGGTCACCGCCGAACCGAGCTTCTTGCGGGTTTCCTTCTCGGTCTCGAGCAGGTACACCCGCCCGCTATCCGCGCCGACCGATGTCGACATCTTCCGGTTTGGCTCCTGGAGGTCCATGATCCGGGCCCCGATCTCGGGGATGCGGTGCTCCGGCACGACCAGGGTCTCGCCGAAGCGCTCGTTGAAGCGGCGGGCGATTTCCCGCATCAGTTCGATGTGCTGACGCTGGTCTTCCCCGACCGGAACCTCATCGGCCCGGTAGGCGAGGACGTCAGCTGCCTGAAGCAGCGGGTAGATGAAGAGGCCGGCCGAGACCAGGTCCTTCTGCTGGCCTGATTTGTCCTTGAACTGGGTCATCCGGTTCAGGTCCCCGTGGGCGCAGACTCCGCTCAGCAGCCAGCAGAGCTCGGTGTGTTCCGGGATGTCGGACTGACGGGCGAGGATGCAGCGCTCCGGATCGAGTCCCGCAGCGAGCAACGCAGCGGTCGTGTCGTAAAGGTTGGTCCGAAGCTGGTCAGGCTCGTAGGCAACGGTGATCGCGTGAAGGTCGACGATCGAGTAGATCGCCGGGTCGCCACGGTCCTGACCTTCGACGTACTGCCTGATCGCGCCAATGTAGTTGCCGAGGTGCTTGCGCCCGGTCGGCTGAATTCCCGAAAAGATTCGCATCGGGGCCAAGCCTAGATCCTCTGCCCCCCGCCACGAATCCCGGTGGGTCGGATTTTCGTCACCCTTGCGTGTTTTCCGACCCACCACCCTCCGGCACGGTCTGGCCGGCGCGACCGATGGTCAAGGCGATCGCCCCCGCGATCGCTGCGGTCACCGCGATCATCAGCCAGGCCTTGTCAAAGTCTTCAGCCGTTCCACCGATCGCGGCCGAGCCGAGCAGGGCGATCAGGATCGCGACCCCGAGAGCCGCCCCGACCTGGCGGGAGGCACTGAGTACAGCCGTTCCCGAAGCAAGGGCCGACGGCGGCAGGGTCGAGGCGACTGCCGCAGCAACATTCGGCAGGACCAGCCCCACTCCGGTTCCGACCAGCAGCTGGCCGGGGAGATTCTCGGTCAGATAGGCGGGTGACTCTCCCATCTGGAAGTACCACCAGGCTCCCCCGAGGACGAGGAACGCGCAACCGGTCGCGGCAACTGGCCCGGAGCCGAAACGGGCACCGATCCGGCTGCCGATCACGGAGAAAAGCCCCGCCATTGCCGGACCGGGGAAGAAGGCGAGTCCCGCTTCCAGCACCGTGTAGCCCCAGACTCCGGTCAGAAAGAGCACGCCGGCCAACAGGATCGCAGCGAAGGCGACCATGAAGACGAGGGCGGCGAGACAGGCCATCGCGAATGGCCTGACCGAAAGCAGCTCCACGTCCAGGGTCGGGATCCACCGGGCCGCCGGACGCTTCGATCGGAGAAAGGTCAGGACCAGCATCAGAACGCCGCCGGCCAGGGCGACGATCGTCCGGGCGCTCCCCCAGCCGTTCTCCGGGGCCTCGACCAGGCCCCAGCAGAGTACGCCGATGCCGAGCGTCAACAGCACCATGCCGAGCGGATCGGGCCAGCGGATCTCTTCACGGTCCTTCGATTCGATCAGCAGCTTTTGCCCGAAGTACCAGGCGGCGAGCGAGAGCGGCAGGTTGACCAGAAAGACCCATCGCCAGGAGATCTCGACGAGCAGACCGCCGATTGGCGGGCCGAGCGCACCGGCAGCGCCGCCGGCCGCCGCCCAGACCCCGATAGCCACCGGCCAGCGTTCCGGGGGAAAGGCATGGAGCAGCAAGGCCAGCGAGGTGGACATCAGCATCGCTGCCCCGATTCCCTGAATGACCCGGAACGCGACCAGGGATTCAACCGACCAGGCCGCCGCACACGCACCGGAGGCGACACAGAAGATCAGTACCCCGATCAGGAAGACCCGCTTTCGCCCGACCCGGTCGGCGAGGCGGCCGAAAGGCATCAGCAGCGCGGCGAAGACGATCACGTAACCGTTCAGCACCCAGGAGAGAGACTCGATCGAACTTCCGGCGAAGTCAGCCTCGATCGCCGGAAAGGCGATGTTGACGATGAACATGTCAAGGCTGGCCAGGGCAACCGCCGCGGCGACCACAGCCAGCACCTTGCCCAGAACCTCGGGCCGGTAGGCCTGCTCGTCCCTGGCCATCTCGGCGGGAGCTACCGGCTCCTCCGCAAACGGCTCCACTGCGAAATCTTCGGTTAGTTGCTTCATGCGACTGACCATAACAAAAGTTCAGTCGCGTGATGAGACTGACCCGCTACAATCGATCTGATGCTTGATCGCGAGTACGACAATCAAGTCTGTTCGATCGCCCGTTCACTCGAGGTCGTGGGTGAGCGCTGGTCGCTTCTGATCATCAGGAACGTGGGCCTGGGGCTGAACCGCTTCGAGCCGCTCCGCGAGAACCTCGGGATCACCCGCAGTGTGCTCACCACCCGTCTGAACGCCCTGATCGATTACGGCATCCTCGAGAAGCGCCAGTACAGCGAGAAGCCACCTCGTTTCGAGTACCACCTGACCGAGAAGGGTCGTGACCTCTCCCCCGCCCTGCTCCAGCTGATGTGGTGGGGCGACCGATACTACCCGGAATCTGCCGGGCCCCCGACGATTGCCGTCCACCGGACATGTGGCGGCGATCTCGACCACCACATGATCTGCCAGAAGTGCGGCGAGACAGTCGAACCGGACCGCGTCTACATGAAAGCCGGCCCCGGCCGAAAGTCCGAAGACCTCCCCCGAGTCCCCGCCTGAGCCATCTGCAAATCGGGCGGGATCCGATCGGTTGAGGGGTCCGGTCCGGGGTATGCCCCCTTCACCGTCGCTGCGCTCCCCATCCAGAGGTTCAGGCGCCATACCCCGAACCGGACCCGTCAGCACTGGTCAATCCACGGGCTGCAGTAGCCGTCGGTCCTGGTGATAAATCCCACCAACCAATTCCAGCGGGTCGTGCACAGGGGCCTCCAGCCGGGCGCTGCCGAGGAGGCAAGCGAGTCGGTGCAGGGGGCGCAATGGAATTGCGTTCCCAAGCCGGCGAGCGACCGACGAAGGTCAGCGCGCGGCTGGTGGTTCCTGGGCGCGTAGCCCGAAGGCTTTACGCCAGGGTTCGGGCGATCACTACACGCTGTATCTCGTTGGTGCCTTCGTAAATCTGGGTCAGCTTGGCGTCCCGCATCATTCTTTCGACCGGGTACTCGCGAACGTAGCCGTAGCCGCCGAGAACCTGGACGGCTTCGGTGGTGACTTCCATCGCCACGTCAGAGGCGAAGAGCTTGGCCATGGCCGAGTACTTGCCCAGCTTGGGGTCGTTGGTCTCGGCCAGCGAGGCGGCCTTGTAGAGAAGCTCGCGAGCGGCGGCTGTCTTGGTCTCCATATCGGCAAGCTTGAACTGGATGCCCTGAAGCTGGTTGATCGGTTTGCCGAATGCGATCCGTTCCTTGGCATATTCGGTGGCGAAATCGGTCGCACCCTGGGCGATGCCGACCGCCTGGGCACCGATCCCGAGGCGGGAGCGGTCTAGCGTCTGCATGGCAACCGTGAAGCCCTTGCCGACCTCGCCGATGACGTTCTCATCGGGAACGAACACGTCCTCATAGACGGGCTGGCCGGTCGGCGAGCCCTTCATTCCCATCTTCTTCTCCAGGGCATCGATGCGGAAACCTTCAGCGTCGGCCATCACGGCAAAGGCGGTGATGCCGCGGGAGAACTTCACGTCGGGATCGGTCACGGCGAAGGTGACGTACACATCGGCGACACCTGAGTTGGTGATCCAGTTTTTGGCCCCGTTGAGCTTCCAGCCGCCGTCAACTTTGGTCGCCCGGGTACGCATCGCGCCCGGATCCGAGCCGGCGTCCGGCTCGGACAGGCAGAAGGATCCGAGCCATTCACCGGAGGCCATCCGCGGCAGGATTCGGTCCTTGAGTTCGTCAGAGCCGTGGAGCTTCATCGGCAGCGAGGCCAGGTCCTGGCAGGCAACCATCAGCGAAGAAGATGCGCATCCCTTGGCGATCTCCTCGACCGCGGCGCAGAGCATCAACTCGCCGGTGCCGGTTCCGCCGTGTTTTTCATCGAAAGGCAGGCCGAAGAGGTCGTGATCGGCGAAAAGCTGGCGGATGTCCTGGGGGAACTCACCCGACTCATCGATGTCATGGGCCCGCGGGGTGACCTTTTCCACGACCATCTGGCGGATCATCTCGAGGAAGTCGAGCTGGTCCTGGGTCAGGGCATACTGGGCATCGGCAGTCATTCGGTCACTCCGGTTCGGGTCAGTTGCTTGATGAAAAAGGCGAAAAGGAGCCTATTACGACTGACGAATCCGGGGATTCCGCGTGGCACCGACTTCATCGAGCCTTCTGACCGGTGTCGTATACGGCGCGTTCTGCGCCAGTTCCGGATCGTTCTCGGCTTCCTCGAGAATCTTTTCGATCGCGTCGGCGAAAGCATCGAGATGCTCCTTCGCCTCGGTCTCGACCGGTTCGATCATCAGGGCCTCGTCGACCAGGAGCGGGAAGTAGACGGTCGGCGGGTGGAAACCGAAGTCGAGCAGGCGCTTGGCAAGGTCAAGGGTCTTGATCCCGAGTTCTTTCTTCATCGGTGCCCCGGACAGGACGAACTCGTGCATGCAGTGCCGGTCAAAGGCGACCGGCAGGTACTTGCCCGCCCGGCCTTCGGAGAGTCGTTTCTTGAGGTAGTTGGCGTTCAGCACCGCGAGCTGCGATGCCTCGGAGAGACCGTCGCCGCCAAGGCTGAGGATGTAGGCGAGCGAGCGTACGAAGACCCCGAAGTTGCCCTGGAATCCGCGCAGGCGGCCGATCGATTTCGGCCGGTCGTAGTCGAGGTCGTAGAAGGCGCCTTCTTCATCCTCGATCCGCACGACCTGCGGCCTGGGAATGAACGGTTCGACCCGTTCCGAGACCGCGATCGGCCCGGCACCCGGGCCGCCGCCGCCGTGGGGCTGCGAGAAAGACTTGTGAAGGTTCATGTGGACGATGTCGAAGCCCATGTCGCCAGGACGGGACTGCCCCATGATCGCGTTGAGGTTCGCGCCGTCGTAGTAGAGAAGACCGCCCGCGTCGTGAACCATGGCCGCCATCTCGGCGATGTTCTCGTCGAAGACCCCTAGTGTGTTCGGGTTGGTCAGCATCAGGCAGGCGACGTCATCGTCGATTTTGGACTTCAGGTCTTCAACGTCCACGCCGCCCTGCTCGTTGGTGGCAACCTTGACCACCTCATAGCCGGCCATGGTGACCGACGCCGGGTTGGTGCCGTGGGCGGTGTCCGGGGTCAGGACCTTGGTCGGGTTGCGGCCCTGGTCCGCGTGGTAGGCCCGGGTCAGGAGCAGCCCGGCCAGTTCCCCCTGCGAGCCAGCCGAGGGCTGGAGGCTGACGGTCGGGAGTCCTGTGATTTCGGATAGCGACTCCTGAAGCAGGTACATGAGCTGCAGTGCGCCCTGGGCATCGGACGGATCGGTAGCCGGGTGGAGCTTCGCGTGGCCGGGCAGGGCGGCAACCCGCTCGTTGAGCCGCGGGTTGTACTTCATGGTGCAGGAGCCGAGCGGATAAAAGCCGGTGTCGAGGTCGAAGTTCCGCCGGGAAAGCCTGTTGTAGTGCCGGATGATTTCCGGTTCGGAGGTCTCCGGAAGTTCGGCTGGTCGCTCGCGGAGCAGATGGGCCGGGATCAGCTGGTCGATCGGGGTTTCCTCCACCCCTTTCCCCAGCGGCGGCAGCTGGGCCGCCCTACGGCCGGGGACGGACTTCTCGTAGATCGTGGTCGCCCGGTCGGCCTGTTGCGGGGTCTCGGTCAGGGTCGGCTCGGTCATCGGACAGCCCCCGCGACCGGGTTGCCTTCGTGGTCGTGCTCGTGGATGTGCTCGCCCCAGCCGGCCTGGCCGTGTTCGAGCATGTGGGCGAGCCAGCCGATTTCGTCGACCGAGCGGTTCTCGGTTATCGCGACGAGGAAAGAGTCCTCGTATTCGGGGTAGTCGCGTCCGAGCGGGTAGACCTGAAGCCGCGGCGCCGGGCCATCGGCTTCGTCGCCGAGCGGCAGCAGATCCTCGACCGGCCGTTCGGATCGGACCGCGAACTCGCGGACCACCGGCGCTTCGTGAAGCAGTTCGAAACCGTCAAGGTTGCCGATCAGATTCCGGGCATAGGCGGTGCGGCGGGCCATCAGTTCGCCCAGTTCGACAAATCCCTGCTTGCCCAGCCAGGCGAGGTGGATCATCCCGGCCAGGGCGTTCAGGGCCTGGGAAGTGCAGATGTTCGAGGTCGCCTTCTCCCGGCGTATGTGCTGCTCCCGGGTCTGAAGGGCGAGCACGAAACCGCGTCGGCCGTCAACGTCGGTCGTTTCTCCGGCGATCCGGCCCGGCATCTTCCGCAGGTATTCCTCCCTGGCGCAGAAGAAGCCGAAGGAGGGTCCGCCGAAGTCGAGCCGGTTGCCGAGCGGCTGGCCCTCGCCGAAGGCGATGTCGGCGCCGCATTCGCCGGGTGGCCGCAGGATGCCGAGGGTCATCGGGTCCACCTGGACGATCAGCATGGCGCCTTTCGCCTTGACCGCTTCCCCCAGCACGGCGATGTCCTCCACCGCGCCTAGAAAGTTGGGGTTCTGGAGAAACACCGCGGCAGTTTCTTCGGTGACCGCGGCCTCGAGCTCCTCGCCGCTGGTCAGGCCGCCTTCGAGTCCTACCTCGGTCAGATTCGCCCCGAAGCCGACCGCGTGGGTGGCGAGTGTCTCGCGGCTGTGGGGATGAAGGCCCCTGGAGGCGACCAGGCCGGTCCGTTTGGTCTGGTTGATCGCCAGATAGGCGGCGGAGGCGGCGGCGGACGGGCCTTCGTACAGACCCGCGTTCGATACCGGCAGGCCGGTGATCTCGCTCATCGCGGTCTGGAACTCGAACATCACCTGAAGGCCACCCTGGGAGACCTCGGGCTGGTACGGCGTGTAAGGCGTCAGGAATTCGGACCGGCTGATGATCGCCTCGACGATCGCCGGCACGTAGTGGTCATACATTCCAGCCCCGAGAAAGGACGGGATGCGTTCGGCGTCGAGGTTGGTGTCGGCGAGGCCGGCCAGCAGGCGGTAGACCTCGGATTCACTCATTCCGTCTTCGAGATCGAGCGGACGGTCCAGACGGATGTCCTCCGGGATCTGCGCGAAGAGTTCATCGATCGAGTCGACCCCGATCGCGGCCAGCATTTCGGCCTGTTCGGATCCCGTCGCCGGTGTGTAACCCGCCAAGCCCGGCTACTCCAGCGAGGCGGCGTAGGCCGCCGCGTCCATCAGTGAATCGGCTTCTAAAGGATCGCTGAGGCGCACCTTGACCAGCCATCCGGTTTCGTACGGATCGGCGTTGATCGCTTCGGGGGCATCAGCGAGGGTTTCGTTCACGGCAATCACCTCACCCGATACCGGAGCGACCACATCTGACACTGCCTTTACCGACTCGACCTCCGCGTAGGGCTGGTCTTTCGTGACCTCGGAGCCGATCTCGGGACCCTCGAAAAAGACGACTTCACCGAGCGAATCCTGGGCGTACCAGGTGATTCCGAGCGTGGCTTCACCGCCCTCGATGCGGGCCCAGTCATGTTCCGGGTGGTACTTCAGGTCTTCGGGGTAACTGGCCTCGGACACGGTCAAATCTCCTTCTTGTAAAGGGGCTTGGAGCTTACGCGGGCCGCCCGACGCTTCCCGCGCACGTCGATCTCGATTTCGGTCCCCGGTTCGACCAGGTCGGCACGCAGATAGGCCATGCCGATTCCCTTTTCCAGCGAAGGAGAAAAGGTGCCGCTACTCACTTCCCCGACCACTTCGTCACCGAGCATCACCGGATTTCCCTGTCGTGGGATCCCGGCCCCTTCGATCAGGAACGGGGCGAGTTTCTCGTCGGTGCCGTTGGCCCGCAGAACGGCAACCTTCTCGGCGCCGAAAAAGCCGGTCGATTCGACACAGGCCCAGCCGAGACCGGCCGAGATCGGGTCGGTCTCTTCTGTCAGGTCGTTGCCGTGCAGGTGGAAACAGACTTCGAGCCGCAGGGTGTCCCTCGCCCCGAGTCCGCAGGGAACGACTCCGGCATCGACGAGTTCGGTCCAGATGGCGGGAGCGATCCCGGGATCGATCAGGATCTCGACGCCGTCTTCTCCCGTGTATCCGGTTCCGCAGATGATCGCCGGGCGGCGACCAACCTGGCGGGCTCCGACCCTCATTCGCGGTGGCAGATCAAGATGGAGCGTGTTCTCGACGATTCTTCGGGCGTTCGGCCCCTGTATCGCCAGCATCGCGTAGTTGAGGCTGGCGTCCCGCGCGTACACATCGAAGTCCCGGGCGATCTGCCCGAATCGGACAAGGTCAGCCGCATGGTTGCCGGCGTTGGTGATGACCAGGTAGCGATCGTGGCCGAGGCGATAGACGAAGAGGTCGTCGATCACTCCGGCATCGTCATTCAGCAGCAGTGAATACTGGGCCCCGCCGATCTCGATCTTCGCGATGTCGTTGGTGACCAGTCGCTGAAGGAAGGCCAGCGATCCCGGTCCTTCGACTTCGATCTGCCCCATGTGGGAAACATCGAAAATGCCGGCATGGGTGCGGACGGCAATGTGCTCCTCCTTGATTCCGTCGTACTGGACCGGCATTTCCCAGCCCGCAAAGGGAACCACCTTGGCACCAGCCTCGAGGTGAGTCTCATGGAGCGGAGTCCGGCGCAGGACGGATTGATCAACATGCACGGAACGATCTTAGATAACACGCAAAAGGGGCGCCCGCGGGCGCCCCTTCACAAACTGGTGTCTGCCCCGATCAGTTCCTGAGGAAAGGCGGGACCTCGATGTCGGAATCTCCGACCCGGAGGTTGCTGAGATCCGAGTCCTCCGGCGAGACCCGCTTGCGGGCCTCGTAACGGCGACGGACCCGCTGCGGTGAGCGGGCGAGCAGCTCGAAGCCCTCGAAGCCGGTCGCGATAACGGTGACCCGCACTTCGTCGACCAGCGACTGGTCGACGACCGAGCCGAAAATGATGTTCGCGTTCGGGTCCGCTTCGGACTGGACCAGTTGGGCCGCCTCGTTGACCTCGAAGAGACCGAGCTCCTCGGGACCAGTGATGTTCAGCAGCATGCCGGTCGCGCCCTTGATCGATTCCTCGATCAGGGGCGAGGTGATGGCCGCCTTTGCCGCGTCGATCGCCCGGTTCTCGCCCTGACCGGCTCCGACACCCATGAGCGCGGAACCGGCGTCACGCATGATCGTGCGCACGTCGGCGAAGTCGAGATTGATCAGCCCCGGAATCGTGATCAGGTCGGTGATGCCCTGGACGCCCTGACGCAGGATGTCGTCGGCCATCTTGAAAGCGTCGAGCACGCTGGTCCTCCGCTCGACCGCCTGAAGCAGCTTCTCGTTGGGAACGATGATCAGCGTGTCGACGTGGTTGCGCAGCTTCTCGATGCCTTCCATCGCCTGCTGCATCCGCTTCTTGCCTTCGAACTCGAAGGGCTTGGTCACCGCACCGACTGTCAGGGCGCCGATCTCTTCCTTGGCGATCTCGGCGATCACCGGGGCCGAACCGGTTCCGGTGCCTCCGCCTTCACCGGCGGTTACGAAGACCATGTCGGCGCCCTTGAGCGCCTCTTTGATCTCGTCGCGAGTTTCCGCCGCCGCGCCGGCTCCGATCTCGGGCCTGCCGCCGGCACCGAGGCCGCGGGTCAGTTCCTGACCGATCGAAATCTTGATGTCGGCATCACAGGCCTGCAGTGCCTGGGCATCGGTGTTCACCGCGATGAACTCGACGCCGCGAACCCCAGCGTCGACCATCCGGCTTACCGCGTTGGTACCGCCGCCGCCGCAGCCGACGACCTTGATTACCGCCAGGTATGTGGTCTCCATCGTTTCCGTTCCAAATCTGTTGAGTTGAAGCCTCCGGGACTTTCAGTCTTCAGCCGTGCTTCAGGGTTGGCGAAGCTGGCCGGATCCCGGAAATTGCGCTCAAAGTAAGGCATACGAGCCTATCTGTCAACGGGTCGCAGGGGATCCTGCAAGGCATATTTCTAAAGCATCACTCGAGGGTTTGCATACCATCAAGCTGTGATCGAGGGTTAGGCTTGCTACCGACCTGGCACCCTGCTCTGGACTCTTCGCGGCCTGAACACAAGCGGGTTTGGTCGCCGGTGAGGCTCAGCCGGAAACGGGGTCCCCGGAACCGCCTTCCGTCCCTTCATCCGGGGCCGGATAGTCCGGAGGGTCCGCACTTACTGCCGGACGGCGAGGCACGCTCAGGTCGACATAACTGCTGGTATCGAAGTTCGGGTCGGCAATCAGCGCTGCCGCGGCCCGCCACTTCTGATCACCGTGCGACGAATCACCGAAGAGCATCACCAGCCCGTTTTCGAACAGAACCTGGACTCCGTCGGGGGTCATCACACTCTCCTGAACGTAGGAACGAAGTTCGGGAGGTGTTGCGCCCAGGACCAGCGCCTGGGTCAGCGCCCGGCCGGTCAGTGCCGCGCCTCCAGTTGAACCGGGGTCCGGGTCTTCTGAACCATCCGCGGCCGGCGGGTCGCCGTCCACAATCAGGGGCAGTGAGCCTTCCTGACCTGCGGCCGGACCGAGCACGGTTCCGTCCGTAGCGATCAGAAGCGCATCCGAGCCGTCCCCGAATATCGATCCGTCTTCGCGGATCGCCACCGTGACCGTTGCAGAATCGGGAAGGGAGGTTTCAATTTCGGCGTCGGCGACGCGGGGAAAGCGGGCAAGTTCCTCGTCAAGAACCTCCGGCTTCACGTTGAGGGTTGTCATCTCCCCCATCGCCGTGCGTATTGCCTGGTCAATCTGCCGGCCCTCTTCCGTTTTCGTGTTGACCCCGACGATCTCGAGATTCTTGACCGAGACCAGCGAAGAATCCCGAAGCCAGAACTGGTAGGCCGCTGCGAGCAACAGAACGAGCAGGAGTCCGGTGAAGGCGAGCAGACGAAACCGAAAGCTTCGACGCTCACGCTTCTTTGCCAGTTCGGCCGTCCGGCCGACCGGGTCCCGACCCGATCGGGGATTTCGTCCTCTGGTTCTCGGCCCGGAACTCACGCTGAAACCAGACGGTCCGAAAGTTTCGTGATGTCGCCAGCCCCGATGGTCGCGATCACGGCGCCATCCGCGGCCCGCGAGCGGACGATCCGTTCGGCCGAGTCGAGGTCTGGCGCCCAGTAGGCCGGCCGTCCACCCGCCCGGTCGGCAGCCGCGCGCAGAACGTCAAGTCCGCTGACACCTTCCAGCGGGCCTACCGGTTCCTCCCGCGCCGGATACACGTCGAGCACGACGATTTCATCGGCAAGCGCGAGGGCGGCACCGAACTGCTGGCTGAAGATCTTCGTTCGCGAGTAGAGATGTGGCTGGAAGACGGCAATCAGGCGATCGGGGTCGAACTCGCGAAAAGCATTGAGGGCCGCCTCGACCTCGGTCGGGTGATGCGCATAGTCGTCGTAGACGCGGGCGCCTTCACATTCGCCCTTGAATTCCTGGCGACGCTTGACTCCCGTGAAGCCGCGCAGTGCCCTCACCGCATCTTCCTGCGGGAAGCCGGCCTCGGTCAGGGCACCGATCGCGGCCCGGGCATTCAACCGGTTGTGAGCCCCTGGAACCGAAAGGTCGAGTTCATCCGGTCCCGGCTGGTTGACGTCGAACGGCACGATTTTCCGGTCCGGGGCTTCGAGACTCGCGATCAGCTCGGAATCGGCCGCCGGAACCACAACGACCCTTGCCTTGGACGCGAAGTCGTTGAAGGCGTCCCGCAGCTGGGTGAGGTTTTCCCAGCGGGCGTGATGATCCATCTCGATGTTCGTGATCACCGCGATCTCGGGGTCGAGGGTGAGGAAGCTTCCGTCTGATTCGTCGGCCTCGATCAGCACCCATTCGCCCTCTCCCCAGCCGCTGTTCGCCGCCCCGCCTTCAGGCCCGAAACCCGGCAGTTCCCCGCCGATGAAGAAGCCCGGATCCCCGCCGAGTTCGCGGAGGGCAAAGGTGAGCATCCCCGTAGTCGTTGTCTTCCCGTGGGTTCCCGCGACCGCGATCTGGCGGCGGGTCGAGCAGAGTTCGGCCAGCAGTTCCGACCGGTGCCGGACCGGATTGCCTTGTTCCCGGGCGGCGACCAGCTCGGGATTGTCTTCCGGAATCGCTGTCGAGATGACCACTTCGGCACCTGCCGGGAGGTTGCCGGCATCGTGGCCGATCGCGATTGATACCCCGGCGGAACGCAGCCGTTCGGTGTAGGAAGACTCGGAACGGTCGCTGCCCGAGACCTCGGCCCCGAGCTGATTGGCAGCCCAGGCCAGACCGGACATTCCCGCACCTCCGATTCCGATCAGGTGAATCCGTCGCTCGTCCCAGCTCATGAGCGGTCTCCAGCCAGTTCGAGGACTTCGTCGGCGACGTCGCTCGCTGCCTGCGGACGGGCCAGACTCTTCGAGGCAGCAGACATCGCTTCGAGGCGGGCAGGGTTGTCGAGGATCCGATTGACTTCAGCCAGCAGGCGGTCGGCGTCGATCTCGGCGTCCGGGACCACGACTGCTGCGCCCGCTTCGGCCATCCACTCGGCGTTTGCAGTCTGATGGTCGGCCGTCGCGTATGGATAAGGCACGAGCACGGCAGCCCGCCCGAGCGCGGCGAGTTCGAATACCGAAGCTCCCGAACGGGCGAATGCGAGATCACTTGCCACGATGCCATCCCCCATGTCCGGCTCGTACTCGAGCAAGGTGTAAGCGCTTGCGTGACTGGCCGCATCGAGTCGCTCCCGGAGCTGGGAGTAATCGCGGGAACCGGAAACGTGAATCACGTCAAACTTTCTGCCCGGTCGCTCGGCCAGGGCTTCCACCGCAGCGAAGTTGATGCTCCGCGCGCCCTGGCTCCCGCCCATGACCAGGAGGCAACTGGTGTCGGCGGCGATCCCGAACCGGTCTCTGGCCTTTTCCCGGTCGGCATTCAGAACCCCCTTGCCGACAGGCCGTCCGGTAACCCGGACGTTGGCCCCGTCCAGACCTTCGATCTCGAAGGCGAGGCAGATGCGATCGGCCCGTCGGGCGAGCAGACGATTGGCGAGACCGAGGTGCCGATCGGCTTCGGTCAGTACTAGCGGCAGTTTCAGCCTGCGGGCGGCGACCCCGGCGGGACCGGCCACGAATCCGCCTCCGCCGACCACGACTTCGGCGCCCCGCTCCCTGATCAGCTTGCGGGCACGCGGAATAGCCGCGGCAGCCTGAGCGGCGGCCCGGATGGCCTTGACCGGGTTTCGTCGATCGATGCCGGAAAGGTCGAGCAGGTCGACCTCGTAGCCAGCCTTCGGCACGAGTTCCTCCTCGAGCCGCCCACGGGCGCCGAGAAAGGACACCTCCGCCCCTCTATCTCGAAGCTCGTCGGCGATGGCCAGGGCCGGGACCACGTGACCCGCCGTACCGCCTGCCGCTATCACGATGTTGGGCACCGGATGTCCTTCTTGCTGTTCTTCTTTCGCCATTGCCTTCAATCAGGCGCAGTCTCGCATCCCGGCCCGGACCTCTGTCCGTTACCGGTTTCTTCACCGTGGCCGCCTTGCCGCCCCGGCCCACGTTGAGAATCAGGCCGATCGCGATCAGGCTCACGATCAGGCTGTTGTTGCCGTAGGAAACCAGCGGCAGAGGGATGCCGGTCAGCGGCGCCATGCCCATGACCGCGTAAAGGTTGATGCAGGCCTGCACCAGGATCAGTCCCGTGAGTCCGCCGGCGAGGATCCGGCCGTAGCTGTCCTCCGCCTTGCGAGCGATCTGGAAGCCGGCGTAGCCAAGCATTCCGTAGACCAGGATCAGGGCGAACATTCCGACGAAGCCGAACTCCTCTCCGATCACGGCAGAAATCATGTCCGTATGCGCTTCCGGCAGGTAGAAGGCCTTCTGGACTCCGTTGCCAATTCCAACGCCGTCGACCCCGCCTGAACCGATCGCAATCTTGGCCTGAATCACCTGGAAACCGTTGCCGGTCACATCTCCCTCGGGGTTGAGGAAAGTCAGCAATCGGTCGCGACGGTACGGAGCCATCAAGGCGAAGATCAGGCCGAAGACGCCGATCCCGCCGGCGAGGAGGCCGAGATCACGAGGCCTGGCCCCGGCCGCAAAGAGGGTGATCCCCACCGCGAAGATCGCGACCATCGCCGAGCCCATGTCGGGCTGAAGGAGGACGAGTCCGCAGGCGGCGGCGGTCATTCCCAGATACGGGCCCATGTCTTTCACCGAGCGCAGCCGGTCCGGACGGTCGGCCAGCAGGTGGGCGCCATACAGAACGAGTCCCAGCTTCGCGAACTCGGCCGGCTGCATCTGGATCGGCCCGAGAATGAACCAGCCCCGGGTGCCATTGATCGCCGCGCCAACGACCAGGACGGCGGCCAGGGCGATCAAGGTGGCGACCATGAACTTCGGAGTGAACTCCCTGAGACGGCTGAGGCTCCCCCGCATCACGAGCCACATCAGGAAAAGCCCGATTCCGACGGCGAGCAGGGTCTTCTTCAGATAGAGGGTGCTACCGGCGAGGCTTCCGTTACTGAGAATCTGGCTGGTTGAACTGGCCGAGAAGACCATCACCACGCCAAAGGCGATCAGGATCATTGTCGCGGTGAGCAGCAGGCTGTATTCGGTCGAGAAACTGCGGACGCTTTTCACCTTCGAAGGCCGAAGGGCGCTGCCGCGTTTGGCAGCCTGCTTCGGCTTGCGTCCGGGGCTGCCCTTCCTGCGGCGACGATCAGACATCGAGTTCCTCAACGAAGCGACGGAACGAGTCACCGCGATCCTCGTAGTTCTCGAACTGGTCGAAGCTGGCACAGGCCGGCGAAAGCAGGACCGCCTCACCGGGAACGGCGGCCCCGGCTGCTTCGGAGACGGCTGCTTCGAGGTCCTCGCAGTAACGGACTATCTCGACTTCGGCCGGTTCCAGGGTTTCGCCGATCTCGTCGGCCGTTTCGCCGATCAGGTAGATCCCGCGGCAGCGCCCGGACACGGCTGAGGCCAGTCCGTCGAATGGCTCGCCCTTGCGGCTCCCGCCGAGAATCAGGTGAAGGGGGCGGTCCGATGATTCCAGGGCAGCGAGGGTTGCGTCGACGTTCGTCGCTTTAGAATCGTTGATGAAGACCACGCCTTCGATCTCGGCAACCGGTTCGTACCGATGCGGCACGGGCGGGAAGCTCCTGAGGCCCTCGGCCACCTGCTCGGCGCTCAGCCCGAGCGCGATTGCCGAGGCGGCACCGGCCATGGCGTTAGCAACGTTGTGCCGGCCGATGATCTGCATTTCCGAGACTTCGATCAGGCGCTCGCCGTCGACCAGGATCCAGCCGTCATCCAGGATCAGATCGGCCCCGGGGGAGCCGACCGTGGAAAAGCGAACTGTCGAGGCCGTCGGCGAGACTTCTGAAAGCGCCGGATCATCCGAGTTGAGGACGGCGACATCGCCTTCCTCCTGGTTCGCAAAGATCTTGAGTTTGGCTTCCCGGTACGACTCCATGGTGCCGTGACGATCGAGATGGTCCGGCCCGAGGTTCAGGAAAGCGGCCACTTCGGGAGAGAACCCGACCGAGTCTTCGAGCTGGAAGCTCGAGCATTCGAAGATCACGGTGCCCACTTCCCGGCCGGAAAGTGCTTCCATCGCGATCTCGCAGACCGGATGGCCGACGTTGCCGGCGGCTGAAGCGGTGTGACCGGCCGAGCGGAAGAGGTGGGTGGTCAGTTCGGTCGTGGTGGTCTTGCCGTTGGTCCCGGTAATCGCAACCACCGGCGCTTTGAACATGCGCCAGCCGAGCTCCATCTCACCGATGATCTCGAGGCCCCGACGCTCCGCTTCGGCGATCACTTCAGCCGATTCGGGCACTCCGGGACTTTTGATCACGGTGGCCACACCGGTAAGCCGGTCGGTGCCGGAAACCGACGTCTCGAAATCTATGCCCGACTCGCGCAGCAGGCCGAGCCCGTCAGGCTCTCCCGAATCAACCCCGAAAACGGCTTGCCCATGGGCTTTCAGCGCCCGCGCGGCAGCAACTCCGGAGCGCGCCAGCCCGACCACAAGAAAAGGCCCTTCAGGAAGCGGCGGACGGGCCTTCGATGAGCGGACATACTCCACCTGAATTCCTTCCCCGTCCGAGCCCGTTTCCCTCCCGCCTTTCTCGTCTGCCCGGGATCCGGGTATAGAATCGACCTGTGCGAGTCTGGGGATTCAAGCTGTTAGTTGCTGCCTTGTTCATTTCCGCATCGGCAGCCTGCTCGGCACATGCGGCTGACCGCTTCGACCCGGTCAACCCGCCATTCCTCAAGCCTGGTTCCAGCCAGGCGTCACATGCCCGCGCGGCGATGCTCGCCGACGGCACGGTCGCGCTCGCCTGGCGTGACAGCAACGGAGTGCTGCTCGTTTGCCGCATCGGGCCCTTAGCCAACGGCTGCGACTCAACACCGCAAGTGCTCGAGAACGTTCAGGCTGAAGCTTCATCGGGACTGTTACAACCGGATCCGACCCAGGAGCCGGACACTCTGCAGGCCGTCTACGGCACGAGTGGCGCCGGATCCCTGTTTGTGCGGACGTCGACCGATGGTGGTCGCACATTCGCCCCGCGGGTGCAGGCAGGAAGCGGCCAGCACGCCGAGGTCCTGGCCCACGGACCTGGTGCATTCCAGTTCTCCGCACTGTACGGCGGCTACCTTCAGGTCGGTCCCTATTCGCCCGGAACGATCTCGAGCGCGCGTCTAAAGCTGGTCAACGAAGGAGCGCCTGGTTTCAGCGGCCTGGCTCTGGCCGACTCGACGACGGCAGTATCGGTCTTCCAGGTTGGCAGCGGTGACAACCGCCCGGTGGTTTCGCGGAGTTTCGACTCGGGTGGGGATGTAACTGATGCGAGTTCGTGGACACCGGCAAAGCGCTACCAGCCACCAAAAGGCATCGAGTCAGTCGTCGATCTGGTCGGCGGGCCGCGAGGCACCTACCTGGGATTCCTCGAGTGGGAGAAGACAGGTTGCGGCCGTCGCTTCATGGTTGCCCGCTATTCCGGCGGGGACTTCGGCGCACCGGTTCCGGTCGACAACGAATCGCACCCCGTGGTCCCGGGAAAGGTGACGACCTGCTTTTCGGGCGACACCATCTCTTTCGGCGCACCGGTCGCCCTGGGGCAAGACCCGGCCGGCAATCTGCGAGCAGTGTGGACCTACCACAGTGGTGGCGGCGACGAGACGCCGGAAGGCATGTACCACGTGGTCTCGGTCGACGGCGGAAAGACCTGGTCGAATCCGATGCGACTGTTCGCCGGTTCCGGTCCAGAGTCAGGCCTTCAGGCCGAGCGCACCGGACCGGCGATCGTCGGTAACGAGAACGGCGATGCGGTTCTCGTGCTGGAGCACTTTGGCGGTTCGGGAATCCGACTCGTGCGGCTACCTTCCATCGAGTCGGCTCTCGCCCAACCAGGTGGGCCCGCCCCAGAGCCTGGCTGCCGGCCGAAGGTCGCCTTCGGCGCAGTCAAGGCCATGACGACGGTTGGATGCTTCAAAAAAGTCGGCAAGGGGGATTGGGTCACCTCGGGTCCCGTGCGCGTGAATGGCATCGACCTTAGCCCCTCAAACGCTGACAGTTCCAACGCCATTAGCTCTGGCGCGCAGGCGTCGGCCTCGACGAAGCTCACTTTCGACACAAAGGCGAACACCATCGTCGGCACCGGCACCTGGCGGGCCAAGGCTTCAGCAGTTGAACTCGGACGCCAGGCGATCCGATGGTACGTGCCGCCGCGAGGTGGTCAGATCCTCGACGCGAAGACCCGTCAGCCGGTGAGACTGGATGCCTCGCAAGACAGGCAGCGCGTTCTCGGACTTCCGGTTTCGGGCGTAGTGCAACCCAAGCTGCTGCCTGATGGCACCGCGAAGTTGCCCATGAACCTGAAACTCCCGGCACCACTCGGCGGCATCGTCGGCGGACCCTTGACAGACGACGTCGAGTTGACGACCGACAACGCCGCCGGGATCCGACTCGACAAGGGACGCATCCGGATCGCGCTGCCGGAGGTTTCACTCGGGATGGCGAGCATCTCCCCGTTCGCTGTCACTTACGACGCCGACCCCTTCACCTTTCAGGGCGACCTTGGAATAACCCTGCCGGTCGTAGGCGGCACGATCGACGGACACTTCGTGCTGACCAATGGCGCTTTCGTCGATGCCACGGCTAACTATTCGCCTCCCGCACCTGGCATCCCCGTCGCTGGGTTTGCGTACCTGACCCGCGTCGGGTTCAACGTGCACAAGGGCCAGTCTTGCACCGACGCCACTGCTATTCAGGTCAGCGGGGATATGAGCGCTGGCCCGAAGCTCTTCGGATCTTCACTGGCCAGCGTCACCGGATCGGCGCGCTACTCCCTGCCTGAATCAGCCTGCAGCCGCCCCGGCGTCTTCCGGATCGACGGCACGGGGGAGATCGTCGGTCTACCCGTGGGTCAGGTCTATGTTCAGTTCGTCACCGACGGGACCTTGACTTTCGGCGCGGAGATCGTGCTCGGTTCGGAAAGCAACGGCCTCAGCGGAAGCATCGATGGTGGCATCGCGCTTGACGATGGAGAATTCTTTGCCCGCGGGAAGGTCGCGGTGACCGTTCTCAACTACGACGTCGCGTCGGTCGAAGCCATCGTCGGTTCGGTTGGAATTGGCGCCTGCGCGAAGCTCGAACTGTTGCCTATACCCCTTCCCCCCTTCGTCCCGAAGCCACCGACCCGGATCAACGCCGGAGCGAAGTACCGGTGGGATGACGGCCTGACCCTTTATCCCGGTAACTGCAACATCGGTGATCTGGTCCCCGCCCGGTTCGACGGTCTCCAGAAAGCCGGAAACGAAACGCAGCAAGTTGCAACGATCGAGGTCAAGCCCGGCACCCCGGTGCAGACGTTCGTCGGGCGTGGCGCCGATGAGGCTCCAGGATTCGCGCTGGTCGGCCCTGGAGGAGAACGCTACGAGACGCCAGAGCCGGAACAAGGTGTCGCGAGCCTCGCCGACAACGTGATCGCATTGAGCGACGACCAGCTACGTCAAGCCTCCGTCACCGTTGAGAAGCCAGCGGCCGGCACCTGGAAACTGGAGCCGCTTCCAGAATCGGCCGCGCTAACGGGCGCCGAGGGTGCCGCGGGCGGTCCGGCCCCGAAGGTCAGCGCCAGCGTGAAGCGCGTGCGCGGCAGAATATTCCGTCTGAAGTACTCGGCCAAGTTGCCGGCCGGTGCGAAGCTCGCCTTCCTGGAACAGGGGGGCGAACGGATCGGAAAAGTCCTTCGCCGCTCGGGCAAGGGCACCATTCGTTTTCGGGCCGCCGATGGAGCTGCGGGCCGGCGCAAGATATTCGCCCGCGTCGAATCCGAGGCGGGACCGCTCGCAGGCCCGGTGGTAGCGGCTTTCCAGGCGCCCGGCCCGGTGAAACCGGGGCGTCCGCGCCAGGTCTCGCTGCGGCGAAGCCAGGGCAAGAACCCCAGCCTGCGAGTTACCTGGCGCCCGGCATCTAACGCCGACCACTATGTCGTTCGTGCGGTGCTCCGCGACGGGCGGCGCCTCGAACGAAGCGTCCCCCGCCGACGCCTCAGTATGAAAGTCCCGGCGGTGCCCGGATTCGACACAGCCACGGTCACGGTCTATGGAGTAGCGACGAACGGACGAGTTGGCAAAGGCGCCAAAGCTAAACTCAAAGCGGTCAAGACGAAGCCCTCAAAGAAGAAGCCCCGCTCCGGCAAATCAACCAGCTAACGACCGTTTGAGTACGCCGTGGTGCCGGGTGGGCGGCTGGTGGTTCCTGGCGCCGCCGTCAGCGACCGATTGAGTGCTGGTAAATCGCGAACCCGATGCCGCTGCAGACGCCGGCGATGATCCAGAAGCGGAGCATGATCTTGGTCTCCGACCAGGCCATCATTTCGAAGTGGTGATGGAGCGGCGCCATCATCAGGACCCGGCGTCCGAAGGTCTTGAAACTGAAGACCTGGATCAGAACCGAGAGCGCCTCGATCACGAAGATGCCGCCGATGATGATCAGCAGCACCTCGGTCTGGGTCAGCACTGCGAGCGCACCTATAGCTCCGCCCAGGCCTAACGATCCCGTATCCCCCATGAAGATGGTTGCCGGGAAAGAGTTGAACCAGAGGAAGCCGATACAGCCGCCGACCAGGCAGACCGAGAACAGGGCCAGATCATGCTGGCCGACGGTCATGTACGAGATCGCCGTGTAGGCAAGCAGCACGATCGCACTCGAACCGGCAGCGAGGCCATCGAGTCCGTCGGTCAGATTGACCCCGTTAGTGGCGCCGGCCAGCACCAGGAAAACGAGAATGAAATAGGCCACCGGTCCGATGTCCCAGGTCAGGTCAACGATCCGGAAGTGAATCACCGGCTCCAGCCCGACTTCATGTCGGGCGATCCACCAGAGGATCAGGGCCAGGGCCACCTGACCGAGCAGTTTGTAGCGGCCGGGAAGTCCCAGCGATCGCCGCTTGATGATCTTTATGTAGTCATCCGCGAAGCCGAGCGCCGCGCAGCCGAGCGCAACGCCGAACACGGTCATCGCCGCCGCGTCCCTTTCCGAGAGCACCAGGAAGGGAACAATGATCGCGGTGAAGATGATCAGCCCGCCCATGGTCGGGGTGCCGGCCTTGGTCTGGTGACCGGCCGGTCCTTCCTCCCGGATGTGCTGGCCGAACTCCCGGCCGCGCAGGAAATCGATGAACCTCGGCGAGAGGAACAGGCAGATCAGCATCGAAGCCATCGCCCCGATCACTATCTCGCCCATCAGGCGGCGCTCCCTTCGGCCGTGGTGATCAGTTCCGCTACCCGCTCCAGCCCGGCGGCGCGGGAACCCTTGACCAGCACAGCAACATCGGGACCAAGGCGCTCTTCGAGCAGCCGGGCGGCCTCATCCGGATCCCCGGCCTTCAGGTCCGGTCCATAGGAACGGGCGAGGTCTCCGACGCTGATTACTTCGATTCCCAGTTCACGGGCCAGCTGTCCGATTTCCTCGTGGAACCGCACCTCATCCGGTCCGAGTTCGGCCATCAGTCCCAGTACCGCGATCTTTCGTTCGCGGTCGAGCTGGGACAGATATTCAAGTGCGGCACGCATTGACAGAGGGTTCGCGTTGTAGCAGTCGTTGATGATGAGACCGCGGTCACCGAGGTCGATGTGTTCGTTGCGAAAGCGCGAGAAGGCGATCGAGCCGGTCCGGCTGGCCAGTTCCGCCGGGGTGAAGCCGGCGGCAACACCCGCGGCGATCGCAGCCTGGGCGTTGAGGATGTTATGTGGCTCTGCGAAGGGGAATTCAAAGTCCTGCTCTCCTTGAAGCGTGGCGATACGAGAGCGCGTCAGCCCTTCCGAAACCACTATCTCCACCACTCGCACGTCCCCGTCCTCGCCGAAGCGGATCAGGCCGGGGACGCCCTCGAGGTGAGGTTCGAGGTAGCCGGCTTCGACCGGCACGATCATCGCTCCGCCCGGTTTCAGTCCCTTGATCAGTTCTGCCTTGGCAGCGGCCACCGCCTCGATTGATCCCAGCAGCTCGACATGAACTGGCCCGACGTTTGTGATCACGCCGATGTCGGGCTCGGCGATCATCGCCAGCTCGGCGATCTGCCCCGCCCCTCGCATTGCCATCTCCAGAACCAGCGTCTCGGTTCCGGCGGGTGCTTCGAGGATGGTCAGCGGCAGGCCGATCTCGGTGTTGAAGTTTTCGGCCGATGCATGAACCTTGCCCGGCAGCACGGCCCGGGTGATGTCCTTCACGGAGGTCTTGCCCACCGATCCGGTGATCCCGATCACGGTCGCCCCCAGCTCGCGTCGCCAGGCTCGGGCCAGAATCTGCAGTGAAAGCAGCGGGTCCTCGCTGGCAAAAACAAAAACTCCTGAGTCAGCCAGTTCCGTCGCCCGCGAGGGGGTGACGACCGCGCCCCAGGCTCCCGATGTGATTGCCCCGGCAGCATGCTCACCACCGTCGCTCTGGCCTCCGGTCAAGCCGAAGAAGAGTTCGCCGCCCTCGATCTGCCGCGAGTCGATCTCGGCCCGGGCGGGAAACCCTCCGGAACCCCGGGAGACGATCTCCGCCCCCATCGACGCCGCCATCTGCTCGGCTGAGAGCTCGATCACGACAGCTTCCCGGCCAGCTCGCCCAAGTGGCGGCGGGCCACTTCCCGGTCGTCGAATGG
>JAUPTY010000110.1 GCA_030917845.1 Actinomycetota bacterium | reverse complement strand
AGGCCTGCGTAACCTGCGGCGGTGAGATCCAGCGGATCGTGGTCGGCGGCAGGTCCACCTACTTCTGCCCGAACTGCCAGAAACGGCTCCGGCGCCGCCGGAAGCCGGCCCGGCGCGGCTGACCATGTCATTTGCAGTCCAATTCCCGGTGGCGTCAGTCGGCGTCCGGGTCGGGCGACACCATTAAGTGAAATGTCTGCCCGAACCTTCAAGACGGAAGCGATAGTGCTGAGGACCATCCGGTACGGGGAAGCCGACCGGATCCTTCATCTCTTCACGCGTGAATTCGGCCGGCTCGGGGCGATTGCCAAGGGCGTGCGGAAGCCACGCTCCCGTTTCGGGGGCAGGCTGGAACCGTTCTTCAGGCTCAATCTCGTACTTCATCGCAGCCGCGGGGACCTGCACACCGTGACCTCGGCCGAGACGATCGAGGGATTCCCACAGCTGCGGGCAAGCGGCCGGGGAATCGCCGCGGCCGGCGATGCCTGCGGCGGGGTGCTGCGGCTGCTCGACGGCATCGAAGAACCGAACGAACCCGCCTATAACCTGCTCTGCCGCTACCTCGAACTGGTCGAGGATGACCCGGAAGGCCCGGCCACGACCGGCGCCGGAATGGTCACTTTCCGGCTCAAGCTCGCGCTCGCGGCAGGCTTCGCCCCGGAGCTTTCCGGATGTTCACGCTGCGGTGGGACAGATCACATGACCGCTTTCTCGGGCGCGGCCGGCGGGATCGTCTGCCCGACCTGCGAAGCCGGCTCGTTTCCCTTCTCGGCAGAGGCGCACAGCTTCATGGTCGAATCACTCGGCCGGCCGATGGTCGAGGCCCCGTCCGGGAGTCCGACGGCGATAAAGCAGGCCGGCCGCGCTATCGGTGAGACGCTGGAGCACCATGCGCATGTGCGGCTGCCGCGTCCGGAAGAGAGACTGGCAGCATGAGTGACGAGGAAGTTCAGGGGAAGGCCGCAGAAGTTCCCATTCCGACCCGCCCCGGCGACGGACCGGGAAGCGATTTCGAACGCGAGACCCTGGAGCGGGAAGAGAAGTTCTTCAGCAACAAAGCCGTTCGTTCCTATCCGGCGGACCGGCCTGAGCCGGAGCCAGACAGCCAGTGGCGCACCCCCTTTCAGCGAGACCGCGACCGGATCGTCCACAGCAAGTCTTTCCGGCGGCTGATGCACAAGACCCAGGTCTTCATCGCTCCCGAGGGGGACCACTACCGGACCCGCCTGACCCACACGCTTGAAGCGACCGGGATCGCGAGAACAGTGGCCCGGGCCCTGAAGCTGAACGAGGACCTGACCGAAGCGATCGGACTCGCCCACGATCTGGGGCACCCGCCCTTCGGCCACATCGGGGAGAACGCACTCGACGAAGCCAGCCAGGCCCATGGTGGCCCCGGCTTCAAGCACAACGTTCACTCGCTACGGGTGGTTGACGTGCTCGAGAGGGAAGGGCGCGGACTGAACCTGAATCAGCCGGTGCGGGAAGGGATTCTCAAGCACACGGGACCGGAGAAGAGCGCTTCGCTTGAAGGTCAGATCGTGCGGCTGGTTGACCGGGTGGCTTACATCAACCACGACATCGACGATGCGCTCCGGGCCGGAATACTCGGAGCCGGAGATCTGCCGGCCGAGGAGATCGCGATGCTCGGACCGACCGGAGCCAGCCGCATCGATTCGCTGGTCAAGGACATCGTCGACCAGTCCATGGAGGCGGACGAGATCCGCCAGACCGAAGAGATGGGCATGGCGATGCTGAGGCTGAGGAAGTTCATGTTCGACAACGTCTATCTCGGCCCGGAAGCCCGCCACGACCACGACCGGGTCCACGGAGTGATCCAGGCCCTCTTCGAGCACTACCTCGAAAGGATCGACGAGGTCCCCGGTTTCGACCCGGACGCAGATCCGGTTCAGAGGGTGACCGACCTGCTCGCCGGAATGACCGATCGCTACTGCATCGCCAACTACACGGCGGTCTACGTCCCCGAGGGTTCCCGCTTCTAGGGCAACTGCAGTCGGGCGGGGTCCGACCCGCCCTCCATGTCAAACCCGCCGTCCCACCGAGAAAATGATGGTTGGGACGGCTCCGCTCCGCCAGCTTCGAGCCCCCAGTCGAGTCTCGTAGACTCGGGCGGGATGTCCAAGTTCACTCCAGAGACGATTGACCGGGTTCGCGCCGCTGCGGACATGGTCGAGATTGTCTCCACGCAGACCGACCTGAAACGGGCCGGGGGAGGGCGTTACACCGGGCTCTGCCCGTTCCACGACGAGCGCACGCCTTCCTTCTCGGTCAACGCGCCGGAGAAGCTCTACCACTGCTTCGGGTGCGGGGTCGGCGGTGACCTCTTCGAGTTCGTGATGACCACCGAGAACCTCGACTTCCCGGCCGCGGTAGAAACCCTTGCCGAACGTTTCGGGGTTGAAGTTACCCGGGAGAAGGAAGACCCTCGGGCCGAGCAGCGCCGGCAGGAAAGAGCCCGCCTGACCGAACTTATGGACCGGGCCGGCGCCTATTACTCGAACTTCTTCCAGACCGCGGATGAAGCCCGCAAGGCCCGCGATTACCTTTCCGGCCGCGGACTGAGTGAAGAAGCCCTCAATGATTTCGGGGTCGGATATGCCCCAAGCGCCTGGGACACGCTGCTGGTCCGCAGCCAGCAGGCCGGCTTCAAGACCGGGGAACTCGAACGGGCCGGTCTGGCCACAAAAGGGCGAAACGGCGGCTTCTACGATCGCTTCCGTGAGCGGATCACTTTCCCGATCCGTGACGCCCGTGGACGCGTGGTCGGTTTCGGGGCCCGGGCGATGCGAGATGAACAAGGTGCCAAATACATCAACAGCGCCGAGAACGAGCTTTTCCACAAAAGCGAAATCCTCTACGGAATCGACCGCGCGAGGGCATCGATGGCGAAGACCGACCGGGCGATCCTGGTCGAGGGCTACACCGACGTGATCGCACTTCACCAGTCGGGCCTGACCGAAGCGGTCGGGATCATGGGTACGGCCCTGACCGAGCAGCAGGTGGCCCAGCTCTCGGCTGTGGTCAACACGGTGGTGCTGGCCCTTGATGCCGACGCGGCCGGGCAGAAGGCGATGCTGCGCGCCCAGGAAGTAGCAGCGGGCCGACGGCTATCGATAAGGGTGGCAGCGATGCCCGAAGGCGTGGATCCTGCCGAAATGGTGATCGAGGAAGGCGGAGCCGAGCGGTTCCGCGCCCTCGTCGTAGGGGCGATCGATCTGGCCGAGTTCCAGGTTGGACTGATCCTCGACGGGGCTGATGTCGACTCGCCCCGTGACCGTGACCGGGGGCTGACCGAAGCGGCACCGGTGCTCGCAAAGGTGCCTCCGGGGGCGATCAGGCAGGAACTCCAGAGGAGGGTGACCGAGCGGCTTCAGATCGATTCGGGAGTGGTGACGGCCCGGATCGAGGACGCAGCAAAGGCCGGGCTCCAGGGGGACTCTCCCCGGCGCGAGGCCACAATCCCCGCGGATAGTCCAGACCAGGGAGAAACGCCCCCGGTGCAGCAGGCCAACCGAACGATCCTTTCCCGGCGTGAAAGAACTGAACGCTGGTTGCTGGCCATGTGTGTCGCGACCCCGGATGAGGGTCGACAGTGGCTGGAGAAACTCGACTCCCGGCATCTCAGCTCGCCATTGATCGAGCGCACGGTTGAGTGGCTGAAGGGTCATCTGGATGACCCGGCGAGCGGCCTCGACCCTGAGGACCGGGAACTTCAGAAGATGATCGCCGCGCTGGTCGCGCGAGCTGACCCGGAGCTGGTCGGCACCGGCTCCATCCGGCGCAACTACCTCGAACTGGAGCTGGCGGCTCTCGAGGACGAGATTTCCGAGGCGGCCCGGGCCGGGGATGCCGGCAAAAGGGCCGAACTAAGTCGCCACCGATCCGAACTGGTCGAGCAGCTGCGACGGGCCGGGGCGGAAGAAGCGACCGGCTGACCGGCTATCTGATTTGGGCCGCCATTCGGTAGTCTGACCGTCCGCATTCGGGGGTAGCTCAATCGGTAGAGCATCTGACTGTTAATCAGAGGGTTGGCGGTTCGAGTCCGCCCCCCCGAGTAGCCTGAGCCCGCCCGGACCCCGGCGCGGGCTCGGTCTTTTCCGGGTGCCAGGCTGCCTTCAGAGAAGCGATTCGACCAGCTCGGCGCCCCGGGCCGGACCGTCGTTTTCTTTGTCCCAGGTGGCAATCTGGCCTGCTCTGACCCGGTAGAGAGGCTCGCCGAGAACTTCGGCCACCGCCCACTTGAGCGAACGGGGCCCGGTCAGGCTCCAGCGGACCGAGCGGCCCACCTCGGCCCAGGTGATCCGGGCCGCAGTCTCGTTCATGTCCCCGGCGGCCGGACAGGTGAGGACTGGTACGCCCTCGGCAAGTGCCCGCGCGACGGTGCCGTGACCGCCGTGACAGATGACCAGCGCCGATTCCGGCATCACCTGCGAGTAGCTCAGCCAGTCGACCAGTACCGCGTTGGCAGGTACCTCGATCGGGCGGTTGGGCACGACCCGGTTGGTGGTCGCGACGATCCGGACCGGCTGATCGCCAAGGGCGGCGAGAGCCGAACGCACCAGATGATTGTCGGGATCCTGGGAGGTGCTGGGAGCCACCAGAACCAGGGGGTCATCACCTGGCGGCAATGCGATCTCGTCATGTGGCGTCTCGAACGGCATCGGCCCGGTCACATGAACCGATGACGGCCATTCGCGCGGGTACTCGAGCTGGGGGTAGGTGGCCACCATGGCGAGATCGGGACTGGTGCCGCCGTGAAAACGCTCGGTCGGAGGCAGGCCCACCAGCTGGCGCTGGGCGTTCAGATCATCCCGGCCACGCTCGAGACCGCGCCGCAAGGCGTTCTCGGTCAGCTTCCAGAACTGTCTTCCGAAGCCGGTCCTGGAAGGCAGGGCACCGATCGAGAAGAACGGCATGCCATGGTCCTGGACCGGATAGATGTGCGGGATCAGGGTTCCCCAGCCGCAGCCCTGCTTCTCGGCGGCAAGGGCGGGAGCGACGGTAAGGATGTCATTGACCACGACATCCGGCTGGAATTCTTCAAGCAACGGCATCAGGGCCACCGCCGCCTGGCCGGCACCGGGTGAACCCGAGGCCGGGGGAGGGAAGACCTGGTACTGGTCAGCGCTGACGAACCGGAGCCCGACTCCCTCGACCGCCTGCTGCCACTGCGGCCAGGTCTCGACGATCACCTCGTGGCCGCGGCTCTGAAGGGCGCGGGCGAGGCTGACCGCCGGAAAGACATGGCCGGGATCGCCGAATGCGGCGACCAGGCAGCGCAACTCCCTCTACATCCCCTGCGTGTCGGGACCGGCGATGGGCCGGGCCATGACCAGTTCCGGGACGGCGCAGGCCGGTGAGACCTTGAGCAGGAAACTGACCGCTTCGGCGAGATCTTCCGGCTGCATCATCTCTTCGGCCGGGACGGCCTGCTGGGCGAACTCGGTCATGTCGGTGGCGACGAAACCGGGACAGATCGCCGTAACGGCGACACCGGTATTGACCAGTTCCTTCTGGGTTGACTTCGAGAACCCGATCACCGCGGCCTTGGTGGCACCGTAAACCGAAAGCCAGGGCGGCGAGTCGATCCCCGCCAGCGAGGCGAGGTTGACGACCAGCGCCTTGCCGTGCTCTTCGCCTGCCTTCTTCAGCATGTCCATCGATTCGCGGGTAGCGATCACCAGCGCCCGCAGGTTGACTGCGACCTGAAGATCGAAATGCTTCGACTTGATCTCGCCGATCGGAGCACCGATGCCGACTCCCGCGTTGTTCACGAGACAGTCGAGCCGGCCCCACTGGCGCTTGTGTTCGGCGACCAGTTCAACCACGGCTTCCTCGCTGGTCACGTCGGCGACC
>JAUPTY010000017.1 GCA_030917845.1 Actinomycetota bacterium | reverse complement strand
AATCGCCGACTCTCAGGGTGCCCCGGTTCACCAGAACGCTGACCACCGGGCCGCGGCCCGGATCGAGCTTCGATTCGATCACGCTGCCCGACGCGGGAGCGTCCGGGTTGGCGGCGAGCTCTTCGAGTTCGGTCACCAGAATGATCATGTCGAGCAGGTTGTCCAGACCCTCATGGGTCTTCGCGGAAACGTTGCAGTAGATCGTGTCTCCGCCCCAGTCCTCGGGGTTGAGGCCGTCGGCTGCGAGGTCGGTGCGGATCCGGTCCGGATTGGCGCCTTCCTTGTCGATCTTGTTGACGGCAATGAGGATCGGTACGTCAGCGGCGCGGGCATGGTCGATCGCCTCGCGGGTCTGGGGCATTACCCCGTCATCCGCGGCGACGACGATCACTGCGACGTCGGTGACCTGGGCGCCGCGGGCACGCATGGCGGTGAACGCCTCGTGGCCCGGAGTGTCCAGGAAGGTGATCGTGTGATCGGCGTGATGGACCTGATAGGCACCGATGTGCTGGGTGATGCCACCGGCTTCACCGGCCGCCACTTCGGTTTCGCGGATCGCATCGAGCAGTGAGGTCTTGCCGTGGTCGACATGTCCCATGATCGTGACCACCGGGGGCCGGTCGACCAGCTCTTCGTCGGCGTCTTCGAATTCGGGGGCCGGAGCCTCTTCTTCCGCGGCCGAAACGATCTCGATCTTGCGGTCGTATTCATCGGCGATCGCCTTGACCGAATCATCGGTGAGCGTCTGGGTGAGTGTTGCCATCTCGCCCATCGTCATCAGCTTCTTGATCAGGTCGGCTGAGCTCAGTCCGAGCAGCTCGGCCAGGTCACGAACGGTGACACCGGACGAAATCTTGGTCGCCTGCGGCTCGGCCGGATCGGTCGACATCGGCTCCGGCTCTTCGAGCAGGGGACGACGCCTGCGGCCACCACGACGGCGCGGCGGTCGCTGCGGGGGCGGTCCTCCGCCCTGTTCGCGACGGGACGCCTGCGAGTCGATGACCACGCGGCGACGCTTCTTGCTGGCTGCGCCACCGGCGCCGGCAGCGGGAGCCGCGGCACCGTCTGTACCGCTGGCGGGAGCGCCATCGGCCCGAACGGGCTTCTTCGAACCCTGGGCAGGCTTGGCGGCCTGCGGATCGGCCTTGGGTGCGGCCTTCGGAGCTGCAGGCTTCGCAGCGGCCGCGGGCTTGGCTTCGGCTTTCGGGGCTGCGGGCTTCGCAGCGGCAGGCTTGGCCTCGGCCTTCGGGGCAGCAGCCTTCGGGGCTGCAGGCTTCGGGGCTGCAGGCTTCGGGGCTGCAGGCTTCGGAGCTGCAGGCTTCGCGGGCGGCGCCGCTTCGGCCTTCGGCTGTGCCGGGGCCTTCTTCGCTGGGGCTGACTTGCCGGCCAGACTGGCCAGCACCTTCTTCGCGTCAGCTTCCTCGACGTTGGACGCCGCGGCCTTTACTTCGACACCTTCAGCCTTCAGCGCAGCGATCAGCTCCTTGCTGGTTACGCCGGCTTCCTTGGCAATTTCGTGGACGCGCCTTTTGCTCACTCGGCCTCGCCTTCTGCCGCTTCAGCTTGCTCTTCAGCTTCCTCGGCTTCGTCAATCGCCTCGGGAGCAGCCTCGGCCTCTTCTTCGGCTTCGACTTCAGCTTCCTCTTCGGCGACTTCCGCTTCGGCTTCCTCGAGCTCTGCTTCGGCTTCGACTTCCTCGGCTGCGGCGATCTCCTCGCCGGCCTCTTCCTCGGCCGCTACTTCCTCTGCGGCGACCTCTTCTTCGGCGACGGCTTCGGCGGGGGCTTCCTCACCCTCGACCGGTTCGACGAAGTCGGCCTCGGCTGCCAGGACGATGCTGTTCACCGCGGCCTCATCCGAATCCGGGTCAGCCAGGACGGCGATGTCCTCGGTGCTAAGGCTGGCCGTGACGCCAACGTGGTTGGTCGAGAAGCGGGAAAGCGCCTGATGCTGCGGAAGGCCACAGTAGGTGGAGCCACCCACGCCGGCGTTCGGGCAGCGGCGACCGCTGGACAGAATCGCCAGGCAGCGGCCGTCGAATTCCTCTTCGCCCTCGTACTCGTGATCGTGATCCTCGCGGGCGAAATCACTCTCGGACTTGATGTCGACGCGCCAGCCGGTCAGGCGGGCGGCAAGACGGGCGTTCTGGCCATCGCGGCCGATCGCCAGGGAGAGCTGATCGTCGGGGACGACCACGGTCGCCTGCATTTCCTCGTCGTCGACCAGGACCTCGCGGACCCGGGCCGGCGAAAGTGCCTTGGCGACGAAGCGGGCGGGTTCCTCGTTGTAAGGAATGATGTCGATCTTCTCGCCGCGCAGCTCGGAAACGACCATCCGGACGCGGGAACCGCGGGGGCCCACGCAGGCACCGACCGGGTCAACCCCGTCGGCATGGGAGACGACGGCGATCTTCGAGCGGTAGCCCGGCTCGCGGGCGACGCCCACGATCTCGACCAGCTTGTCGGCGATCTCGGGAACTTCGAGTTCGAAGAGACCCTTGATCAGTTCGGGGCTGCGACGGGAGACGACGATGCTCGGGCCCTTGGTTGACTCGGAGACGTCGGTGATCACGGCCTTGACCCTCATGCCGTGGTCGTAGCGCTCGGAATAGACCTGTTCGGACTTCGGCAGCAGAGCCTCGACCCGCTCGCGCAGCTGGACCAGCGTGTAGCGCTTGTCTGACTGCTGGATCAGTCCGGTGATCAGCTCACCGACCCGGTCGCGGTACTCCTCGTACATCATCTGACGTTCGGCCTCGCGGATCCGCTGGTAAATCACCTGCTTGGCGGTCTGGGCAGCGATCCGGCCGAAATCGTCCGGGGTCACGTCACGGGTTTCGATCTGGTCTTCGTAAGGCTTGAGCAGCTCGGGGTCGATCTCGGGATCTTCCGGCTCGTTGTACTCGCCGGTCTCCGGATTGATCGTCTTCTCCTGCTCGGCAGCGGCTTCCTCGAGCAGCTTCTCTTCGAGCTCGGCGGGAAGGATCAGTTCGAAGACCCGGAAGTCACCGGTCTCGTGATCGAGGTCAACCCGGGCGTATTTGGCCGAGCCGGGGCTCTTGCGGTAGGCGGAGAGCAGCGCGTCCTCAAGGGCGTCCATGAGGGTATCTGCGGAGATGCCCTTCTCCTGCTCGAGGACTCTTACCGCGTCGACGATCTCTTGGGTCACTTGGCTGCTCCTTGTGGGATTTCTGGCACGAGGTGAGAGCGATCGACACTCGTGTAGGGGATTTCAAATTTCTGTCCGTCGGATTCGAAGACGAAAGTCTCGGAACCGGCTTCGACGATGTAGCCGGTGAACTTGCGCCGGTCACCGAACGGCTCGGTCGTTTCCACCCTGGCGCGTCGGCCCGAGAAGCGCTCGAAATGCGAGGGCTTGGTCAACGGCCGTTCCGGCCCGGGCGAAGAAACCTCCAGCGAATAGTGGAGCAGCAGTTCCGACAGTCCGGAAGTGACCTGCTGACAAACTTCCAGGGTGACGCCACCTTCACGGTCTATGTAAAGACGCAGACCATCGGCTCCGGCGTTCTCCAGAGCCAGAAATTCGATCTCGGGATCGATTTCCTGAAGTCGGTCTTCTATTTCCTGGGGGGTTGGTTTCATGCTCGTTTACCGGCCTGAGGGCCAAAAAAAAGCGGGCAAGGCCCACTTCTCGACACAGCTTGGAGGGGAAAAGCACTTACCAGTATAGCCCCTATAACAAGTAAGCGAAAGGGCCCTCTTTGCGGCCCCGGTAACGCTTGGGACCATTTTGCGCATACTCCTCCAGTGGGCATGGACAAGGACAGTCCTGAAGAGCGGTTCGAGAGGGTATTCGCCCACTACGGGCTGATCGAAGCATTCGCCCGGAGGCGAGGAAGCCGGGATTCGGCCGCAATCGCGGCCGAAACCCTCTCGATCGCCTGGCGAAAACTGGAGATCCTCGATCCCGAGCATTGCCGGCCCTGGCTGCTGGCTACCGCCAGGAACCTTTTGCTTGCCGAGTACCGGGATTTCATCTCGGAGCCCGTGGATCCGGGAACGATCGAGATCCCGACCGACGAGTTCCCGGATTTCGATATCAACTCCATCGATCCCGAGATCGACCGTGCCCTAGTCGCCCTCGACCCGATCGACCGCGAGGCCCTCCTCCTGGTCGCCTGGGAGGAACTCACGCCGAAGGAGGCGGCGGAGTCCCTGGGAGTCCGCCCGGCAACGTTCCGGGTCCGCCTTCATCGTGCGCGCCGCCGGATGGAACTCGCTCTTGCCACAGGAGAACCCGGAACCGACATCACTCACAGGACGGGAGTGGATCACCCATGAAACGGATCAATCGACTCGTTGACGCCAACCCTGTCAGGTCCGGTGCCGAACCACCCGCGGATCTCTTCCAATCGATCACCGGGACCTCTACTCCCCGACATGCCCGAAAGCGACGAAAGGTCCGCCGCTTCGCGACGCGCGGAATGCTCGCGACGCTGGCCGCTCTCGTAATCGGCAGCGGACTCGCCTGGGCGACGAGCGGTGTAGATCCAATCGACCGCCTCGAGCGCATTTGGGGAATTGACCGGAATGCCGGCGTCTCGATTGACGGAAGCGGCTACGGGCTCGAGGAGTTCTCGATCCTCGAGCCGATGACGGACGGGACGTTCGAGGACATGCCCGAAAGACTCAAGTTCTCGCTGGCCGCCATTGGGTCGCGTCTTGCCCCGCCTCCGGAGGGTCCGATCCCTGATGGCTTTCGACGGTACTGGATCCAGGAGCCTCGCCAGATAGCCGGTTGGGGGATAACGACCACCGGCGGCGGCGACGGGGTCCCGTCCGAAAACGTGGCTGTGGTCTCGATGAACGGTCGCATCTGCTTCTTCATGGACAGGTTCGGCGCCAGTTCCTGCGGGAGCATCAATGAGGTCGCTAGAAAGGGACTTTCAACAACGGTCAGCGACGACCCGCCCGGCACGCGCTGGACTATCGGCCTGGTCACCGACCAGGTCCGAACTCTTTCCATTGACTACCCGGGATTTGGTGAGGTGCCGATCCGTGACAACGTCTTCCACGCCACGGACCTGCCCGAAGACCGATTCTTCTTCCTCGGGAAGGACGAAAACGGTTCCGTGGTCACGAGGATCTTCGTCTCCAAGCCGATCACTCTCGCCCAGAGGCAGTTCATGGAACGGGCCCCGCACAAGTTGGAGGCGCAACGGGAGCGGCTCCGGGGTCGATCCGAAAGATGACAGGAGCGGCGTCCGGGCAGGCTGGCAGAATTGTGAGCCAATCATTAGTGTTTCGTGAAGACAACCGAATGGCGACTTCAATACAGGAGGTAGTTCAGGGATGAATGGTGAAGTTGGAAGTTCAGGCTCGGCGATTCGATTGATGCTTTCCGGCGGGATCCTCGCGACTCTGGCGATTCTTGCCGTCCTCCTCGCCGGGGGAACCAATGCCTGGGCAGCCACCGAGAACTGTCCACGTACGGGATTCGAAAAGGCATGGGGTATCTATCCCGGCAAGGGCCTCCACGCCGTAGACACCGACTACGGCGTCGACCGGTTCTCGATTCTGGAACCCATGACCACCGATCGCCTCAAGGACCTGCCTTGCGGCCTGAAAAGCTGGCTGGCTTTTGCGAGGGTCGACCACCAAAAGAGTCGACTTCTCCGCTCCAAATCAGTGAAAAAAGGGAATACTCCCCGGCTCGTCGTTCGACCGCGCCTGATCGCCGCCTGGGGACACACGACCCTGAGCACCGGAGAGCGAGTAGATGTGGTTTCTTTGAATGGCAAGATTTGCTTGATCGAGCGCTTTCACGCCGGCAACTGCGGCAAGATCAGTCGAATCGAAACGACCGGTATGGCCGCTACGACCAAGTACGGCGAATCCGCGGACACCGCCAGAACAGTCGGGCTGGTTCCCGACAACGTGGTTTCGATGACGCTCGAATACCCCGGCTTCGGCGACGTGCCAATCAAGGACAACGTCTTTGAGACATCCGGCAATCCGGATCATCGCTTCTTCATAATCGGGCGGGACGCGGCTGGCGCTGTGGTGACCAGCGTTCTCGTCCGCCGGTCGAACTCTGTGACCATCAGGTTTCGAGCAGCAAAGTGACCGGGCCGTCGTTGACCAGGTCGACTTCCATGTCGGCTCCGAAAATGCCCTTCTTTGCCCCGAGCCTCTCGCAGACCAGGTCATAGAGCGGTTCTGCTTCTTCACCCCCGGCGGCCTCGCTCCAGCCGGGCCGGTTTCCCTTACGGGTGTCCCCGTAGAGGGTGAACTGGCTGACGCAGAGGATCTCGCGGTCGCCGACCGGGTCGTTCATCCGGCCGTCGGCATCCTCGAAGATCCGGAGTTTCAGCAGCCTGGAGGCGATCTTTTCCGCCTCCGCACCGGCGTCGCCCTTCCTTACGCCGAGCAGGACCAGCATTCCGGGGCCGATCGAGGAGACCTGATCGCCGTCAACCGTTACCCCGGCACGGGTCACTCGCTGGACCAATGCCCTCATCCGGGACCTCAGTCGCCGGAGCGGAGCTCGAGTGCCCGGTCCAGAATACGGTCTGCCACTTCGGTCTTCGGGGCCTTTGGAACTTCAAGCTCCCCGCTCGCAGTCACCAGGGTCACCGCGTTCTCGGTCGAATCGAAACCGATCGTCTTGTCGGAGACGTCGTTGAGGACGATCATGTCGGCGCCCTTCCTCTCGAGCTTCTGGCGGGCCCGGCCGATTGCGTCACCACCATGCTGGGCAGCGAAGCCAACCACGGTCTGACCCTCGATCCGGTTGGCACTGAGCCCGGCGAGGATGTCCTCGGTCGGGACCAGGGTCAGCGAAAACTCGCCGCCGGTCCTGGAGAGCTTCTCGTTAGAAGTGTCGGAAACGGTGAAGTCGGCCGGGGCTGCCGCCATCAGCAGCAGGTCATGGGCCGGGAACTGTTCGCGGCAGGCGCGAGCGAGGTCGACCGTCGACTCAACATCCACCCTTCGGGTGCCTGCCGGAGCCGGCAGGTTCACGTTGGCAGCGATCACCGTGACCTCCGCCCCCCGCCTGCGGGCCCGCTCGGCAATGGCAAAACCCATCCGGCCCGAGGAGCGGTTGCCGATGTAGCGGACGGGATCGATTCCTTCCCTGGTGCCGCCGGCGGTCACCAGCACCCGGAGTCCCTCGAGATCCTTGACCTTCTCCTGATCGAGGGCGGCCTCCACCCTCTCGAGCAGTTCGGCCGGTTCCGGCAGACGACCAACCCCGGCTTCGCCCTTCGAGGCGAGACGACCCTCGCCGGGATCGATCACTTCCACCCCGTGCTCTCTCAGACGAGCCAGATTTGCCTGGGTTGCCTCGCTCATGTACATGCGCTCGTTCATCGCCGGCGCCACGAGCCGCGGACCCTGGAAGGCAAGAAAGGCGGTGGTGAGAATCGAGTCGGCCTGTCCGCTCGCGAGCTTCGCGATCGTGTTGGCCGAAGCAGGAGCGATCAGGTAGACATCGGCCGATTCGGCGACCGCGAGGTGACCGATCGGGTCATGCCCGGGAGGTTCATCACCCGGGAAGGTTCCCCGCATCGGGTCGCGCTCGAACTCAGATGTGAGCACCGGGGCACCGAGAATGCCCTCGAAAGTGTCAGGCCCGACGAACTTCCGGGCCGAAGCGGTCATCAGGACACGCACAGGATGCCCGGCTGCGGTAGCCAGACGGACAAACTCGACTGCTTTGTAGGCCGCGATCCCCCCGCTTACTCCAAGCAGGATCTTCGCCATGACCGAACCCCCTCGGGGGAAGTCCTACGAGCGGTACTCGTACTTGAGCTTGCCGGTAGCGACTTCTTCGAGCGCCAGGGTCAGCGGACCCTTGCCGGGCTCGGCAGGAACCATCGGCGGAGCGTAGTCACCGTAACCACCCTCGCTGAGGCTCAGGTAGTAGCTGTTGATCTGCCGGGCCCGTCGGGCAGCCAGTACTACAGCTGCGTAGTGGGAGTCGGAATGCTGAAGAAGATGGTCGACGCGAGGCTTGATCATTACCCTGATTCTGACAGCTTGCTGCGAACTATGCCTTCGAGCTCGCCCAGCGCACGCTCAAGTTCGTCGTTTACGACCTGGTGATGGAACTCGTCGCGGGCCTCGAGTTCTTCCTCCGCGACCTCCAGCCGACGGGCAATCGCCTCCGGTGAATCGGTCCCTCGCCCCTCGAGTCGCTCCTTCAGCGATTCCAGCGCGGGCGGCGCGATGAAGATCTGGACTGCCTCCGGCATCGACTGCGCGATCTGGCGGGCTCCCTGGACCTCGATCTCGAGCACGACCGGACTGCCGGACTCGATCCGTCGGTCGACTTCGGAGCGCAGAGTCCCATAGTGGTTGCCGCTGTAGGCAGCGTGCTCGAGGAACTCCCCGGCGTCGACCCGATCGAGGAATTCCTGCTCCCCGAGGAAGTGGTAATCGACCCCCTGCTGCTCCCCCGGTCTCGGCTCCCGTGTGGTCGCCGAAGTCGAAAGTTCAAGCTCCGGGATGCGGTGCCGAAGCAGCGAGATCAGGCTGCCCTTCCCGACCCCGGAGGGGCCGGTGATCACAAAGACCTTGGAAGGCGCAGGACCAGACATAGGACCGGTCAGCCTACTTCCCACACCGGAAGTCAGATCTGCCAGCGCGGCTAGTGCTGGCCCGGCCCGGGCCAAGTGGTAACGCCGTGCCGCCTGGTGGGTCCAACCCGTTCGAGGGGCCCGGTCCGGGGTATGCCCCCTTCACCGTCGCTTCGCTCCCCATCCAGAGGTTCAGGCGGCACACCCCGAACCGAACCCTGCAGAACCAGTGGCACTTCGAGATTCACGGTGCACCAACGCAATTACTCCGAAGCCTGACCTGCCGAGCCCCGCCCAACCATCCTTTGGCTTCGCATGGGCGGGCACCAAGCGACAAGGTGAACCGAGAAAGGGGTTCTATACACCCCATACTCGGCTCACCGCGGCGTGAATACCTTCAGCGGGTGGATGCCAGGGGCCTCCAGGGCGGCGCTGCCGAGGAGACAGGCCGGAAATGGCCGCGATAGTACGCGGGTACATGAAGCAGCCGTTTCCGGCCGCCGACGAAGGTCAGCGTCACCCTGGTGGCTCCTGGCGCCGCCCGGGCCGTTAGCGCTGGAGGAGGGAGACGAGTTCTTCGCGCTGGCGATCGGAGAGACCGCCGATGGTCTTGGCCGGGCTGACCTTGCACTGCTTGAGGATCCGGTTCGTCTTGACCCTGCCGTATTTGGGAACGGCGAGCAGCATGTCGAAGACCTTGGCGGTCAGCAGGTACTCCGGCGGGGCGTCGAGGACCTCGGTGATCGTGGTCCGGCCGGCCTTGAGGTCCCGCTTCAGCTGTGCCCTCGCGGTGCGAATGTTGTTCGCCCTTTTGAGTGCGTCCATCCGTTGGTCGAGGGACCGTTCCGGGGCTTCGGGGGGGCTGGATACGGTCTTCGAAGTCGGGGCCATGGAAGGTCGCGAGTATAGCCATCCGGGAGCGACTTGTAGGCCCGAAATGCCCTAAACAGGCCGAAATCGGGCAAATCCACCTAAACCTCAACTCTAGGTTGATGGCTGGCTCGAACCGGACACCTGGCGAGAGTGTTGCGTCCTCGCCCGTTCGGTAAGCGCCCGGTCAGGCCAGGGTCGCTGACTGTGCCTCGTCAAGGGACCCGAACCCCCGACGCTCCAGTGCTGCGGGCAGGCCGTCGGTGACCGCCTTGCCGGCCTTTGGGTCCCGAAAGTTTTCGGTCCCGACCGCAACCACTCTTGCACCGGCGAGGATGAACTCGAGGGCGGACTCGGCGTCGCTGATCCCGCCCATGCCGATCACCGGAATCTCCACCACTGACGAAACCGCCCTCACCTGGGCCAGGGCGATCGGCCTCACGGCCGGCCCGGAAAGGCCACCGGCGCCGGCACCGAGCCAGGCCCGGTTCGAGACCGGATCGATCGCCGCCGCCTTGACCGTGTTGATCATCGAAACCGAGTCGGCTCCCCCGGCTTCCGCCGCGAGAGCAACCTCATGCGGATTGGCGACGTTCGGGGTGAGCTTCACGATCAACGGCTTCGAAGTAAGCGGGCGAAGCGCCTTCATCAGGGCTTCGGTCTCGGAGGGCTGCTCGCCGACGATCAGGCCCGAATGGACGTTGGGGCAGGAGACGTTCAGTTCGATCCCTGAGACTTCCTCCCTGGCGGCAACCTTTTCGACCAGAATCGCGAAGTCCTCGGCGGAGTCGGCCATCACCGAGACGATCAGCGGCACACCGAGTTCCGAGAGTCCGACCAGGTCACGCTCGAGGAATCCGTCGACCCCGGGACCGGGCAGGCCGATCGAATTGATCATTCCCGAGGGGGTCTCCCACAGCCGGTAGGGCGGATTGCCGGGGCGCGGGTTCATGGTGATCGTCTTCGAGACGTAGCAATCGAACGGGAACTCCTCGACCAGCGCGTCACCGAAGACCCGCCGGGCGGCGAGAGCATCGAAGGTGCCGGACCCGTTGAGGACCGGCCCGGCCAGGGGAATGCCACAGATGTCGGTTGCCAGGTCAGTCAACGGCCGGCTCCCCGGCCATGGCGCTGGCGATCCCGTCACCGCGCACCACCGGTCCGTCGATGCAGAGGCGCAGGTAGCCACCGCCGGCCTTCGGTACCGCGCAGCCAAAGCAGGCGCCGTAGCCACAGGCCATTGGCGACTCAAGGGCAAGTTCGACCGGGATGTCCCGCTGGAGGCAGATCTGGCGTACCGCTTCCAGCATCGCGGGCGGACCGCAGGAGTAGACCGCAGCCGAACGGGAGTCATCGCCCTCGAGCAGTTGCAGCAGGAGGTCGGTCACGTAGCCCTTGTGTCCGGCGCTGCCATCCTCGAAGGCGAGCCGTATCTCGTCGCAGCCGAACAGTTCCTCGACCCCGCCGGAGTGGGCCTGGTCACGGAAGCCGAGCAGCGAGCGCGAGGGAATGCCACGGTCAACCAGTTCCCGCCGCAGTACCGCCATCGGGGCGATGCCGATTCCGCCGCCGACCAGGATTGCCCCGGCCGCATCCTCATTGAGCTGCCGCGGGAGGCTGAAGCGGCTGCCGAACGGTCCGGCCACCCAGCACTGATCGCCGGGCTTCATCGCGGCCAGCCGCGAGGTTCCGGGGCCGACCTCGTCGATCAGGAAGTCGAGCCGCATGCCTCCATCCGGCACCTCCTGAAAACGGGCGTGGGAGATCGCCCGGGGCAGGTACGGTCGACCCTCCTCCCCGGCCCATCCACCTGACGCTGCCAGCATGAAGAACTGTCCGGGGGCCGGAACCGGTCCCGTTTCGTCGATCAGGGTGAAGATCCGGTAGCCGCCGGCCAACCGGCTTTCGGCAACCTCGCAGAGTCGCCGGCCGAAGGGGGCCGGCGGTGACTCCGGCCGGTCCGCCGGCTCAGCGCGCATGGAGCTCCTGCAGCGACAGCACTTCACCCGAGCCGTTGGCCCTTGCGGACATCGCCCGGACCGCGGCAGACGCTCCGGTCAGGGTGGTTACCGACGGGATTCCGTGGAGGATCGCGGCCGAGCGGATCTCGTATCCATCAGCGCGGGCTCCGGAACCGGTCGGAGTGTTGATGACCAGATCGCAGTGCTGATCTTCGATCATGTCGACGACATGGGGTGATCCTTCGGCGATCTTCTTGATCGCCCTGACCGGGATCCCCATCCGGGAGATCGCCTGGGCAGTTCCGGCGGTGGCCAGGATCTCGAAGCCCAGATCGTTGAGCCGGGCGGCAAGCTGGGTCGCCGCTGCCTTGTCGGTGTCGGTGACCGAGATGAAGACGGTGCCGGATTCAGGCAACGCCACCCCGGCCGCAGCCTGGGCCTTGCCGAACGCGGTCGGGAAGTCAGGACCGATGCCGATCACTTCGCCGGTCGATTTCATCTCCGGACCGAGCACGGAATCCGCTCCCTGGAAGCGGGAGAAAGGCAGGACGGCTTCCTTGACTGAAACGTGATCTCCGGTGAACTCGGGAAGTTCCTGGTCGGCCAGCTTCTGGCCGAGCATGATCCTGGTGGCCACCTTGGCCAGCGGAATGCCGATTGCCTTGGAAACGAAGGGCACGGTGCGCGACGCCCGCGGGTTGGCCTCGATCACGTAGAGCTCGCCGGCCGCCAGCGCGAACTGGATGTTGATCAGGCCGATCACGCCGAGTTCCAGGGCGATTGCCGTTGTCGCCTGCTTGATCTCGTCGATCGTTTCCTGGCCGATGCTCATCGGCGGGAGCACGCAGGCCGAATCACCCGAATGGACTCCTGCTTCCTCGACGTGCTGCATGATTCCCGCGACGAAGACTTCCTCCCCGTCGCAGAGCGCGTCGACGTCGATCTCGATCGCGTTCTCGAGAAACCGGTCGAGCAGCAACGGGTGCTCGGGCGAGGCCTTGACGTGGGTCTCCAGGTACTTCCGGAGGTCCTCCGCCGAGTAACAGATCTCCATTGCCCGGCCGCCGAGCACGAATGAAGGCCGGACCAGAAGCGGGTATCCGATGCCGACCGCGATCTCTTCGGCCTCGATGGCCGACAGGGCGGTGCCGTAAGGGGGCGGTTTGATTCCCAGCCGGTCGATCATCGCCCCGAACTTGGCGCGGTCCTCGGCTCCGTCGATCGCCTCGACCGGGGTGCCCAGCAGGGGAATGCCTGCTTCCTTGAGGCCCTCGGCCAGCTTCAGGGGGGTCTGGCCGCCGAACATGACGATCACCCCTTCCGGCTTTTCCTTTTCGCAGACCGCCAGGACATGCTCGAGGGTCAGTGGCTCGAAATAGAGCCGGTCCGAGGTGTCGTAGTCGGTGGAGACGGTTTCCGGATTGCAGTTGATCATCACCGCGTCCCGTCCGCATTCACGAACGGTCATCGCGGCATGGACGCAGCAGTAGTCGAACTCGATGCCCTGGCCGATCCGGTTCGGGCCGGCTCCGAGAATCACCACCGATTCCTTGTCCCCGCGCCGGATCTCCGAGGGAGAGCCCTGGGGTTCATGGGATGAGTAGTAGTACGGCGTCGCCGCCTCGAACTCGGCCGCACAGGTGTCAACCGAGTTGTAGATCCTTTCCAGCCCCTCGGTGCCGTCACCTTCCGTGGCGAGCATCGCCAGTTCGCGCAGGAACCAGGGGTCGATCTTCGTCTGCTCGTGGACCCGTTCGACGCTGATTCCGCGAGCGAAGGCGGCGAGGACCAGATCAATCCGCCCCGGGGTCGGGGTGGCGATGTTTTCCAGGAGCGCTTCGTCTGATTCGGATACTTCCGGGGTCGAGTCGAGTTCGCGGGAGGCCATCGCCTTGGCGAAGGATTCGCGGAAGGTCCTGCCGATCGACATGACCTCGCCGACGCTCTGCATGTAGGTCGAGAGCTTCTCGTCGGCTCCCGGGAACTTCTCGAAGGCGAAGCGGGGAATCTTGGTGACCACGTAGTCGATGGTCGGTTCAAACGAAGCCGGCGTCGCGCGGGTGATGTCGTTGGGGATCTCCTCGAGGGCGTAACCGACTGCCAGTTTCGCCGCCATCTTGGCGATCGGGAATCCGGTCGCCTTCGACGCCAGGGCCGAGGACCTGGATACCCGTGGGTTCATCTCGATAACAACGATCTCGCCATCGGCCGGGTTTACGGCGAACTGGACGTTGGACCCGCCGGTCTCGACCCCGACCTCGCGGATCACGGCGATCGCGATGTCCCGTAGTGACTGGTAGACGGGGTCGGTCAGCGACTGGGCCGGTGCGACGGTGATCGAGTCACCGGTGTGGACGCCCATCGGGTCGACGTTCTCGATCGAACAGATGATCACCACGTTGTCGTTGCGGTCCCGCATCACCTCGAGCTCGAACTCGCCCCAGCCGATCACCGACTCTTCAACCAGTACCTGGCCGATCGGGCTGGCGGCTATTCCCTTGGCCACGACCTCGACCAGCTCATCGCGGGTTTCAGCGACTCCACCGCCCTGCCCGCCCATGGTGAAGGCCGGCCGGATGATCGCCGGCAGCGAGGCGTCGCCTTCGTCGAGCTCCTTCAGGGCGTGCTCGACCGATTCGACCGTGACCGACCACGGGATCCTGATCCCCGCCTCGTTCATCACCTGGCGGAAGACCTCCCGGTCCTCGCCGCGGATGATCGCCTCGCGGTTGGCGCCGATCAGTTCAACCCCGAACTTCTCCAGGGTCCCGTCGGCGGAAAGGTCCATCGCCAGGTTCAGCGCGGTCTGGCCGCCAAGCGTCGGCAGGAGGGCATCGGGCCGCTCCTTCTCGATGATCTGGGCGATCGGACCGGGCAGGAGCGGCTCGACGTAAGTCCGGGTGGCGAACTCGGGGTCGGTCATGATCGTGGCCGGGTTCGAGTTGACCAGGACCACTTCGTAGCCTTCCTCGAGCAGGACCTTGCAGGCCTGGACTCCCGAGTAGTCAAATTCGGCCGCCTGGCCGATCACGACCGGGCCGGAGCCGATCACCATGATCCGTTTGATGTCATCGCGACGAGGCATGTGGGTCAGCCTTCCTTTGCCAGGTCGAGGAAACGGTCGAAAAGGTGCCGGGCATCACGGGGTCCGGGGCCGGCCTCGGGATGGTGCTGGACTGTCATCGCTTTTGCCTCCGGCAGTCGCAGCCCCTCGACCGTGCGGTCGTAGAGGTTGATGTGCGAAAGGACCGCTTCGCCGTGGCTGGTCTGCCAGCGCACCGGTTCGTCCTTTTCGATCGTGCCTTCGCCGTCGGGACCGACCACTGCGAAACCGTGGTTCTGCGAGGTGATCTCGATGACCCCGGTTTCCAGGTCCTTGACCGGATGGTTTGAGCCCCGATGGCCGAAGGGCAGTTTGAAAGTCTCGAGCCCGACCGCACGGCTGAGCAGCTGATGGCCCAGGCAGATCCCGACCATGGGCTTCCGGCCGATCAGTTCCCGAACCGTGTCGGTGACCGCGGAAACGGCGGCCGGATCCCCCGGTCCGTTCGCGAGGAAGAGCAGGTCCGGTTCCCGGGCCATGACCTCATCGGCTCCGGTCAGGCAGGGCAGCAGGGTCACCCGGCAGTCCCTCTCGAGGAACTGGTTGACGATCGACGACTTGATTCCGGTGTCGAGGGCGACCACATGTGGTCCCTTGCCTTCATGTTCGATCGGGGCATCCGGCGTGACCTTCGAGGCGAAGTCGGAGCCGGCCATCGACGGTTCGGCATCGATTCTTCCGGCGGCTTCTTCGGTTGAAACCCCGTCCGGGAAGATCCCGCCCCGCATCGCGCCGCGGTCACGGATGTGACGGACCAGGGCCCGGGTGTTCACCCCGGTGATTGCCCAGACCCCGTTCGATTCGAGCCAGTCAAGCCAGCCTCCGTCGGCGGTCGCCGCGTCGGTGCCGTTGCGGGCCTCACGCATGATGACTCCTCGGGCATGAGCGCGGCCCGATTCCATCGCCTCGGCCGAGACACCGTAGTTGCCGATCATCGGATAGGTGAAGGTGATGATCTGCCCGGCGTAGCTGGGGTCGGTCACCGCCTCCTGGTAGCCGGTCATTGCCGTGTTGAAGACGACTTCGCCGACGCCTCCGTCGCTGTCGCCACAGATCCTGCCCTCAAAACGGCTGCCGTCTTCGAGCAGGACGTATCCGGAATTCATTTTGTTCATGCCACTCCCAGGCTGAAGGTCCGCAGCCGGAAGGCAACCTGCCCGTCGGCGAGCGTCACCAGAACGCGACTTTTCAAAGTTTCTCCGGCGCACCAGGAGTTGACCGAGCGGCTTTCGTAGCCGTCCTCGCCGACCACCCACTCGGCTTCGAGATCGACCAGGCAGAGGTTCGCCCGGCTGCCTTCCTGGAGCCTGAACGGTTCGATCCCGAACGGTGCGCCTCCGCAGCCGAGTTTCTCGACCAGCAGGTCGAGGCTGATCCGCCCCGGCAGCACCAGTTCGGTGTAGACCGAAGAGAAAGCTGTTTCGAGTCCGGTGACCCCCATGTTGGCGGCCTCGTACGGGACTTCCTTTTCATGAACCGCGTGCGGAGCGTGGTCGGTCGCGATGCAGTCGATTGTGCCGTCGGCCAGGGCGTCGATCAGGGCCTGGCGGTCGGCCTCTGTCCGGAGTGGCGGATTCATCTTGTACCGCGAGGCGTCAAGCGTCCTGACCGCCTCGTCGGTGAGGCAGAGGTGATGCGGGCTTACTTCGCAGGTCACGTCGATCCCCTCGGCCTTTGCCAGCCGGATCTGCTGGATGGACTCGCGGGCCGAGAGATGCTGGATCTGGATCTGGCCGCCTTCATACCCGGCGATCGCGGCGTCGCGGGCGATCATCACGGACTCGGAAATCGATGGAACTCCACGGAGTCCGAGCTCGGCCGAGACGGCACCTTCGTGCATGACGCCCGCCCCGGAAAGTTCGACATCCTCCTGATGGAGGGCGATCCGGCCGCCGGTCATCCGCTGGTACTGGAGCGCGCGACGCAGGATGCGGGGACTCTCGATCGGCACGCCGTCATCGGTGAACCCGACCGCACCGGCCTGCCTGAGTTCGGCCATGTCGGTCAGCTCCTCGCCCTTCATGCCGTGAGTGACCGTCGCCAGGAACCCGACCGGTATTGAAGCCACGCGGCTCGCCCTGTCGCGCAGCGATTCGATCTGCTCCGGGGTCGAGACGGTCGGTGAAGTGTTTGCCATCGCGAGCACCCCGGCGTATCCGCCGGCAGCTGCGGACCGGGTTCCGGTTTCGAGGTCCTCCTTGTACTCCTGGCCGGGGGTGCGCAGATGAACATGGGGATCGAAGAAGGCCGGGAATACGTGGAACCCCTCGGCCTCGATCACTTCCACCCCGTCCTCCGCGTCGATCGACCCGGGGTCGGCGATCTTCGTGATCACGCCATCCTCGACTAGCACGTCCCGCTGACCGTCAACGCCGGCGGCGGGATCGAGCAGTTCCGCCCCACGGATCAGGATCGTGGCCTGGGGGCTCTCGCGCTGGACCAGCGGATCCGGCAGGGAGCCGATTGAACCCTGCTCCTCGGGCAGACCGTCAATTACCTCGTTCATGCGGGCTCCCCGATCGGCAGCGGACTTTCGGCAGTTTCGCGGTGGTCGCCATGGGCGAGAAGTTCAAAGAGAATGGCCATTCGCATCGCGAGCCCGGAAGAAACCTGATCGGAAATCAGGCTCCGGTCCGAATCGATCACGTCGGCGCCGATCTCGACCCCCCGGTTCACGGGGCCCGGATGCATCACCAGCTGCCTGGGGTTGAGCCGCCGCGAGTTGATCTGGAAGAGCCTTGCGTATTCACGGATCGAAGGCACGAAACTCTCCTTCATCCGTTCCCGCTGCATCCTCAGTGAGTAGACGACGTCGGCTTCTTCGATCTCGTCGAGAGAATGTCGCACCTGGCAGCCGGTCTCTTCGATTCTCCGCGGAATCAGGGTCGGCGGCCCGGCCACTGTCACTTCGGCGCCCATCATCATGAAGGCCTGGATGTTGGACCGGGCGACCCGGCTGTGGAGCACGTCACCGACGATCCAGATCTTCTTGCCTTCAACCGAACCGATCCTCTGCCTGAGCGCGAGAAGATCCAGCAGGGCCTGACTCGGATGCTGTCGCATTCCGTCGCCGGCGTTCACGACCGCGGCGTCCACCCACTGGGTGAGCATCTGGGCAGCACCGGCATGCGGATGCCGGATGACGATTGCCGCCGGGTCGTAGGCGGAAAGCGTCTCCACCGTGTCCTTCAGGGATTCGCCCTTGTCGACCGAAGACCCGGAGGCCTTGACCGAGACCACATCGGCAGAAAGTCGCTTGGCGGCGAGCTCGAAGGACGACGAAGTCCGGGTGCTCGCCTCATAGAAAAGGGTGACGACGGTCCGGCCTCTAAGGGCCGGAACCTTCTTGATGTCCCGTCGGGAAACTTCGGCGAAGCTTTCGGCCCGCTCGAGCAGACCTTCGATTTCGTCCTGGGTCAGATCCTCGATGCTCAGAAGATGCTTCATTCGACCGCCTCCACCGGGGAGAGGATGGCAACCCCGTCTTCGCCATCGGTTTCCCTCAGTCGCACGGAAACCTGTTCGCTGCGCGAGGTCGGCAGGTTCTTGCCGACGTAGTCCGGCCTGATCGGGAGTTCCCGATGTCCCCGGTCACAGAGCACCGCGAGCTGGATCCGCTCGGGCCGCCCGAAGTCAAACAGCGCCTCGATCGCCGCCCGGACCGTGCGCCCGGTGAAGAGGACATCGTCAACCAGGACCACGGTGCGGTCTTCTAGGGGGAAGTCCAGTCTGGTCGCGTGAACCATCGGCTGATAGTCGGAACCGCGTATTCCGATGTCATCCCGGTAGAAGGAAATGTCGATCTCACCGAGCGGAGGCGGGGAACCGATCAGGCCCCCGATCATCGAGGTGAGCCGTTCCGCGAGAAAGACACCTCCGGTGTGAATGCCGACGATCGCCAGACTGGAGACGTCGGGGTTCTTCTCGACGATCTCGTGGGCGATGCGACGGAGCGTGCGCTCGACGTCGTTGGCTTCCAGCACTACCTTCTCGTTCAATTCAGACCTTCCCGGCCTCTCAGGACCGTGATTAAAGGATCGGCGATCAAGATACCACCGACCCCTGATGCAACCACCTCACCAACCCGGTCCGGGCCAGTCCAGTCCGCTGGGGGTCCGCCGTCGGCATGCCCAAAAAAGATCCGTCGCCCTCCCGGCTCCCCCGAAGGACTTTTTCGGGCATGCCGACGACGGACCTACCGATGGTTCTCTCGGGTCCGGGCGGACCGACAGATGGTTCTCAACGGTCCGGTGTGGGCGTACCGCGGAAAGTCCTTCGGGGGAGCGCGAAGCGCGACGGACCTTTCCGGGGTATGCCCACACCGGGCCTACACGGAGTCTTGCTGGATGTCTTTCTTTGCGCCTTTAGGAACCAGGGTGGGTTCGCCGCGTTCGGGGAAGGGGATCTCCACCACGTCGAAGTCCCTGGGCGCGACGGTGTTCTCGAAGGTCTCCCTGGCTTCGTCGAGCGCTTTGCCAACGTGGTAGCGGGATGAAATGTGGACGAGGGCAAGCATCTTCACTCCGGCTTCGGCCGCCACTTCGGCCGCTTCGGTTCCGGTCGAGTGGCCGGTTTCCCGAGCCCTTTCGCCGTCCTCGATCATGAAGCTGGCGTCGTGAACCAGCAGGTCGGCGTCTGATGCGGCTTCGACAGTCGCCCGGCAGGGTCCGGTGTCACCGGTGATTGCCACGGCCCGACCCAGCCGGTCTTCACCCATCACCTGTTCAGGCCGGACCTTTCCGTCGGTGCCGTCGACCTCTTCCCCGTCCTGGAGCGCCTTGAAGTCCGGTCCGGGCTTGACCCCGAGACGGGTCGCTTCTTCCGGATCGAAGCGACCGGGGCGATCGTCCTCGAGGAGCGCGTAACCGAGGGCCCGCGTACGGTGCTTGACCGGGAAAGCTTCGATCTCGTAATCGACATGCGGCACGATGTCGCCACCTTCAAGCTCATCAACTTCGAGGTGGTAGCCGAGCCGGCCAATCAACGGATCCAGGTCCTTCATCAGCCCCAGCAGGCCAACCGGCCCGAAGATCCTCAGGGGTTCGGTGCGGTCGTTCAGGTCGTAGGTCTTGAGCAGTCCCGGCAGACCGAGGCAATGGTCAAGGTGGAAGTGGGTGAGGTAGATCTCGTCGACCTGGACGAGCCCGAGAGAGCGTCTCAGCTGTCGCTGGGTTCCTTCGCCGCAATCGAACATGAGCTTCTCCCCGCCTCGCGTGACGAGCACGCTGGCTGTGCCCCGGAGGGCAGTGGGCACCGGGCCACCGGTACCCAGGAATGCGACGGAGAGGTCCATGACCGGAGCGTAGCCCGATCAATAGACTCCGCGCTTCCGCGCCCGTAGCTCAGCTGGATAGAGCGCATGCCTCCGGAGCATGAGGTCGCAGGTTCGAATCCTGCCGGGCGCACTCCCGGGGGCAGAAGGAGGCGGGCCTGTCCCCCGCCTCGATGGCGGGGAACAGACCCGGGGAATCAGTCCTCCTTGCGCATCTGCGCAACGCCGACGACACATCGGCTGAACGGGGTTCCCTTGGTGCCTTCGACACGCTTCTTGCTCAGCGTCTTGCAGGCCTCGCGCGCCCCGAGGTTCTCATTGCGATCGGCACGTGCCATTGCCGTGACGCAACGGGAGAAAGCCGTTCCCTTCTCACCCTCGGTCCGCTTCTTGCTCTGGCCCTTGCAGTACTTGCCGTAGGCCTTCGCCTTGCTGACCTGCTTCGGTCCCTGTGCCTGATCCGGATGGCTTCCCGCCATCGCAGGGGCCGCAGGTGCCAGCAGTGCGGCTGTTGCCAGAACTGTCAGTGCGATCTTCTTCACTTTGATTCTCCTTTCGGGCGACCGCGGAAGCGGCGCATTTCAACCCTGAGACGCACCGGCGACCGGAAAGTAAGGAACTACTTGCCGGATTTGCCGGGCGATTCGGGCTTGCCCGTGGCTGGCGCCGAAGCCGACTGGCCGTTTCCGCCCTGGGTTCCCCCTCCACTGGTGGCAGGCTGCCCGGCCGTGCCGGATTGTCCGGGCGGGGCCGACGGTTTGCTGGAAGGTGGAGGGTTGCCGGTCTGGCCCGGGACGGCACTCGAAGCCTCGTCGGCTCTTGGCTGGCCTCCCTCGGAGGCCTCGGGAAGAGTGGACGGTCCGGAGCCGCTCCCCTGGCCGGGAGTGATGCGATCTCCTGAACCGACGTCATCCCGGGAAACGCCAGACCCGGGATTCGCGACGGCGGGCGTTCCTGGCAGGTTCCGGATTCCGGCCCCGACCCGCCGGCCGGTTCCCGGGCCTTCCCGGTTTCCGGAGCCCGGGCCCGACTTTTCGGGGGAATTGCCTGCGTTGCCGAAAGCCAGCTCCGGTGGAATGACGATGCCGGACGCCGGGGCAAGACCCGGGTCGACAGTCGAGCTTCGTTCGCTGCCCGCGGTTCCGGCCGCATCCTGATGCCTGACCACTTCCGCCGTGCCAACCCCGACCCCTCCGGCGACCACGACCGCAACCATTCCCTTCGCCACGATTCCCGAGCCAATCCCGGTGGCAGCGACACCACTGGCTGCGCCCGCGCCAGCCATTCCAGTCGCAGAGCCGCCCTCCCGGATTGCTCCGAGAATCCCGGCTGCGGCCCCGATCGGCAGAACGGGCGCCAGGGAAGCAAAACCGGACTGCCGGTCCCTGATCGACCGCTCGAACTCGGCGCAGCTCTCACAGGAACGCATGTGTGACCGGATCTTCCGGCCCCGCAAACGTCGACGATCCAGGCTCGACACCGACTCCCGCACTTCGGCGCAATCGAGGTTGCGCCCGAGGTGGGCCTGCTCCAGGGAAAGCCGGGCTTCGTAGACCAGCTGCTTGGCGCCGGCTTCGGTCGTATCCATGCTCTCTGCAATGTCCTGGTAGCCGAGACCGGAAAGCTCCCGCATGACGAGGGTGGCCCGCTGCTTCTCGGGGAGGGAGTTGAGGTCGGTGACGAGCTGGCTGAGTCGTTCGCGGTCGAGCGTGGCCCGGTGCGGATCCCGGCGATCCGAAAGGTCCGGCCGCCGGTCAGCCTCAAGCCCGGACTCGGTCCGCTTGGCTGTTCGAAGGTGGTCAATGCATTCATTTCTCGCTACGCGATAGAGCCACGGCTTCATTTGAAAGTCCTCGTTCTCCGGCATCGATGTCATTGCCTTGGTCATCACGTTCTGGAGCATGTCCTTGGCGTCTTCAGGACCCACCATCGACGAGCAGAACTGGTAGATCGCCTGGTGATAGCGACGAAACATCTCGTCGAAGGCCGCAGGGTCGCCTCCGTGAATACGGCTTGCCAATGCCTCATCGCCGGTCAGGCGGTTCGGCAGGCGAGGGGTCAGTGACCCGGCCTTGGTGGGTGATTTGGACATCGCCTTCAGAACCCTTGTACCCATTCAACGAATCGGCAAGTGGAAAGTCAGGGCCTTTCGAATAACCTGCGACGCGCCATGCCCTCTTCCCCTTCGGACAAAGGCCCAGATCAGGACGGCCGGATCCCCCGGGCCGCGATCATCGTCGTGGTCGCCGGTCTCGTCGTTTCAGCGCTTATCTATGCGATTTCCTTCCTGCCGGGCAGCGGGTCGCTGGAGATTGACTGGGACACCGACGAACCGATAGCTTCGCCGCCGGCCAAGACCCTGGGCGACGGTTCATTTGCGGTCAGCCGGACCAGACTCTCCGCCCTCGCTCCGAATGAGGACGGCGTGCTGATCTACCGGGTGGCCGGTGTGGTCAGCATCGACTCGGGCGGCCGCAAAGTGACCCGGGTCCGTTGCGACGTCAAGTCGCAGGTCGAGGGCGATACCCGCATGGCGCGGTCGGTCAAGCTGAGGGCCGCCTGGCCCAAGCCCAGCGAGGCCCTCGGGATCCAGGAAGTCCCGGAAACGAGTTTCGTCAAGTTCACCACAGGCGATAGCAAGAAGATTGACCTTCCGATCCGCGACGTGGTCCAGCGTTACACCGACTCCTCGGCGCCCACGGAAGTCAAATGGGACGGCTACGTTGAAGATGACCAGAACTGGATCTGGAAGATGCCCGACGGAACCGGACCCGGAACCGCAACCTTGCCCTGGCTGGTCATTTTCGAATCTGAAACCCGGCCTGAAGGCATGATCGACTGCGTTGCCAGCGTCGGCGCCGAATCGACGCAGATCAAAGTCCCGTTCCGGCAGGACGAATGGCCGATCACCGATGATCAGCCGAACAGCGACGAAGTCGATACCGGCGACGCGTCCAACGTCGAGTAGTCCTGCCTGGCCCTGACGGGCCGCAGGATCAGTCCGAGTTTTCCGGGGGTGCCTCGAGAAAGTCCGGGCCCTCTTTCGAACCGCCGACCTTGTTGAGGACCGGGTTGGCCGGTTTGGCGGCCATCCGGTTCGGATCGAGCGGAACGCAGAGGGAAACGGCTTCTTCAGGTGTGAGCTCCCCGGTCAGCCAGGCCTGTTCGGCTTCCTCGTTGGGAAGGATCACCGGCATCCGGTCGTGAACCCGGCTGACGACATCGTTGGCATCGGTCGTGATGATGGTGCAGGAAGTGAGCGGCTCACCCTCCCACTCCCTCGAGACCGTGAGCCCGGCGAAAGCGAAGGGCTCTCCGCCATCGACGGTGAACCTGACCGGCTGGCGCGGCTCCTTTGGCTTCTCGGCCTTCAGCCATTCGTAGAAACCGTCGGCCACGATCAGGCAGCGGTTCTTGCTTTTCTTGACCAGCGGCCCGTATGCCTTGCTTTCCAGCAGCCGGTCGTTGCGAGCGTTGATCATCTTGTAGCCCGCCTTCAAATCCTTCGCCCAGAACGGGACCAGTCCCCAGCGGGCAGCCACCGCCTCCCGGTCTCCCGATTCGGCATCGGTATTGACCGTCAATACCTCTTGGGTGGGCGCCACGTTGTAGCGGCCCAGCCCCGGGCTCTCTTCGTCAAGCGAGATCTGGAACCGGCTGCCGAGTCGGCGCTGGTCGGATGAAGTCAGTGTGTATCGGCCGCACATGGGGCCAAAACTAACAGGCGGGTTCAGTTACTCCGGTACCAGGCGACCGCTTCGGTGATTCCCTGTGCGAGATTGACCTTCGGTTCCCAGCCGGTCAATCCGGTGAGACGTGAGGCGTCGACGAACTGGCGGTCGATCTCACCTTGCGGGATGCCATCACCCAGATACTCGGGCTCAACCGGAGTTGCTCCCTCCCGGGCCGCTTCCGCGGCGATCAGATTGACGACCTCGCGGACCGAATGCGGCTCCCCGGTGCCGGCGTTGAAGGCCTCTCCGCGTCCCGGCCCGTCCTTGACCGCACTCTCGATCGCAATGTACGCCGCGGCGGCATCGCTCACGTGGAGGTAGTCCCGCTGCGGAGAACCGTCGGAGCGGATCTGCGGTGCGCGGCCTTCCAGGCAGGCGGTTACCGCCTCGGGCACGAGGCGGGATCCATTCAGGTCGCCACCGCCATAGACGTTGGCGAGCCGGGTGACCCCGACCGGGAGTCCGAAGGCCGGCCAGTAGCTGCGGGAAATGACGTCGGCGGCAGCCTTGCTGGCTTCGTAGGGCGCTGCCGGTCTCAACTCGTCGATCTCCCGGTACGGCAATGAATCGCTCGGTCCATATGCCTTGTCGGAGGAAGCAACGACAACGGCCCCCACCCCGGCTTCGCGCGCAGCTTCCAGGATCGTCCAGGTGCCTTCCGC
>JAUPTY010000109.1 GCA_030917845.1 Actinomycetota bacterium | reverse complement strand
CACGAAACGAATCGGCTCGACGCCCGAAGGTGGCTCCTTGCGGGAATAGTCGAAGATCAGGTCCGGGTTGCTCATGATTTCATCGCCGACCCTGGGGGTCTCGCCCGGCCCGTAGTGCTCCCCGTCGTGCGGGCCGAAGTCGGTTCCCGCGCGCGACGGGTCAGCCACGGTATCCGCCTCTACCTCTCAACTCCGAGGCTTCGGGGTCTCTTCGCCCTGAACTTCGCAGTCGCGGCGACCCGCGCGATGGTGATCGTGAACACCGTGATCTATGCGCGTGAAAGCTTCGACCTGCCGGACTCCGCAGTCGCCTGGGGCCTCGGTGCGGCCGGGCTTGGATCGATGATCGCCGCATTGGTTTTGCCGTTTGTGCTCAGACGCGTTCTGGACCGCACAGTCATGCTGCTCGGCAGCGCGAGCCCGCCCTCGGGCTTCTCTTCGCGAGTGCGGTATCGAGCTTTGCGGGGCTTCTCGCCTGCTGGTTCGTCCTCGGGGTCGGTCTCGGCCTGGTTCAGACCCCGGCTGGGCGTCTGATTCAACGGTCCGGCTCATCCGAGGATCGACCGGCATTTTTTGCCGCGCAGTTCTCGCTGTCTCATCTCTGCTGGCTGATCACCTATCCGGTCGCTGGAATCGCCGGGGGAGCAATCGGGCTCGATTACACAGCAATGCTGCTCGCGCTACTTGCCGCGGGAGCGACCATCGCCGCGGCCTATGCCTGGCCGCGACGAGGCCGGCTCGCCGAAGTCACTGATTCGCCACGGATAGCAAATACAGACCGAGACAGGTGAACGAAATCATCACGGCCAACATCCAGTACTGGGACCTGGTCGCCATCCGGTAGTCCTTCCAGATGAAGACGGCCCGGTCATGGGCCAGCACGAGCCCGAGCACATGGCCCGCAAGCAGAGCAATCAACTGGACGTACCAGACAAAACTAGTCCCGATCACCGAGTAGTCGATACCCGTACCCGCGGTTCCGAAAAGGTTCGATCCGTCTCCGAGCGGGTCCGAAAGCAGAAAGGTGAACTGCGCCTGCTCCTGGAACACGAACAGACTGAAATAGTGAGCCACCAGATAGGCCAGCGCGATCGGGACAAGGGTGTGAGCGAAGCTCTCCCGCAACTTTGCGAATGACGGTGCGCCGGGAATTCCGAGCATCCCTTTCACGCCCGTCAGATAGATCGCCGCCACGAAGGCAATGACGATCAGCAGGAAAATCGTGTCGCCGCCTCGTACGGCCTCTGTCACCCCGAAACCGAGGTCTCCGAGTGTTTCCTGCAGCCACTCGATGGCCGGCCGGAGCGCGCCTTCTTGTGCCCCGTCGAAGGTGGTCACCGCGATCGCAGATATCACCAGGCCGAGCGACCCTGGCACCTTCGCCCAGTTCGCGGCACCCGAGAACGGCGCCCTTCTCCCGAAGCTTCGATCTCTCACCTCAAAGATCGAGAGTTGCGAAAACATGTTGAAGTAGACCGCCAGGAACTCGCCGCGCTCATTCCACTTCTCCACCCCGAAGAGAGCCATCATCGAGAAGGTGTAGATCGAGTAGATGACCGTCGCCTGAGCCACCACCTCCGGTGAGAGCGAGACTGACGTGCCGATCGATCCGTAGATTATTTCCAGCCAGACGAAGGCCACCAGCCCGGCAGCCGCGGGCCACCGGCCAAGTCTTTCCGGGTATTCGAGGTGTGGCACAGGCCCGCGGAAGAGCAAGGCCACCCCGCCCCCCACGACCCTGCCCAGAAAGCGCCAGGGGGAGAACACCCGGAAAAAGTCCCCGATCAGGACGCTGAGTACGGGGAAACCGAGCCAGACGGTGACGAAGACGAAGGTGAGCGCAAAGTTCCGGTCCGGCGCGTCCGTCCCGGCAAATCCGACATAGACAACAAAGCCCAACAACAAAGCGCCGATTGCACCGCAGACACTGGCCACGGGCCACGAAAACAGGATCCGGGAGAGCCTCGGCGTGATTGCCCGCCATCTCGTTTCCTCGAACTTCGGCTGCCTCCAGGCGGCCGAAAGGGCGAAGAACGAAACGACGAGCACGATTGCGGCACCCCAGGCGAACAACCACGCAGGGATCGGCAGATCGCCCCGAGAGGCGAGCGCGTGCGCAAATGGAATCATGGCTCAGGGATTGACTTGGAGGCTGACGATCGGAACCGCGGAATTCTCCAACTCAACCTCGAAGATTCCGCCGATATCCGCCGGGAAAGCGAAGGTCACGGTGCCACCTGCTGAGATGTCCTTGCTCAGGTCGTAGCCATGAACATGGATCTCCTCGTCGACATCTGACTTGACCTGGAAGCGGATCAGGTCACCCTCTTTGAGGTCGAGTTCGAGCACACCACCCTCGGGCTCCCCATCCTTCACGGTCACTGTCGGCACCGGAGGGGGCGTTGGCTTTATGGGCTTTGCTGGCTCGCCAGGCGATGTGCCGGCTTCGCCGGTCGTGACCGCCGGTGCGCTCGACGTCGTCGTGTCGTCGTCGTTCGAATCGTCGGGTTGTAGAACCAGGAACAGGGCGAGGATCGCGATGATCAACGCGGCCCCAAGAACCATTCTTTTGGTTGAAACTTTCATGCTGTACTCCTCAGTTGGTTGCGATTGGCACGGTTGTCCCTAGGGGCACCGTGGCGGGTCTAGCGGTGGGTCACTGAGAAGTAAGGGGGCGGCCTGACGGCCAGGGCGTAGGCAATGTCGAGTCCGGTTTGACGCACGAAATCGAGCCTTGTCGGCATCAGCCCGTCCGTCGGACGAGCGACCCGGTTTGGTCGTCTCTTTCGTTCCCGCATACGCTCGATTGCCTTCTCGCCCGGGAAGAACCCAAGGCTGAAGATCGTCAGCAACACGAAGCCCGGCGCGAGCAGGAGTGCCGCCGGAATCGAGACCAAGGCGACCAGCAAGCAGACTCCGGCCAGCACGAGTGCCGTGCCCACATGCCGCCTTCTCACCTTGTCTAGCTGCGTCATCTGAAGAATTCACGATACAGCTACCGCCGAAGTCGAAGACTCCGTCAGATCTCCTCCGGCGCCTACCGGATATAAGGACTACCCGGGCGTCTCCTTGCTGCTGGTTGCTAGATACCTCCAGCATTCAGGGTCCCCCGGACCTTAAGGAACAAGGTGCTTAGGAATTACACCTAGGTCGATACTTCTCTCGAGGCCGATTCGTCACCGGGTGGCGCGTGGGTGACGAACACGGCGATCTTGGCGTGGTGGAGAACGTACTGGCTGACGCTGCCCTGGAGGGCGCCGACCATTCCCACTCTTCGAGCACCGATCAGGATCGCGTCGTATTTGCCGGTGGCAGCTTCGGCGACTATCTGGGGGCCGGCCTTTCCAAAGCGCAGTATTTTCGTGGCGGGCATGCCGTCGGGCAGTCGCGCGATCGCGTCTTCGAGGGTTTTCTCGGCTGCTCGGTGGGCGTCCTGCTGTATCTCGGGCGGTGGAACCGTTATGAAGCCCAGGCCGGCTGGAGTCGAGGAGAGGTCGGCCTCGACGGTAATCATGGTCAGCGCGGCGTTGTCGCGCTGGGCCACGGTGATCGCGGCGGCCAGCGCGAGGTCCGAGCTCGGCGAGCCGTCGATCGCGACCAGCAGGCGGCGGAGACCGAGCTCCTTGATGGCCGAGGCTCCGGCGCTCATCATGGCGATTCCTCGAGAGTGCGTTCGATGCCGCTCTCCGATCCGAGCGGCTTCTCCTGCATGAACAGAAGGGCGATGAAGGTCACGAGTCCGAGCGGTGCCGCGACCAGGAACATCTCGGCGATTCCGGTACCGTAGGCATGTTCGACGATGTGCGCGATCGGGGCTGGCAGGCTTCCGACATCGGGAACCTGGTGCGAGCTGCCGCCCAGTCGGGACGGGTCGATGCCCTGTTCGGCCAGCCCGCTGACGATCGTGGAGCTGGCATGGGCGGTCAAGAGCGCGCCCAGGGCACTGACCCCGACCGCGCCGCCGAGACTGCGGAAGAACGCGACCAGCGCGCTGCCGGCGCCGATGTCACGTTGCGCGATCGTGTTCTGGACGACCAGCACCAGATTCTGCATGACCATTCCGACGCCGGCCCCGGTGATCAGCATGAATGCCCCGACGTCAACCAGACTGGTGGTTTCGTCCATAGTGCCCATCAGCGCGAGCCCGATCGTGAGCAGCGCCGCACCGAGCAGCATCCAGCGCTTGTAGAGGCCGGTGCGGGTGATGACCCGGCCGATCACGGTCGAAGAGACGAAGAGGCCGGTGACCATCGGGATGGTGAGCAGCCCGGAGACAGTCGGCGACTGGCCCCGCGCGATCTGCATGTACTGGCTGAGAAAGACTGTGGTGCCGAACATGGCGATACCCACGGAGACACTCGCGATCACCGACAGGACGACGGTGCGTTCCGAGAACAGCCGGAGCGGCACCAACGGTTCGGGCGCGCGTCGTTCTTGAGCGACCGCTGCTCCGCAGGCGAGAACGCCGGCGCCAACCAGTGCCGCTGTCTGCCAGGAAATCCAGTCGTACTGCTGACCGGCCAGCGATACCCAGATCAGCAGCGCGGAGACGCCGGTCGCGATCAGGAACGCGCCGAGATAGTCGATGTGGACCTCGCGCCGGACCCGGGGGAGGTGAAGCGTGCGCTGGAGGACGATCAGAGCGACGACGGCGAACGGCACCCCGACGTAGAAGCACCACCGCCACCCGAGGCCGTCAGTGATGAAGCCACCGAGCAGGGGGCCGGCCACCGTGCCCAGCCCGAACACCGCGCCGAGATACCCCATGTATCGGCCACGTTCTCGTGGGGATACGAGATCCGAGAGCACGATCTGGACCAGGGCGGTGAGACCGCCGACCCCGAGGCCTTGAATGACGCGGCAAGCGATCAGCCAAGTCGTGGACTGGGAGAGCCCGGCCAGGATCGACCCAATCACGTAGACGGAAAGCCCGATCTGAATCAAGAGCTTGCGGTCGAAGAGGTCGGCCAGCTTACCCCAGATCGGGGTGCTGACGGTGAGCGCGAGGAGGGTGGAGGTCACGACCCAGGTGTAGGAGGACTGAGTGCCACCCAGGTCACCGATGATCCTCGGCAGTGCCGTGGTGACCACCGTGCTCGAAAGGATAGCGACGAACATGCCGAGCAGGAGCCCCGACATCGCTTCCAGGACCTGACGATGCGTCATCCCCGATTCGAGCTTCTCCTCGACCCCGGGTGAGCTGGCGGGCGAAAGGACTTCCGACCGGACCGTACTCATCGCTTGCTCCGCTTCGTCTCCGTGGCCCTGTCTCTGAGCGCCTGGGTTGACGAAAAGTCCTCGCGCAGGAGATCGAGCCGGTGGGCGAGGGAGCCGATCTCCTGATCTGACCATCCCGCGAGGGCCTGCGCGAAGGTTTCGACCAGGCGTCGATGGCATCTCGCGAGGATTTCGACGCCAGCCTCGGTTATGGAGACCTTGTGGGCTCTCCCATCGCTATCGTCGTGCTCTCTTTGCGCGTACCCGGCGTCGATCAGAGCATTGACCTGACGGCTCGCGACCGAGACATCGACGCACAGTCGCTCGGCAACTTCGCTGACGCGCAACGGCCCGTCTTTACGGAGCGCCGCCAGGGACGTGAAGCCCTGGGAGCCGAGCTCGACAAGGGACCGGCGCCCAATCTCACGCTGGACGAACCCGAGCAGATAGAGGGACCTGACGAGGTCTTCGACTTCCTTCGACATAAAACCCAATCTAGTTGCTTTCAACAAGCAACTATAGCTGGCCGTGAATCGACCTCGGTCCCGGCACCGCTGCCGAGCAGCCGGGCTGGAAGCTCTTCGAACTCGGAAGCGTAGACCAGGGACAGGCTGAGGCAGTGGCCGACGCGTTCGCAGCGGGCGGCAGGCGAGCACGATCGGTTCGGGTGCAGGCTTCAGGGTCGTGCCGCGATCACCGGAGCCGG
>JAUPTY010000108.1 GCA_030917845.1 Actinomycetota bacterium | reverse complement strand
CCCGGGCTGCCGCTGCGGTCATGGAAATGGGTCCGCGAGCCGTGATCGCCAAGCAGGGCGAGTACGGCGCGGCCCTTTTCACCCCGAACGGTTTCTTCGCCCTTCCCGGCTTTCCGCTTGAGGATGTGCGGGACCCGACCGGCGCCGGTGACTCTTTCGCCGGCGGTTTCCTCGGTTATCTCGACGGAAGGGCCGGAGAGATCGACCAGCAGGCTCTCCGGACCGCGATGGGCTACGGCACCGTGCTCGCCTCCTACAACGTCGAGGAGTTCGGGACGGAAAGGGTCAGCCGCCTGACCCGCGACGAGATCGAAGCCCGTCTCGAAGCTCTTCGCTCGATGACGGATTTCAGCGCCACCTGACTCAACTGAAATACTGAGCCGGACAGAGATCAGAGAAAAGGATTCGAGGAGAGCATGTCGACCGAACAGCAGAGCGAAGCGCCGGCCGAGGGCGATGAGGGCCCCGTAGCCTCCGGCAACGACACCCTCACGGTCACCGACAACCGCACCGGGCGCTCCTATGAGCTGCCGATCGAAGACGACACGATCAAGGCGCTGGACCTCCGGCAGATCAAGGTTCACGAAGAAGACTTCGGAATGATGGCCTTCGATCCGGCCTTCACCAACACCGCCTCCTGCCGTTCCGCGATCACTTACATCGACGGCGAAGCCGGGATCCTCGAGCATCGCGGCATCCCGATCGAACAGCTCTGTGAGCATTCCACCTTCCTCGAGGTCTCCTACCTGCTGGTCTTCGGCGAACTGCCGACCCGCCCTCAGCTCGAGGCCTGGGTTCACGACGTAACCATCCACACCTTCGTCCACGAGGACATCAAGAAGTTCCTCAGCGGCTTCCGTTACGACGCTCACCCGATGGGCATGCTGCTCGCCTCCACCGGCGCTCTTTCGACCTTTTACCCGGATGCCAACAAGATCCTCGATCCGATCGAGCGCTATCTGGCGACGATCCGCCTGATCGCCAAGATGCCGACCCTGGCGGCCTTCTCGTACCGCCACAACATGGGTCAGCCGTATGTCTACCCCGACAACGACCTCTCCTACCCGGAGAACTTCCTCTCGATGATGTTCAAGATGACCGAGACCAAGTACGAGCCGGATCCCCGTCTGGCCAAGGCGATCGACGTCCTCTTCATCCTTCACGCAGACCACGAGCAGAACTGCTCGACCAGTGCCGTGCGCGGGGTTGGTTCGTCCGACGTCGATCCTTACTCGGCCGTCGCCGCCGGAATCGCCGCGCTTTACGGCCGCCTGCATGGCGGTGCCAACGAAGCGGTGCTGCAGATGCTCCGTCGCATCGAGTCGGTTGACAACATTCCGAGTTTCCTCGACGCGGTGAAAAAGCGGGAGGAGAAGCTGATGGGCTTCGGCCACCGGGTCTACAAGAACTACGACCCCAGGGCCAGGATCATCAAGAGCCACGCCGACGAGGTCTTCGAGGCGACCGAGTACAATCCGCTGGTCGAGCTGGCCACCGAACTCGAGAAGCAGGCCCTCGACGACGATTTCTTCACTTCACGCAAGCTCTACCCGAACGTCGACTTCTACTCCGGGATCATCTACGAGGCGCTCAAGATCCCGCCGGGCATGTTCACGGTGATCTTCGCAATTGCCCGCACCGCCGGCTGGATCGCCCAGTGGCTCGAGATGACCGACGACCCGGACAAGAAGATCTCCCGGCCCCGCCAGATCTACACCGGCGCCCGCGAAGCGAATTACATTCCCCTGGGCGAGCGAACCGGCGAGGACCGCATCTCCGGCCCCGCCACGCGGCCTTCCTGAGCGGCTCGCAACCAGCCGGGAGCTGATTTGGCCAGGAACTGGAAACTGACCGTGCGGTACGGGTCCGATGTGACCCGGCAGAGTTTCGACGATCTCGACGAAGCTCTGGCAGCCGCCCGCAAGGCGGCCGACGAAGTGATCGACGATGGACCGATCAACCGGGTCAAGGCGATTCGCGACTATGAGCCTTCCCAGATCGTCAACGCCCGCATCGAGATCAGCGGCAAGGGGCTCTTTTCGCCACCCACGGCCGGCATCGATATCCAGGGCGACCTGACGGTTATTCCCTACGCTGGCGGGGTCAGGCGCCAGACCCTTGAGGGGTCGAACATCGGCCAGGCGATCAAATCGGTGAAACTGTTCCTCAGCTCATGAGTGAAGAAGAACTGAAGATCCCCAAAGGCTCGTATGCGGCCGGTCGGCGGGTCACCCTTCCCGAGGGTGCCTCGCAGCCGATCATCGTTTTCGTAAACGGTGTCGCCCAGAGCGAGGGCGAGGACTACCTGCTGCGCGAGAACGAGATCCTCTTCACCCGGGAGATCATCAAGGAGACCAAGACCGGCAAGAAGAAGATGTTCATGCTGCTCGGCGTGGTCGGCTTCTACAACAAGGACGAAACGGTCGACGTCCAGTTCCAGCGCGACGGCAAGACCGATTTCGCGGGCGACCTCCCGGTCTCCAAGTAGGAGAAGGCCGAGCTAACGCCGGCCGACCCTCACCACCCTCCGGGAACCTCCCGAAATCCGGAGCACGGCCTTCTTTGCCTTGCCCTTCGAAATGGCTTTCCTGCCGGCCCTGGTCAGGGTCAGCTTGATCCTCTTCGTACCGGCCCTGCCGATGAAGTAATGCCCCTTCGCAAGAAGGGTGCCCCGGGCGAACTTCTTGCCGCCAACCTTTATCCCCTTGATCGAAGTCAGCTTCGCGGTACCACCACAGGCTCCCAAGCAATTCAGGTCGAAAGTCACCCCGCCTGCCGAGTAGGTCACACCCTTGCCGACGATCGTCCCGGCGATCGGATTGTTCGGGGTGGGCTTGACCGGATCGGGTTCGGGGATCGGGTCGGTGTCGCTGGTCCCGGCAACCGCAATGGTGTGAGAAGACTGATTGTTTCCGACTTCGTCCTCGTGGGTCGAGGTTGAGACATAGGCCGTGTTCACGATTTCGGTCGGAACCGATTCACCAGCGGTCATCGATCCGAGGCAAAGCAGACTGATCCGGGCCGTCAGGGGATGATCGGATGGGTTGTAGATCCGAAACGCCCTGGTTACCGGCCGCGGATCGTTACCGAGCGAAACCAGACCATGGTCGAGGTCCCAGCCGCCGACAACTCCCTTGCTTCCATCCGGGCAGGTGAGTTGTGCCTCGTTTACCTGGCCCGGCTGAATCGTGATTTCGTTGCGGATCCTCTGGAAGCCGAGGTTGTGGCCGTGGCCGCCATTTTGTGAAACCTGACGGCTCATGCATGCGATCGAGAATGTGACCAGGGCATTCTGCTCAAACTCCAGGGCGAACTTCCAACCGTCACCGGAGGGCTGCGAGTAGGTCAGTACGCCGGGGACGCTAGAGGTGAACCCGGGCTGTGTCGCAACCTGGCCGGGACCGCACTGGAGCTCGGCCTCGTGGACCCCGGCCGGGACAGTGTCGGTGCGCGTGACCGGAGGCGAGACGATGATGTTGTGGGTGTGACCGTCTGCGATCTCCGTCGCCTTCTTGATGCAGACCGCGAAGATCTTCGCCTGCGCACGGCCCGCCGCCGTGTTCTTGACGGTGCCCTGCCAGGTGTCGAGCGACGAGGCGCGTGATTCGAGAACCTGTGGTGCGGTCCAGTCACCGGTCCCCTGATCAATGTGATCGATTCGCACGGACCCGTCACTGACAAAGTAGCCGGAGGGACAGACCGCCTGAACCGTCCTCTGCTGACCTGGATCGAGGTCAACCTGGGTCTCGACCTTCTGTACATCCAGAAGGTGCGCCGCCTCGGAACTCACCGCAGCCGCAACCGGATCAACTTCCACTCTTAGAAGGATCCGGATTTCTTGGCCTGGATGGAGATCCCAGATGTACCCGCAGGTCAGGGTGCCCGCAGATTCCGAGCAGTCAGCTTCATTCGAGTGGTGCGCCACATAGGTGAGCCCCGCAGGCAAAGTGTCCGTGATCACTACGTTCTGGGCAAGTGCGTTGCCGGTGTTCCTGACGACGATCGTGTAATGGAAGACATCGCCGGGGCCGTAGCTCGGATGTGGGGCGGTCTTCTCGATCACGAGGTCGGCCACAGGTGGCGGAGGTGAAGTATTGAGCAAGACCGAGAGGTAGTTCGGAAGGAAGTTCGCGGTTGCGAGGTCCGGCAGCCCGTCCCCGTTAAAGTCAGCGGTCGCGACCGAGACCGGGTACGTGCTCCCACCGACGCTGAACGTGTCCGGTGCCCCGAAGTTTCCCGTGCCGTCCCCCGGAAGCACCACGAGGCTGTCGGTGTTGTAGATCGGGGCGATCAGGTCCGGGAAGCTGTCTCCGTTCATGTCGGCGACGATGACCAGGTTCGGGTTGGCGCCCGGACCAGTTCCGAAATCGATCGGGGGCGAGAATCCTCCGTCCCCGTCGCCGAGCAGAACGGAAAGGCTGCCGGACGTGTAGTTGGCGGAGACCAGATCCTGTTTGCCATCGCCGTTGAGGTCGGCAGTAGCGACGGCGAACGGGCCTAGAGCGGGACTGACGCCAATGTCCATCGATGGCCCGAACGCTCCCGAGCCGTCCCCGAAGAGCACCGAAAGCATGCCCCCTTGATAATTGGCGGTGGCGAGATCCGGGTTGCCGTCATTGTTGAAATCTGCCGTGGTGATCGAGGGTGAAAAGGCTCCAGGCTGTATCGGGAAGAAAGTCACCGGACTGAAGCCGCCACTGCCATCTCCAAGAAGGATGCTGACTGTGTCGTTGTAAACGCTGACCGTGGCGATGTCCCGGTTGCCGTCCCCGTCGAAGTCCGCCGAGACCAGAGAATGTGGTCCGGTATCGACGGCGAAATCGGCGGCGGGGTCGAAGCTGCCGTCTCCGGCTCCGAGCAGGACCGAGACGTTGTTGGAAGTGATGTTCGCCGTGGCAAGGTCGACGAACCCGTCTCCGTTGAAGTCGTCGTTGATGATCACTTCCGGATTCTGGCCGACCGGGAAGAAGAGACCAGGCAGAAAGCCTCCCACTCCGTCACCAAGATGAATCGACACATTGTCGGAGTAAATGTTTGCTGAGGCGATGTCGGCGTTGCCATCTGCGTTGAAGTCGGCTGTGGTGACTGAATGGGGCTGGGTGCCGGCCGGAACAAAGGCCGGTGGGGAGAAGGTCAAAGCCGAAGCCGATCCGGCCAGGACGAGGGCGAGCAGGCATACGGAGGCGAGAGCAATGATTGCCCGGACAACGAATCCTCTGCGTGGACTGACTATCGGCAAGATTGACTCCACGTCACTTCAGATTCGGGAAGGTCCGGTAGCGGACCCGGGCTTCTGCGGAAAATCGAGACTCGGCAGAAGTCAGAGTGAAGAAGGGGGCCGACTCGGCCGTATGCCGGTTCTCTAGGGGGCCTCCGCTCGTCTCCCTATTTCTCTTATTGGTTTCAGCCTAGGAAGGGTCTACTGCAAAGTCAAGCCCTGCAACAAAAGAGCCCCGGTCTTTCGACCGGGGCCCCATCCTCCCTGGCAGGTCGGATCGTCGACTAGCGCCGGCCGACCTTCACTACCTTCCTGGTCCCTCCAGAAATCTTGAGCAGGGCATTCTTTGCCTTGCCGCTCCTGAGGATCGTCCTGCCCTTGCCGGTGATCTTCAGGGTGATCTTCTTGACTCCCGCCTTGCCGACGAAGTACTGCTTCGCAGCGAGGACGGTGCCCTTGGCGAAGCTCTTCTTGCCGACCTTGACCTTCTTCGTGGTCAGCAGCTTGGCGGTGCCTCCGCAGGCGCCGGAGCAGCGGATCGTCGCGAAGACGGTGCTGGCCGAGTAGCTCACGCCCTTGCCGACGATGGTCTTGGCGACCGGATTGTTCGGGGTGGGCTTGACCGGGTCAACCGGATCGATCGGCTCGTGATTGTCGGTGTCCTCGGCAATCACGGTCGCGGTCGAATGGTTGTTGGTCGTGATCTCCTCGAGCGAGGTCGTCGAGATGTAGGCGGTGTTGTCGAACTGCTTCGGCGGCAGGTGCTC
>JAUPTY010000107.1 GCA_030917845.1 Actinomycetota bacterium | reverse complement strand
ACGGCAGTCGCCTGGACCGCAACCTGGACGGCAGCATTGACGCCCCGGGCGCAGCATCCCTGGATGCCGCCTGGTCGAAGATCGCTGACGCGTTCATGAAGCCGGTGCTTGGCCCGCAGCTGGACGAACTGAGCACGCTCATGTCCCGCTTCGACCAGCCGCCGTCAGGTCAGTTCGCTGGCTGGTACCAGTACTTCGACAAGGACATCCGGGCCCTGCTCGGTGACAAGGTGAAGAGCCCCTTCCGCGTCAAGTACTGCGGCAAGGGCAAGAAGCCGGCCTGCCAGAAGGCAGTCTGGGCAGCGATCGCCGCCGCCGGTGCCGAACTGGAGGCCGATCAGGGTTCTGCCAACCCGGCCGACTGGCGGGCAAGCGCCCTGCCGGAGCGGATCAACTTCGCTCCGATTCCGCTGGTCTCCATGCGGTACACGAACCGTCCGTCCGGCATCCAGCAGGTGATTTCCTTCAAGGGAAGCCGCTAGAACCGGGCAGTCAACAGGCAGTAACGAGAAAGCCCGCCCCGTCATGGGGCGGGCTTTTCTCTTCCTTGGCGACGCAGGCACTCGTCGCCAGGCCTTTTCGCCAGTCCATAGGGGGAACGGACCGACGAATCCAAGGCCTTGCTGTTTCAACTACCCCACTGTTCCGGACCGAAAACTCATGCAAGGTGAACCTCGTCCACAGTCGACGGGTTCCTGACCGTCATTATGGGTGTCGTGAACCACTCCGAGACCCGCAGAACGAAGATCGTCGCCACCGTCGGACCCGCTTCCTGGGATCCGCCTGTACTCGAGCAGATGATCCGGGCAGGCGTAGACGTTTTCCGCCTGAATTTCTCGCATGGTGACGCGCCGACCCACCTTCGGGTGATCAAGGACATCCGGACGATTTCCGATCGGATCGACATGGAGGTAGGGATCCTCGGCGACCTGCCCGGACCGAAACTCAGGGTCGGTGATTACCCCCAGGGTGTGGTCGACATCATCCACGGCGCCACGGTGACGATCACCCCCGAGGACGTGGACGGCACGGCGACCCTGATTCCGGTCGACTGGCCGGAACTCTGCGGAGCCCTGGCGATCGATGACACGGTCTACCTGGCTGACGGTTCGATCCGGCTCCGGGTCACCGGCAACGACGGCAAGACCGTCGAGGCGGAAGTTGAAGTCGGAGGGCCGCTCTCCTCGCACAAGGGGATGAACCTGCCCGGTGTCGAGGCCGGCCTCGATTCAGTTTCCGAGGATGACCTGCGCTGGGTCGAGTTCGCGGTCGCCAACCAGCTCGACTACCTCGCGGTGTCCTTCGTCCGCAAGGCCGATGACCTCGATCCTGTCCTCGACAAACTGGCGGAGCTGAAGTCCGAGATTCCGATCATCGCCAAGATCGAGAAGCCGCAGGCTGCGGATGCGGTCGAGGAGATCGTCGAAAAGGCGACCGGCGGAATCATGGTGGCCCGTGGCGACCTCGGCATCGAGGTTCCCCTGTCAAAGGTTCCGGTGCTCCAGAAGAGCCTGATCCGGGCCGCCGGCCGTGCCTCGAAGACGGTCATCACCGCCACCCAGATGCTGGCCTCGATGGTTTCCGCCAAGCGCCCGACCCGGGCCGAGGTGACCGATGTCGCGACCGCGATTTATGACGGCACCGACGCGATCATGCTTTCCGAAGAGACCGCGGTCGGGGATTACCCGGTCGAGGCGGTCCAGGTGATGGACCAGATCGCTCGCGGCACCGAGACCGATCTGCCGTACTGGGACTGGGTCATGAACCGGGTTCCCCAGGATGACATGGACGTTTCCGACTCGGTCACCCAGTCGGCCGTAATCGCGTCCTACCGGCTCGGCCTGAAAGCGATCGTCGTCCCGACCGCCTCGGGTCGCACCGCCAAGGTCGTGGCCGCCCACCGGCCCCAGGTTCCCGTGCTTGCGGTCACCCACACCGTCCGCACCCAGCGTCAGCTGAAACTGATCTTCGGGGTGAATCCGGTCCTGAACGACCAGACCACCGAGATCCGCAACCTGCTCTACGAATGCGCCGATGACGCGGTCCGATTCGGTGCGGCGGAGTCCGGAGACCTGATCGCGATCGTCGCCGGGCTCTCCGACATGAAGCTCGGCACCAATCTCTTTGAAGTGCACCGCGTGCCCTGACCGCGGCGTTGGTGCCGCGCTACTTAACCTGGAGCGTCCATTCTCCTGACATAGTCGGCGAAGTGGGGCACTGTGAAGTCGACCTGCCCTCGCCGCGGTGAGAAAATCAATCCCTTTCCGATCAGATCGGCTCTGGTGGACGAACCTTGTTGCAGGCTTTCGTGGCCTAGCGCGGTACCAACATCGGCTGTGGTCTGAGGACCGTCGCCCAGGTCGGCAATCGCTCGTATGTAGCGTCGTTCAGATTCCGTCGCCCGTTGGTATCGCAAACTGAAGAAACCATCGTCGAGGTCAGAGAGGACCCGCGGATGAGCTCGCCGAACGTCTTTCGCGGTGATCTCGCTGTCATTGGCTACCAGCCAGGCGTGCTTGCCGTACTCCTGCAGGAAGTATGGGTATCCGTCGCTGAGATCGATAATTTGATCCGCGGCGGCCTGGTCGATTCGGACTTTGAGGCTGGCCGCAGGAATGGTCAGTGCGTCCTGCGCGTCTTTGCGGTCCAGGCTGCCGACACCCTGAAAGAGAAACAACCGTTCGGCGTAGGTTTTTGCCTGACCGGCGAGAGCCGGTGTCGAGGGCAGACCGCATCCCGCGAATGCCAGAGGAAGGTTTGCCTGGGCGACTTCATGGAGACCGTGGATGAGAGCTTCAAGTTCGGTCCGATCGAGAAACTGGATCTCGTCGAAGAGCAAAGCGACCCCGGTGCCCGCTTCCTGGGCGGTCTGGCCGAGTTCGAGCATCAGCTCAGCCACGTCGAATTCGAGGTCGCCACTTCCTGCGGTGCCAGCCGTATCTATCCCTACCCCGATCTCGATTCCTTCCGGGGTGCGAAGCGAGAACGACTTGAGGACCTGCGACGCCCGCCGAACGCGCTCCTTCATCCGTTCTATGGCGCTGAGTTCCCGAAGCAGTTTCAGAGCCGCGCGGGCCAACGCCTGCCGAAGTTCAGTGTCGTGCCGTACTTCAAGCTTGGCCGCGTACCACCCCTTCTCGACGGCCATGTCCTTGAAGGTGGACAGCAAAACCGTCTTGCCGACCCCACGCAGTCCGTCGATCAACAGCGAGCGTTCTGATCGTCCATCTGCCAGGCGATTCAACAGAAGATCGAACTGGTCGATCTGCCTGTCACGTCCCCGGAGGGCGGGAGGTCGAGTGCCGGCGCCAGGCGCGTAAGGATTCGTTCGCGCGTCCATCTGGATAAATATAGTGATGTATAGAGATACCAGCTATATTTCTCCAGACAATCAGATATTGCGCCAGACGCTTTCGGGAGTCGCCGGGCAGAGGCAATCTTTCGATGAATTGAACCGGGTTCGGTAGGCTGAACCTAATGAGCATTCTGGAGATCAGGAACCCCGAAGGGACCGAGCTGCTTGGCGAGGTCAAACTGACCGATCCGGGCGATGTGGCCGGGATCGTCGCTCGCGCCGTCGCCGCCAGGCGCGAATGGACCGAACTCCCGATTGGCAGGCGGGCCGACCTCCTCGACGCCGCGGCTGCCCTGCTCGAGCCCGAAGTGGAATCACTCGGCCGGTTGCTCGCCTCCGAGTCCGGCAAGCCGATCGGCCAGGCCACCAACGAGGTGCGTAGCGGCCTCCACTTCCTGCGTGGCAACGCGGCCGAAGGGCGGCGCCTGGTCGGACGGATGCTCCCCTCCGAATCCAACGCAAGGTCCGAGTGGGATCTCGCCTTCACCCGCCGTGAACCACTCGGTGTGGTCGCCGCCATCCTGCCGTTCAACTTTCCGGTCGAGCTCTTTGTAGAGAAGTGCGCCGCCGCCCTGGTCGGCGGCAACGCCGTCGTGGTCAAGCCGCCGCTCGAGGATCCGCTGGTCGTCGGTCGCTTCCGCGAGGCGCTGATCGAGGTCGGGGTTCCCGCCGACGTGATCGCCGCCGTCCACGGTGATGCCGTGGTCGGAGCGGCGCTGGCCGTGGCTCCCGGGGTCGACGCGATCTCACTGACCGGTTCCACCGCGGCCGGCATTGCCGTGGCCCGCGCCACCGCCGAGAAGCTTCGCTTCCTCCATCTCGAACTGGGCGGCAACAACGCTTCCCTGATCCTCGAGGATGCGGACATCGACCTCGTCGCGGCCGAGATGCTGCGCGGACGGGTGCTGATGAACGGTCAGGCCTGTTCGGCCAGCAAGCGGGTGATCGTCCACCGTTCGCTCCATGACGAACTGGTCAACCGCATGGCCGAGGCGGTGGCCGCCCAGAAGGTCGGGGCAGCTGTCGAGGCCGAGACCACGATCGGCCCGTTGATTCACGAGGGTGCCGCCTCGCGGGTCGCCGGCCAGGTCGCGAATGCACGCTCGCAGGGAGCCGAGGTTGCCGCCGGAACCGGTGAAGCCGAGGGTGCCTACTTTGCCCCGACCCTGCTCGCCGGGGTGCCGCACACTGCCGACATCGCAATCGACGACGAGATCTTCGGCCCTGTCTTCAACCTGATCCCGGTCGATTCCGAGGAACAGGCGCTCGAGGTCGCGAACTCCTCCTCCTTCGGGCTCATGTCATCGGTCTTTACTGCCGACTACCAGAGGGCCCTGATCGTGGCCGAGCGGCTGGAGTCGGGCGGGGTCGTGATCAACGGCACCGACAACTACCGTCCGCCCGAATTCCCGTTCGGCGGGGTCAAGCTTTCCGGCCGGGGTCGCGAGGGGATCGGGTACACACTCGAGGAACTGACCCGGGAGAAGCCGATCGTCTTCCGTGGCTTCCGGGCCAGGGGCTAGGGCCGGGAGGATGGGCGGGGAATCGGACGGCAAGTACCAGGTCCCGGCAGTAGTCGGGGCGATCAGCGTGCTCAACGAGCTCTACGGGACGGGGGAGACCGGGGCCACCCTCTCCGATCTGGTCAAGACGACCGGGCTCTCCAAGAGCACCATGCACAACCTGCTCTCGACCCTCGACAGTCACGGCTTCGTCCGCCGTGACGCGAACACGAGGCAGTACCGGCTCGGTCCGGCCCTGATCCCGCTGGGAAGCGAAGCGACCCGGCAGGTCAAGCTGGTCCGCAGCACTCTCGACCAGGTCGCCCCGCTGGCCGCCGAGCACGGCCTCTCCTTCGCGGTCGCCCAGCCGATCGACGAGGACGAACTCCGGATCATCAGCCGCTACTACCCGCCCGGTGACGTCCACGTGGGAATCACGGTCGGCAGCGCCTATGGGCCGATGGACGGTGCGCTCGGAAAGATCCTGCTCGCCTCGATGGATGAAACGATGGCGGCGAAGCTGATCAAGGGCCGCAAACTGCCGGCCCATACGAGGTCAACGATCACCAGCCCTGAATCGCTGCTCGAGGAAGTCGGCGAGGTCCGCTCCCGCGGCTGGTCGGTCTCGCACGGCGAGCTGAACGAGAACAACGCGGTCGCGGCCGGGATCTGGGGATCCGACGGAGAACTTGAGCTGGTCCTTCTGGCGCTTGGCTTTCCGGCCCAGCTCGATGGCGACCGGCTCGGTGAAATCGGCGAAGTCCTGCGAAGCAGGGCCGACCAGGTGATGGCAGGGGCCGGCAGCTCCGTGCCCGGCCGCTAAAGGTCGGGCCGGTATTTGCTCCCGTTGTACAGGCAAACCGGTTGCCTGGCACCCGGCAGCTGTGTTAGATTCTGTCCACGATATAGAACTTGGTTCAGTAGGTTGAACTACTGGACAGTCTCCCGGCCCTCCGGGAGCTTTGACAGGAGAGACCAAAGTGAGTGAATCCAGAGAAGTTGATCTGGTCATCAAGGGCGGTACGGTCGTCAGCCCGAGCGGTACCCGCAAGGTCGGCATCGCGGTCGATGGGGGCAAGATCGTCGCGGTCACCCAGGACGAGTTCCTCCCGCCCGCGAAGAGGACCGTTGACGCAACGGGCCTCCACGTGATTCCCGGACTGGTCGACACCGAGGCTCACCCCGGCTGCTACTCGCCGC
>JAUPTY010000016.1 GCA_030917845.1 Actinomycetota bacterium | reverse complement strand
ACCCCCAGAACTCCGAGCTGATCCACGGAATCGGCATGGTCCTGACCGGGCGGGACTTTCTCTCGATCTTCATCAACCTCGGCTGGCTCGCCCTGGGGCTGCTGGCCGGATGGTGCGTCGGCCGGCCATACGACCGTCCTCATCTGACCATGCTCGGCGTGGCCGTCCTGATGGCCACTCACACACTGGTTGTACGCGAGCCCGGCACCGGCAAGAACGACATCATGGCGGCCGTCCTCATTCTCTCGGCGGTGGCGATCATGCTCAATCGCTCTTCGTCGGGCAGGGAACCACACGGCAGGGTTTCGCCCGACTGGGCGATGGTTGCCGGCGGGCTGGCGATCGGCCTCGCCGCGGGCACCAAAGTGACCGCCCTCGCTCCGGCCTTCCTCGTCACCTGTGCTGTCCTCTACTCCACGGTGCGAGGCCAGCGGCTAAAGGCCTGCCTCTACTGGCTGGTTCCGGCTGCTGTTGGTGGCGGATGGTGGTACCTGCGCAACCTCTTCGAGGCCGGGAACCCGTTGCCCCAGATAACTTCGATCGGGCCGATCGACCTTTCCGGGCCGATCCGCCTGCAGGTGGGCAGGCCCGATTTCTCGGTCGCTCATTACCTAACCGACACAACGGTCTGGAAGGACTATTTCGTACCCGGGCTCGACCAGGGCTTCGGTCAGGTCTGGCCGCTCCTGCTCGGGTTCGTGCTGGTCGGCCTGATCCTGGTGATATTCAAGGGACCGGGGAGATTGACAAAGACCCACGGCGCGGTCGCTCTGCTGGCAATCGTCGCCTACCTGGTCACTCCGCTCGGGGCGGCTGGCCCCGAAGGCGAGCCGACCGCCTTCTCGATCAATCTGCGTTTCCTGATCCCGGCTCTCGGCCTTGCTGTCGTCCTGGTGCCCCTGTCATCAACTTTCGACCGGGGCTGGCCCCGGACCCTGATCGGGCTTTTGCTGGTCGGGCTGTTCATCGGCACCAGCGCCAGCGATCCGGTGGTTTCGGCCCCGGGTCGTAATTTCGGGATTGCTCTGGCGCTGCTCCTCGTAGCTCTCCCTGCCGCTGTCTGGCTGGGTCGGGAGCGTCTCTCCCGCTACCTTTCCCTGCCTCCGCTCGCGGTCGGCATGGCCCTGGCCCTGGCTGTGTTCGCACTGTTTGCCTGGCCGCTGCAGAAGAGCTACTTCGAGAACCGCTACCAGAGCTTCGAGACCGAGGCCGGCCTCGCCGGTCCCTACCGCTGGGCTGAAGGCATCACCGGCTCGAAGATCGCTCTGGCCGGCACCACGGCCGGTTTCAAGCAGTACGGTTTCTTCGGTCCCGATCTGGACAATGAGGTCGTCTACATCGGCCGTGATGCCCCCGATGGGGGCTTTGACGCGATCGGAACCTGTGAAGAGTTCGCCAGGGCCGTCAACGATGCCGACCCGGATTACCTCGTCACCTCGCCCTTCCTGAACTTCAACGACTACGAGCAGCCGATCGATTCACCCGAGACCCTATGGGCCTTGAACGACAGGTCGCTTCAGGCGGAAGTGCAGCCGGTCCTCGATTCGGAGCATCCGGTGATCGTCTGGAGAGTGGCCGCGCCGCTTGATCCCCGCCGCTGCGCGGCGCTGGAACCCGAAGACGACTACATTCCCGGGCTCAAGTGAGCTACCCCCTGGAGAATGCGCTGTTCAACTGGGAGGCCGGGATCGAACGGCTTCGTGATCTCGAGCGGGACGGCATCCTGCGCGGTGATGACGTCACCGTTCCGGTTCGCGAGGAACTCAGGCATCGCCTGGGCGCCACTTTCACCGCCCATGACCTCGCCGCCATCTACGGGCAAGGCACCGATTGGGCGCTCCAGCTACCGGGAGTCAATCCGGCGATGGCGGATGTGCAGGACCTGGTCGACGCAGCCTTCTGGCTCCACCTCCAGGCCGCGGGAAACTACGCCGGCGGCCGCGTCATCCTCGACGCAGAAGTCGAGTAACCCTGTAAACGGAGCCCTCTCAACCATCCACTTGTTCAGTGGGAGGGCGGGTTTCTCTTGCGGTCGGCAAAGCCGACCGGGTACTTATTCGTCCTCGGGTTCGCCGGCGCGGCGGATGATGATCTGATCGGCTTCGACGGTGACGGTCACGTCACGCTTGCCGGCCCAGTTGTCGGTGTAGGCCTGAACATCCTGGATCGAGGGGTCGAGCCAGAGACCGTATCCCTCGTCACCGTGGTCAAAGGTGCCTTCAAGTTTGTTGCCTGCGCCGCGACCGCGACGTCCCCGGCGACCCCGGCGGCGACGACGGGGTCGACCCTCGGCCTCGGAACCGTCGGTCTCGGTGTCGTCCAAGTCTCCGGCTTCCTCCGGGTCCGAAGATTCACTGTCGTCGCTGTCGTCCTCGTCTTCACCGTTCGCTTCGCGTTCGGCGGCGGCAGCGGCGGCTTCTTCCTCGGCCTTGGCACGGGCAGCTTCTTCTTCAGCAGCTGCGGCCTCGATCTCGGCTTCAATTTCGTCGCGCAGATCAACCTCGGCAGCACTGTCGGCATCATCGCCGGGCGCAAGGTCATGCTGGCGTCGGAACTCACGGAGTTCGGAAGCGCTCACTTCGAGCTGATGGGCAATCCAGGCATCGGTGCGGCCCTGTTGGACCCAGGCACGAATCTGGTTGAGTTGGGGGCGTAGTGATCGGCGAGCCATAACGGCTTCCGAGTCTATTGAACGCGCTTCGGAAGGCGCACTCCGGGGTAGCAAAGAAGAGGTTGGAAATCCCGCCGCCGGGAGTACCTATTATTAGGTACTGAACCGACCAACGGAGTTGAACGGAGTCTGATGCTGGTACTGACCAGAAAAAAGGAACAGAGCATCATCATCGGTGACAACGTCGAGATCATGGTCCTCGGAGTTTCCGGTGACAAGGTACGTCTGGGCATCACCGCTCCGCGAGAAGTCGAGGTCTTTCGTAAGGAAGTCATCGACGAGCGCGGCGCCCAGCCCGAGACTGAAACGGCCTGATCCAGGCCTGGCCGGGACCCGGGGGCTGTGGGGAGCCCTCGGAGTTCTAGGACATCACCAGAAGCAGGGCCTCGAACATGGCGATGGTCACTACGACCACGGTCACGATGAGGCAGACGGCGAGGACGCTGAAGCGCACCTTGCCCTGCTGCTGGGAACGCGTGACCCTGCGGGTACGCGAACGGTTCACAGCGCGGTGACGGAGTTGCTCCCGTCTGCGCTGCTCGAGAATCTTCTGCTGTTCGAAGGCTGCTTCGAACTGATTTACGCTTTGACGCATTCTCATAGTGGTTCGGCCGGGTGAAAGCGAACTTTCAAAAACAGGCCGTCCGTTCACCGTAGCAAATGATTGGCCAATCTCAAGTCATTGCTCACATTTCTGTGACTGAGATCACAGAACGAAGCTCCGACGGGATCGTGCGCAGAAACCTCCTCAAGAGGAGGTTTGCGCTCAGCCGCCGCTCTGACCGGGGCAGGCTGACCAGAGACCGCGGCCAGCGTCACGTGCCTGATTCTCCAGCCGGGAGAACTCGGCTGCCCTGGATGTGTTGGGCGGGATCTCCAGCGTGGTGGCGTATCCGCCCCGGAGAAGTTCGGCCTGGAGCAGAACACCACCCGAATACACGTAGGCAAGCAGCCGTCCATAGCTGTCCCGCATTTCCTTGTCGAAGACCAACTTCACATCGGGATGGCGGTCGAGCAACTCCGCGTTCCGTCGGCCAGCTTGTTCGCCGTAGCACTCGACCCGGAAGTCCGGCCGCACCGACTCCGGCGTATCGATCCCGATGTAGCGGACGAACTCGCTTTGACCCTCGTAAAACACCTTGGCGGTATCGCCGTCCACCACGCGGTCGACCCGGACAGAAACAGAAGACCCCGCTTTCGCGGGGCCTTTTTCTGAGTCATCTCTCTGGCTGATCCACGCAGCGGCGGCGAGCCCGAGCAGGATCACCAACCAGATTACGTATCGCCGCATGTGGTCCGGGAAAAGGTCCCCGAACTGATGTGTGGGGCTGACCCTGGAGTGCCTGTGGCGAGCCAACCGTTGTTAAGGCGTGCGCTTCACGTTGGCGAGCAGGGTCTCCTTGATCTGGGCGATGATCTCGAGAGCCTCGCTCCATTCGCGCTGCCAGACGTTGCGTCCGAAGATCACACCTGATCCACCGGCGTCCATTACCGACTTGACGTGGCCGAGCACGGTCGCGTCGTCGGTCTTGGAGCCACCCGAGAGCACGATCAGCGACCGGCCGGCCGACTCGACGCACTGCCTCATCGCCTCTTCGGCGGTGACGTCCATCTCGTTGTACGGCGGCTGGGCGTCCTTGTCCTTCTCGGGATTGATCACCGGGTAGTTGACCTTGACCACGTCAGCGCCCATCTCCATCGCCATGCGGGCGGCGTAGTCGATGGCGTAGAAGGAGGTGGCTCCACCCTTGGCGTCGATCGCTTCGCCACGCGGGTAGGACCAGACGACCAGCGGCATGCCGAAGCGGTCGCAGTCCTGCCGGACCTGACGCAGCTGGGCCAGATCCTCGTCCTGGCGGGGAGAGCCGACGTACAGCGTGTAGCCGATCGCGTCGGCACCGAGCCGGACTCCGTCCTCGACCGTGGCGTTGCAGGCGGAGAAAGCGTGAGCCGACGACGGGATGTCGGTCTTTCCGTTGACCTTGAGAATCAGCGGCACCGAACCGGCGTAGTCCGGGTAGTACTTCTCGGCCATGCCGATCTGGCAGGCGAGAGCGGAGTAGCCGGCTTCGGCGGCCAGCTTGAACTGGTATTCCGGATCCTTCGAGGCAGGGTTGGGGAAAAAGTCGCGCGGACCATGCTCGATGCCCTGGTCGATCGGCAGCAGCATCAGGGTTCCGTTACCCGGCCCGAACTCGAACAGGAGGCGGTGAAGACGGGCGCGCTTGCCTGGAGGCAGCGTCGCGAGCAGTGACTTCTGTTCGGTCAGGGTGTTGGCTTCCATTTGCGTCTCGGTCCTCCTGGGGGTTGGCACAACTCTTGACTCCAGTATGTCAATGCCGGAGCGGTTTGGGCGGGAACCTTTGCCAAAGGTTCTATCCTCGGGTTTGTAATGAGTGAGACCGAACTCAGGGTCGTCTGCAAATCATGCGGGGCTGAAGTCAGCCCGTATGTGACCGAGTGCCCTTATTGCGGCGCGCGGGTGCGCAAGCGTGCCCCCGATCTGGAACGTGGTGGTGACGGCGGATTCGAGGCGAAGCAATCGCGCCGCGATAAGCGGCGGCAGGAAAAAGCCCGCCAGAAGGCCCAAAAGCAGCCCCGGGTACGGTCCCTGGGTGTCCGGCCCTGGGCGACTATCTCCCTGATCCTGATCCCCGCAGTGGCCTTGCTGGTCCGGATCGCCACCGGTAGCGGCCTCGAGGGTTTTGGTGGCCTGGTGGTGCCCTTCGACAGCGAGTGGTGGCGGGTGATCACTGCTCCCTTCGCCTACCTCAGCGTTGGCTATCTCTTCGCGGTCGGTCTCGCGATCGCCCTCTTCGGCCCGGGGCTCGAGCGTCGCTTCGGAACCGTGCCGGCCTTCCTGCTGCTCTTCGCCTGCGGGGCCCTCGGCACGCTCGCCGCTTCCGCGGTCGCAGACCAGCGTGATGTGATCACGGTGATCGCGGGCGGCAACGGCATCGCCCTGGGGGCGATCGGCGCCTGGTACATGGTCGCCCGCTCGGAATCCCGGGCCAAAGGCGAACGCATCCAGGTGTCCGGAGTAATCGTAGCTGCGGCGGTGATCCTGCTGCTGCCGGTCGTCGTTCCGACTGCAGATTTCTGGAGCGGTGTGGCCGGAGGGCTGGTCGGGGTTCTGGCCGGCTTCACCGCGACCCGGTTCTCCGGGCCGCGAGGATGAGTTGGCTAGGCTAGCCCGGTGCCCGAGGAGACCATTTCCGACGAGGAGCTTGCAGCCGCAGTTGAACGGTTGAGCGACCCCGATCGCTTCCGTGAGGCCGAGCAGGTCGTCTCCCGGGTGGCTCCCGGACTTTCCTCGGTGCTGGTCACCGCGCTCGGTCAGGGCGGCTGGTTCGGTGAGTCGCATCAGTCGGAGACCCTGAAGGCCGCCACGATTCCTGACGAGGATCAGCGGCTGACGGCGGTCCGCGCCCTGCTCACCGAGGAAACCCAGATGGGCATGATGGTCGGCGTCGCAGTCGGCTGGGCGCTAAGGCAGGAACTTGGGCAGGGGGCCGCCGCGGGCGCCCCGGAAACCGAAAACGAGGAGAGCTGAAAATGGAGATCCGCTACCACGGCCATTCATGCTTCGAACTGTCGGAAGCTGACGTCAACCTGATCGTCGATCCCTTCCTGGCCCCGAACAATCCGCTGGCCGATGCCACCGCTGACGACGTCAAAGCGACCCACCTTGCCCTTACCCACGGTCACGCTGACCACGTCGCCGACGCGGTCGCGGTGGCAAACGCCAACAATGCCCAATGCGTTGCGATGGTCGAGGTTGCCAACTGGCTGGAAATGCAGGGCGTCGAGAACGTGTCCGATCCCAACCTCGGTGGAACCGTCCGCTTCGACGGCCTCTCGATCAAGCTGGTTCAGGCCTGGCACACGAACACTCTTCCCGGATCCGACGAGCGGCCATTCAGCGCCGAGCTCGGCACCCCGATCGGTATGCCTGCGGGTCTGATCATCGAAATGGGTGGCCTGACCGTCTATGACGCCGGCGACACCTGCCTGTTCGGGGACATGGAACTGATCGGCAAGCGCCACGGCGTCGACGTCGCTCTGCTGCCGATCGGTGGCCATTACACGATGGATCGCGAGGACGCCGTCTACGCAGCCGAACTTATCGGTGCCAAGCGGGTCATCCCGATCCATTACGACACCTTCCCGCCGATCAAGACCGACGCTGCTGCCTTCGCTGCCGATTGTGCGGCCAAGGGAATAGAAGCGATAGTCCTCGCCCCGGGCGAGACCGCGACGATCTAAGGACCCTGCAACGGAAAACGCCGCCCTGGGGCGGCGTTTCTCGTTGAAGCTTGCTCTGAGAGTTACTGTCCGACCGGCGGGGTGGTCGGCATCGGTGCCGGGGTCGGGGAGACCGGAACCACCGGAGTGGCCGGATCGGTGACGACCGGAGTGGTCGGCGTCGAGCCCGGGGTCTGCTCCGAAGTTACCGGCTCGACCGGGATTTCGGCCGGAATCGCAGCCGGGTTCTCGCTTACGATTTCATCCGGCGGGTAGGTCGTATGTCCTTCCAGCCCGTCGCCACCTTCAGAGGTCGCGGGGGCGGTCGGAGTAACCGGCTCGGCCGGAATCGCGCCGAGGTCAACCGGGGGTTCGACCGGCGGGGCCACAACTTCGGGTCCTGGGGCGGGCGCAACAGCCTCGGTCGAGTCGACGACCGGAACCTCGGTCGAGGCCTTGTCGAGACCTGTGTCGGTCGCCTCGCCACCGGCGACCGGGTCGGCCATGTGGACCGGCTTGGCCGGGTCGGCCGCAGCGATCCTGGTGGTGGTCGCGCCAGTATCGGCGACAGTGTTGGTTGAAACCTTGTCCTTGACCTCGACCGCACCGGCAGTGATGACGGCGGCAGTGACGACGCCGGCCAGGGCCTTGGCCCCAACGGCGCTGGTCACGGCACCAATGCCGGAGGCGGCGGTACCCGCGCCCACGGCGGCGGCGCCAGCACCCGCGGCACCTGCGCCGGCACCAGCTGCGCCCGCGCCGGCAGTGCCAGCGGCACCGGTTCCGGCGGCGGAGCTGCCGAAGCCGAGCTTGGCGGCAATCGCACCCTTGAGGGCGACCAGCGGACCGATCGGCATCAGGGCAGCGAGGGCCTTGTTGTCACTACGAAGCTGTTTGCGGAAGGCACCGCATTCGTCGCAGTCGCGAACGTGGCGGCGGACCGGTCCGGAAGCCTTGGCGAGGCCTTCAGCGGCCTCGGCCAGCTCGACCCGGACTTCACCACAGGTCAGCATGCGGGCCTGGCTGGCTTCTGCCAGCGAGATCCGGGCACGGACCAGCAGCGACTTGACGGAAGGCACGGTCGTGTCCATCGCTTCCGCGATCTCCTCGTAGGAGAGGGCATCGATCTCGCGCAGAAGCAGGGCGGCGCGCTGCGTCTCGGGGAGCTTGGTCACATCCTGCAGGAGCTGACGAAACTCCTCGCGGTTGTGGACCTTCTCCGCGGTCGAGCCGGCGTCAACCATCGGGACCATGTCCATCGATTCCTGGGCGACGGCGCGGGGCTTGCGCAGGTGATTCAAAGAACGGTTGCGGGCGATCCGGTAGAGCCAGGGGCGAAGGTTGATCTCCCGGTTGTCGGCCATCATCGCCTTGTAGGCGTTGACGAACACTTCCTGGAGAACGTCTTCGGCATCTTCGGTACAGCCGGTCATCTGCCGGCAGAAGCCGAGCAACCTCGCCTGGTAGCGGTCAACGATGATGTCGAAGGCGCCGGAATTGCCGGCCCTGACCATCGCGATCAGCTTCTCGTCGCCTTGCAGCTTCAGCAGGGGCGACTTGCGGGCGAGAAGCCCACGTCGTGCCGCGTGATTTAGTGCTGATGCTTCCAAGGGACTCCTTTTGACTGGGAACCTTGCGGTTCGGGTTTCCTCCTGTGCTTACGGAAACACCGTACTCATCTAAATGTAGCGGTCTCTAAAGGCGAATATTCGCTTTTCTAAAGATCCGGGCCGGGACCACCGGCGTTTGGCGCTCTAGGCTTCAGGAGCCCGGATGGCGGAATGGTAGACGCCGCGGCCTTAAAAGCCGCTGTTCCTTCGGGAGCGTGCGGGTTCGAATCCCGCTCCGGGCATTAGGATTCGCACTATCGGCCAGCTGGATTCAGAAGAGGAACAAGCAATTGCCTAAAGAGCGACCGCATCTCGGTTGGGTCAGGTTCGTCACGATCCTTGCCGGCTTCATCACCATGCTGGCGATCCTTTCCACCTGGGTGGACCGGCAGGTCTTTGATACCCAGGAATGGGGTGACACTTCTCTCAAGCTGCTTCAGAACCCCGAGATCCAGAAGCAGGTCGCCAACTACGCGGTCGATGAGCTCTACGCGAACGTTGATGTTGACGCCGAACTCAAGGAGATTCTTCCCGGTGACCTGAAGGACCTCTCCGGGGTCGCGGCCGGTGGCCTCCGGCAGGTCGCTGACCAGGGCGCGCGGGAAGCCCTCGGGAACGATCAGGTCCAGAATCTCTGGCGTGACGCCAACGAAGCGGCTCACAAGACTCTGGTCGATCTGATTGAGGACAAGGGCACGATCGTCACCACCGGCGACGGCCAGGTGAGCCTCCAGCTGAAGCCGCTGATCGTCGAGATCGCCAACCAGGTTGGTCTCGGGGACCAGGCTCGCGACAAGATCCCGGATTCCGTAGGCCAGATAGAGATCGTCGACTCGGAAGAAATCAGCCAGGTCCAGACCGTGGCCAAGCTGATTCACGGCTCCGCACTTATCGCTTCGATCCTGGCCATCCTCCTGATCGCGCTGGCCATCTACCTCTCTCCCGGCTATCGCTGGCTGACCCTGCTCTGGCTGGCGGTGACCCTGGTCGTGGTCGCGCTGTTGGTTCTGGTGATCCGCTCGGTGGCTGGCAACATAATCGTGCCGGAGCTGGCTACACCTGATGTCCAGCCGGCGGCCCATGCCACCTGGGGTATAGCAACCGAGTTGCTCAGGTCTATCGCCTGGACGGTGATCTGGCTGGCGGTGCTGCTGCTGGCCCTTTCCTGGCTGATCTCGCCGACCAGGGCTTCCGGCAAGGCGCGCGAATTTCTTGCGGTGCCTTTCGGCCGCTATCCTGGAGCCACCTTTGGACTTCTCGGCCTGGTCGCTTTCGTGTTCCTGCTGATGGGAGCGGGCGACGGTCGCGGATTCCTGGTCCGGCTGGTGATCGTGATCGTGGCTGGAGTCGGGGCGTGGTTCTTCCGGCGCCAGTTGATGCTTGAGTACCCCGATGCCGACTACGCCGGTCTCCGTGAATTCGGCGAGCGGGCTCGCGAAAGGGCAAAGGGCGCCTGGGCGGACCGGCCAAAGAACATCTCGATGCCGAAGATGGGGGGCAAGGGAGGCGACTCTGACGGCAGCGAAGCACCCACCCCGGCGAAGCCGGAGGCCGAGACAGCCGTTCTGGCCGCTCAGCCCACTCCAGAGGGAGGACGTCTCGAGCAGCTGGAGAAGCTCGGCAAGCTCAAGGACGCCGGCGTTCTCGACGACGAGGAATTCGCCGCCGAAAAGAAGCGGATCCTCGGTTCAGACTGAGGCAGCTGCGGTGATCGCGCAGCCGTAAAGAATGTCGTGCTCTGAAACTTCGACCTCGAGCAGGTCGAAGTTGCGCATGATCTCGATCAGGATCACGACCCCGGCGACGATTGCCTGGGCCCGGTCCGGGTGGAGTCCCGGAACCTGTTTGCGTTCCTCAAGTGGCATCGATGCGAGCCGGGAGAGCCACCACTGGACGGTCCGCAGCGGCAGCAGGTGTCCTTCGACTGCCTTCGGGTCATAGGGCTCGAGTTCGAGGTCGATCGCGGCCAGTGACGAGGCTGTTCCGGCGACAGCGATCGCCCGGTCGACCTGCGGAAGTTCAACGCCTTCGAGTGCTGCCCTGACCAGCTTGCCGATGTCTTTGGCGAGCGCTTCCAGTTCTGCCGAGTCGGGTGGATCCCCGGTCAGCAGTCGCTCGGTGTGGCGGACAACTCCGGCCTGAAGGGAGGTGTGGAAAGTGGGGTGGGAGCCCTGGCCGATGATCATCTCGGTCGAGCCGCCACCGATGTCGACGACGAGCAGGCTCTCGTCGCCACTGCGGCCCGAGACGGTCCCGAGGTAGGTGAAGTTGGCTTCCTGGTCACCGTCAATTACCTCGCAGCGGAGGGCGAAACGCTCGCGGAGCTCGGCAACGAATGCACTGCCGTTTCCGGCATCACGGACGGCACTGGTCGCGATCACCATGGTTTCGGCGGCTTCCTCCTCGGCGATCAACGGGAGATAGTCAGCGATCACTTCGCAGACAGCTTCGATTCCGTCAGCCGACAGCTGGCCGGAATAGTCGACTCCTCGCCCCAGCCGGGTGACCCGGCTCTCGCGGTAGATCTCGTCGACTTGGTCCCCGTCAACGTCGGCGATCAGCAGCCGCGTCGAGTTGGTGCCGATGTCGATTACCGCGACCCGGCGGGAGGACGCGCTCTTGGGTTCGGTTGCGGCCAAGGTTGAAGATTATTCCCCGGGGCTATTCTCGGTTGTGAAAGGCAAGCGAACGAAGGGCTGGAGATGGCGGACAGGCTTGATGGAGCGGTAGTGCTGGTGACCGGAGCGAGCAGCGGTATCGGCGAAGCGACAGCAAGGGCCCTGGCCGCTCAGGGGGCAAAGGTGGCGCTGGTCGCCCGCCGGGCCGAGCGGCTGGAGAAGCTCGCCCACGAGATCGCGGCGAACGGGCACACCGCCCTGGCGATCGAAGCTGACGTAACCGACCAGGAGCAGGCGATCGCCGCGGTCGAGCGTACGGTCGGTGATTTTGGCCGGCTCGACATCCTTGTCAACAACGCCGGGGTGATGCTGCTCGGCCCGATCCACGGCGCCCCCACAGAGGAATGGGACCGGATGATCGACATCAACCTGAAGGGCCTGCTCTACACCACCCACGCCGCGCTGCCGCACCTCTTCGCCGCGACCGAGGATTCACCGCGCAAGGTTGCCGATGTGGTCAACATCAGTTCCGTTGCCGGCCGGGTTGCGTCGGCCGGTGCCGGGGTCTACAACCTGACCAAGCACGGTGTCGGGGCGGTCAGCGAGGCCCTCCGCCAGGAGGCGAGCCGCCACGGAGTCAGGGTCACGATCATCGAACCGGGCTTCGTCGAGACCGAACTCCAGAGCCACAACCGGCCAGAGGTCCACGAGAAGCTCAAGGAACGGACCGCGAAGATCGAGCCGCTCAATGCTCATGACATTTCCGACGCGATCGAGTACGCGGTTACCCGCCCGGCCCACGTTTCGCTGAATGAATTGCTGATCCGCCCGACTACACAGCCCTGACCTTCGAGAGAAGCCCGGGCAGGTTCCAGGGCTTTTCTTTGACCTGAGTACTACAGATGTAGTAGAACCCGCCATGTCGAGTTCAGGTCGTCTTCACAGCCCCCATTTCGTCCTCGCCGGTTGCTGCCTGTCCCTCGTCCTGGTCATGGCGTCGGTCACCAGCGTCAACCTTGCGCTCGAGGGAATCGCCCTCGATCTGAGGGCCGCCGGATCCGACCTGACCTGGATTGCGGATTCCTACACGGTCGCCCTCGCCGCGCTGGTCTTGCCATTCGGTGCCCTCGGAGATGACAAGGGACGCAAGAAATGTCTGATCATCGGCACGGTCGTCTTCGGAATCGCGGCGGCGGTGGCGGCAACGGCCAGTTCGGTCGGCTTTCTGATCGCCTGCCGGGCTCTCATGGGAGTGGCGCGGCGCTGATCATGCCGGCCACCCTTTCGACCGTTACCTCCGTCTACCCGAAGGAAGGGAAGGCCGGGGCGGTCGCGATCTGGGCCGGGTTCGCCAGCGCCGGGGCAGTGCTCGGGCTGCTGATGAGCGGACTGCTGCTCGAATTCCTCGAATGGGAATCGACTTTCCTGGCAGTCGCGGTCCTCGCCGCGATCTCTCTCGTCGGAACCATCTTCTTCATTCCCCACACCAGCGACGCGGAGGAATCACACCCGGATCCGGTCGGGGCCGGGCTCACCGCGGTCGGCATCGGCGCGCTGGTCTATGGAGTGATCAAGGTAGCCGAAGCGGGTTGGGGCGCGACCGCCCCGGTAATTTCCTACATCGTTGCCGCGCTGGCAATCGTCGGCTGGGCCATTCATGACAGTCGCGTAGCCTGACCGATGCTTGACCCGCGGATCTTCCGCCTCAAGGGTCTCTCCAGCGGTTCGCTGACCCTCGTCCTGATCTTCCTCGGTGCCTTCGGGTTCTTCTATGTGGGCCTGCAGTACGTGCAACTGGTGCTTGGCTTCCGACCGCTTCTCGCAGCAGTTTCGTTCCTGCCGATCGCGGTGGTCGCCATGCCGGTTTCGTCGATGACTCCGAAGCTGGCCGAACGCTACGGCGACAAGCCGCTGATGGCCACGGGTCTGATCCTCATGGGCATCGCCTTCTACCTGATCACCGGACTCGGTCCCGACTCGGAGTACCCGCCGTTCCTTCTGCCAATGGTGGTCTTCGCTTTCGGCATGGCACTGTCCAGCACTCCGTCCACCAACGCTGTGGTTGCTTCGCTTCCCGCCGAGAAGCAGGGTGTCGCTTCGGCTCTCAACGATGTGACGAGGGAACTCGGTGCGGCGATCGGGATCGCCCTGCTCGGCTCGCTCTTCAACAGTGGCTATTCGGATGAAGTGGCGGGCAAGACCACGAGGTTGCCGGCGGAGACCGCCCACATGGTTCAGGAATCACCGGCCGTCGGGATCCAGGTTGCCGAGTCAGGCAAGCTCGGCAAGGCTGGCCCTGAACTCGAGAGCGGAGTCCACGACGCCTTCATGCAGGGCATGGACCAGGCTTTCATCGCGGGGCGATCGTGATGTTGATCGGACTGCTTTACGTGCTGCTCCGCGCACCTGGCCGAAGGCTCGAAGGGGCCGGTCCCGAGGAGACCTCCGAGCAGCTGGGTCCGACCCCGGCCGGGGTCATGCGCCGCGACGGAGCCGTCCCGGCCTGGGGCCCAGCTGGCTCACCCTTTGCTGCGCTCAAAGCCCAGGTCATCCGCGTGGCACCTCCGAAACCGAAAAAGGGCGAGCTCTGGCCGCCCCCGAAACCCCCGTGGCTGCAGGCCCGGACCAAATCGAAAGGCGGTAAATGATGTCTAAGAAGGGGAAGTGGATCACTGCGATCCTGATCCTGCTGGTTGCGGGGGGCGTCGCCGCATACCTGATCACGAACAGTTCGGAAGATGAGAAGAGCAAGAAACAGAAGACCGCGAAGCAGAAGAAAAACAGCAACTCGGGCGATAAGTCCGAAGGCCAGGGCGGCGATGTCAACGTCAACGCGACGTACGAGGAGAAGTACGAGGTCAGCGCCGCGGTAACCGGGCAGTACGGGTTCTCCGACGAGGATGTATCGGACGTGAATGTCTCGGGCAACTCGGCCGAAGTCACCCTCTCCAACGGCACGGTCGTCCCGGTGACCCTCGAGGACGGTGAATGGGTTCCCTCCACGCCGCAGGGTGAACTGCCATCTGCGCCGCAGGCTGAAACACCCCAGGTTGAAACCCCGCAGCAACCCCAGGTCGAAACCCCAGCCACCCCCTCGGTCCAGACCCCGGCCGCGCCCGGGTAGGTTCGAACTGGTCTAGGCTCGGTCCACTATGGACCTCTCGGTAACGCTGGCCGCTGCCGGCGCGGCTTTCCTGGTGATGACCGCGTTCTGGATCTTCAGCTTGACTCGACGGGATGCCGGAGTGGCTGACATCGCCTGGGGCCTCGTGTTCGTTTCGATCGCCTGGGCCTCCTTTGTTGCGGGGGAGGGATCCGGGCCGATGCTTCTGGCGGCCCTGCTCACCTCCACTTGGGGGCTGCGGCTCGCTTTCCACATTGGCAGGCGCAATCTGGGCGGAGCTGAAGAGGACCGTCGCTACACCAGGATGAGAAACAGGCGCCCCGGGATCTTCTGGCTCTGGTCCTATCCGATGGTATTCCTGCTTCAGGGTGTTCTGGCACTTCTCGTTTCGATGCCGCTCTACTCGCTGGGCGCGGCGAATCCGGATTCGATCGGAGTCGTTTCCTGGCTGGGGGCCGCCGTCTTTCTCATCGGACTCGGTTTCGAGGCGATCGGTGACCGGCAACTGACTGCTTTCAGACGGGACCCGTCAACCAAGAGCCAGGTGATGGACCGGGGCCTGTGGAAGTACACCCGCCATCCGAACTACTTCGGTGACGCAACCGTTTGGTGGGGCCTCTGGCTGGTTGCGGTCGGCTCCGGGGCCGCATGGTGGACCTTCGTCGGCCCACTGCTGATGACCTATCTGATCGTCCGTGTCTCGGGCGTGAAAATGCTCGAAGCCGACATGGCCGAGCGACGCCCGGGATACCGCGAATACATGGAGCGCACCAGCGCCTTCTTCCCGCTGCCGCCCAGGAAGCCTTAGGTTCGACGCTTCCCGTCGCGGGTACCGGCTCAACATGAACGTCGAGCCGACCACATTTCTTGTCATCGCCGTAGTCATCGTTACCGCAATCGGAGCGGTCTACGGAATGAAGACCAGGAAAGGCAGCGGCATCAACGAGCACCCCGGTCCCGATTCGGGCGACCCGTCTCGTGGTCCGGACTTCGATGATGCTTCGGTGACCGAGGAAGACCGCCCGGACAGCACCCTGCTGGACCAGCACGGCAAGCAGTAGCCGCCGGCGCCGGTTCAGGTCAGTATCCGGGGCACAATGCTCCGGAAGAACAAGCTGATCGGATACGAAAAGGGCGACCTCGCGATCAACGGCTATGTGGTCGCGCAGGTTCCGAACCCGCCACTGATCGTCGCCCTGATCGCGATGGTGGCGAGCTGGATGCTTGCCGATGGCACAGCTGGCTATCTGATCGCGAGGGCCGTGCTCTACATGGGCCTGACCATCTGGGCCTATCTCGAGCTGGCCGAAGGGGTCAACGGATTCCGCAAACTGCTCGGTGCCGGAGCCCTGATCTGGATCGTTTTTTCCCTGAAGAACGAGCTCGGCTGAGGATCAGGGCTGGACGGGACACCAGTTCGCTTCTATGCTGGATCAGTCAGGCAAAAGAATCCGAGGGGGATTTGATGAAGACGCGGGGAGCGCTCCAACTTGTTCTGGTGACGGTAATCGCCTCACTGGCGATTCCGAGTCTGGCTTCAGCAACCTGGCCGGGGCAGAACGGCAAGATCTACTTCGTCTGCCGGGAAGAGGGCACTCTGGTCGGAGCGCGGGACATCTGTTCGATGAATCCTGACGGGTCGGATCGCGTCAACCTCACCAATACCCCGGATGTGGCTGAAGGCCAGCCGCAGGTCTCAATCGATGGGCGTCAGGTCACCTTTGCGGCACCAGGCGAGAGCGGAAACGTCGCCTGGGTGATGAATGCCGACGGCTCGAACCTCCGTGCGGTCAACACCGTGGTGACTGATGGGCCATCGTGGACCCCGGACGGGAAGATCGCCTATCGGGCCAAGCCGACCGAATCCACCTACGAGTACCAGGTGGTCACCCCGGACGGCGGGACTCCGCAGAAACTTTCCAACACCGCTGTTTTTGGCACCAGCTCACCGCCGAGGTTCAATGCACAGGGCAGCTGGCTGTTCGGCCGCTTCGTGCCGATCCCGGGGGAAGAACTCAGCCAGACCGAACAGATCTTCGTGGTCGAAGGCGATAGCGAAAGCCAGGTCACTTTCGGGGCCATCGGACTGACCTCGAATGTGCAGCCGACCTGGTCCCCGGACGGCAACAGGATCGTCTACTGGGCGGTCACCGCCGGCAAACAGGACATCTGGTCGGTGTCCGCCGGCGGAGGGACGCCCGTCAAGGTCACGACGACCGACGCGGTCCAGGAAGGCTGGCCTTCTCTCTCACCGGACGGCGACAAGCTGATCTATGAACTCCAGGACGCCGAGCACGACTTCTTCCACAAGGCCATCGGGATCGCGAACGCGGATGGATCGAACCCGACGATCGTGCCGACCTCGGGCCTGATCGCTGCGTCGAACCCGGTATGGGCTCCGGAACCGACCGACGGACCGGTTCCGAAAGCGGCCTTCACCGCGACCGGTCCGAAGTCAGTGAAGAAGGGCAAACCGGCGAAGGTGACTCTCCGCTGCTCAGGTGACACCCGCTGCGCGGTGACCTATGGCGTGACGGTAACGGTCCCCCGCAAGGGCAAGAAGGCAAAAAGCTTCAAGGTCAAGGCGAAATCGTTGACCATGAACGCGAAGACGAACAAGGTGGTCAACATCAAGCCTCCCGCAGCGGCCAACGGTCTGATCGCGAAGGCATTGAAGGCCCGGAAGACCCCGTCGATCAAGGTCACGGCGACTGCTCGCCAGCCTGGCGGTCCCCAGATCCGCAAGGTCAACCTCAGGATTACGGTCAAGAAGTAGCGAGCTCATTCCGGTGCTAGACTTGGCGGTCCGCCGCGGGGTGGAGCAGTCAGGTAGCTCGTCGGGCTCATAACCCGAAGGTCACAGGTTCGAATCCTGTCCCCGCTATGTCCTTCGGGACGACACACCGCCCCCTCTCGCCAGGGGGTTTTGTGTTTATGGGGCTGCCGTGGACCTTGGGATTCAGGGTGATCCATTCACTTCGGTTTCCCAGAGTCGAACGTAGGCCTTCCATGATCCCGAGACGACTTCACCCTTCAGGATCGGATCGAGCATGTTGGCGGCGTCCTGATGTCCTCGCGCGAGCTCGTTCGGAATGCCCACCTCGTCAGCCAGTTGTCGGTACGGATTCGTCCATTCCGACGGTGGGGTCGGGACTGCGGTTGGAACCGGGTGGGTGCCACGCGTTTCGAACACAACATCGATCTCGCGCCTGAGAGCGGTGGCATCGAGGCTCGATGTGGTCGATATCAGCACGATGTCCACGAGATCCTTGGTGCGAGTGCTACCGCGGCCGCCGTCGTAGACGCGAGTCAACGCGTGAAGCTTTTCGGCGACCTGCGCTTCAAGCGTGACGACCTCCACCGCGACCGGCTCGATCTCCGCGAACCCGAGCAGGTCGTCAGTCCAAAAGGTCTGGGACCGGATCTCCTGGTCTTCGCGATGCCCTACATCGAGCACGAAGGATTCGAACGGCCGACCGGCGAGTGAGGTGCTCACCTTGAACCGGTAGCTCCCGCCGAGGCGATCCTCGGGTGTACCGGTTCGCTCGATAGTCAAGACGAAGAAGTCGCCCGGATCGTGTGCCGCCACATCGAGGAGGATGTCGAGGGGGTCCTCCCCCGCCGCCCGCCACTCGATATCGACATCCTTGGTGCTTCTCGCTATGGCAGGCAAGCGAAGGTCAAGCGCGAACCCTCCTTTCAAGAGCCACTTGTTGGGTGCGGCTGCGGACAGGCGGGCCAGCAGGCGATCAAAGGCGACACGCTTGCGAATCCGTGCGAGCTTTGCGCCGTCGCCATCGGCCTGGTCCTTGATTCTTTGTTCGAGCGCCTGGCGAAAAGATGCTGCGTCCTGGTACCTCATCGACGTTCTCCCTCGATGCGGGTCTCGATGAACTTTCGTGCTCGCTCGGAACTCGAAGAGGCCGCCGCTCGCAGCCTTCGAGGAGTCGTCATTCCTCGGTCGAGGGTCTGGTGAATGGCCATCTCGATCTGTTCCAGCTGGATCCCGCTCCTGAGCCCGTCGACGATCGTTCTTTCCGGACCGGTGACCGGAAATCCATGGACCTGTCGGATTTCCCTGCTGGCGGGATGACTGGTGGGAAAGTGCAGCTGCGTTCCCTCCCGGCGTCTGTGGCCCCGTTCTGATCGGGGGAGGGTCAGGTGAACGGAGTTGGGGATCACATCGGAGAGATCAAGCAGTTCGAGGGCACTTTCATGCGAAACAACTGCGCCGGCATCGCGGAGCGGAAGCCAGGCAGTCATTACATGTTCTTGGGGGCTGGAGGGGAAATGACGCAGGCGGAAAAGGCCACGCCGAACTCGTTCGTAGCGACCACCGGGACGGGCGTGATGGCGCAGAGTGCTGCGGTCCATACCGGAATCAACGGCCTGCCCGGCAGTGAAGTAACCAGCCTGCGACTCGGCTAGTCGGTAGAGTCGATCGTGATTTATGTCAGACATTTAGGTGAGTTTATCACCTAAAATACTGACAACAGGTATCAGCCCCCGGTTCGAATCCGGCCGGGTATTCGATTCCAGGGAGACCGTCTGATAGTGCCGAGTTCTTGAGGGTGGTGTCCCGGTTCGTTCGTCCCGGAGGCGGCGCGGGATGCGTTCCTTGATCAACGCGTGGGTGGTACCCGCTGTCGAGTTGGCTTGACGCGCCCTTCCTCGAGCAGCCTCGATCCCTCCGGTAATCGTCCTATGACGCTCGATATTTCGCTCGAGACGCGGTCCGGGCTATTTCGAATGCCTTGGGCTGATAGCGAATGCACCCGACCTGTATTGGATGGGCAGCCGGCCGCCTGCCACCCGCATCACTTCCGGTTGAAGCCGGGAGACAACCCCGATACGCCCGGTCAGTTCCGCGTTCTGAGGATGTCCAGGTCGGGCGTCGCCGAGAACGAGCCAGTCAGCTTCCTTCCCCGGTATCGCAGGCATTGGAGTAGGCCCCCGGTCGAAACGACAGGTTCCGGAGCGCTTTCAACCCAACATTTCCACCCCGACGGAGCCGCCTTTCCACGTAGCCGGCGTCTGTACTCGCGGTTCGCCGGCGCAACTGCTTTGCGCACTCCCTTCCTGGCCCATTTTTTGGCGAAATTGCACGAGGGACCAATTCCCTTGCCTGCGAAAACCACCCAGAAGTTATGCTCCTGCCAGCGACTGCCGTCGAAGTAATTCCAAGGGGCAGACTGGACATCGCCGCAGTCTCGAATACCTTCGAGTTCAGCTGAAGCGGCAGACGGCGTCATCAGAGCCAGCGCCGTAAGTAACCCGGCAACGATCGGTCCCAGTGTGCGTTTCAACGACATCATCCCCCTCAATCGATGGCCGATAGATCAGCCTAACCGATTGACCCCGCAGCGTGGGACGAATAGTCCGAATCAAGGTCATGCCATGACAGCAAGTCGCTCCACTATCCGGCATCCCCCTGAGAAACGAAGCGGGCCCCCGCTATGTCCCTCGGGACCACGCTCAGACCCTCTCTCGCCAGAGGGTCTTTGCTGTTAAAGCCTGGCTTTGGTGCATACTCGGAGTTAGGGGGGGTGGATGACTTCGCTGTCAGGTTCCGTGCGTAGGTGGTTCGGTCTGGTTGTCCTCTCGGTGTCGAACATCCAGCGATGAAAGCGTTCCGGATCGATGTCGCCGAAAGGTTTCTCCCGGCTCTGCCCACGTCCGCTCGCGAACCCGTCAAGGGTGATCGACATTTCGTCTGTGGCTCAGGGGCTTGCTGCGCCTCTAGAATCCCCGTACATGCGTGACGCGACCGAAGGGAATTGGAATCCCGACCCTCTGCCGAGGGGACGGCATCGTTTGTCTGCCGACGTGGTCCGGGCGTCACAGAGGGAAAGGCTGCTTCGGGCGATGTTGGCGCTCGTTTCCGAACAGGGATACCAGGCGACCAGCGTGCCGGACGTGGTCACCAGGGCGCGGGTGTCCCGGTCGTCCTTCTACCAGGACTTCGAGGGGAAGCTTGACTGTTTTCTGGCCCTTTGCGACGAGTACTCGCGAGGCATGATCGACGAGGTTCTCGAGGCGGCGGGAGATTTCGGTGACCGGCCCTGGCAGGAAGTGATCTCTGGCGGAATGGATGCCTACCTCCGTTGGTGGCGGGATCGCCCCGAGTTCGCAAGGGCGTTCCTCGTCGAATTGCCGGCTGCCGGAACGGAAGGCCTCGAGCACCGGATCGACCTGCTTCGTCCCTTCGAGGATCTCTTTGCCGGGCTCGGGCGCTACATGCGGGCGAAGGATCGAAGCCTGGCTCCGTTGCCGCGACTCGCCCCACGGGCCGTCGTTCGTGGAACCACCGAACTGATCGCAGAGGAAGTCAGGCGCGGCCGGGTCGGGACTCTGCCCGACCTGACCGGCGACCTGGTTGATGTGATCAGTGTCGGCCTCGGCGCGGCACCCGTGCCTTCGCGCCGGTGAACCCCGCCGCCGTGGCCAACACCTTCTGGCCTGGCCGACCCTTCAGGTAGGCGACACCTTTGCGGTTGGTGAATGCCCGCCGGCCGCCGATCCGCAGGGTGGTATGGCGGACCGGCCGCCAGACGGGATCAGCCGTAACCCGGCCCGTGACCAGCAGGCGGACCCGGCGGTCGCCGGACTTGCGGACCTTGACCCTGAGGCGAGGCCTGGCCAGTGGTTCGCAGGTCGGGGAGGGGAACTTGTTGGCCTTGCGCTTGTCGAGTCGCTGGCTGACCGTGCCGGAAACCTGGCCACCTGAGCCGTTCTCGCCCCTGAAGATCGTCAGGTTTGCCTTCAGGTGGCCCTTCTGCTTGCCCGTCAGGGTGAGTGATGCGTTCCACTGAATGCCACTGAGGATCGAGTCCTGGCTGGTTGACTCGGTGCCGTTCAGGAACGACTTGCCGTCATCGGAGTAGTTGACATAGGTGACGCTCCAACTGCCGGCGAAAGCGCTTCCTTCCATGGTCACGGTCGCCGATCCGCGTTTCTTCCCGTAGACGGTAAAGGTGCCAGTGTTGGCCAGATACCCGGTGAATGAGCCTCGCTTTGGCGCCCAGTCGGGAACCGGGGTGTGGTTGTCGACCTGCTTTAGGGTCGGCTTGCGGGCCGGAAGGTCGGCGATGACCATCCGGGCACCGGGCTTCTCGGGGGTACCGTCGTCATTGCCGCGGGCCTGCCAGATCAGGATTCTGGTTCCGTCTGGACTCCACTGGCCCAGGGTGCGGTTATCCCACCCGGTGCCCGGTCGCGGATCGACGGGCTGCCCGAAGTAGGTTCCCCGTTCGCCGTCGCTGTCCAACAGCCAGGGCTCGAGCAGGCACTTACGGTTGACCTGGTTCAGCTCGTAGCGGCCTACCCAGGAGAACAGGGCAAAATCGATGAAGGGTGGACGCGGCATCAGGGCGAAGATCGGCATCCGGTTGAAACCCCGGGAGCTGAACTGGAGGTAGGAGCCGCCGTCCGGGGATGTCGAGATGTCCTCCTCCCAGTCGATCCCCCTGGTGATCCGGGTTCGGTTGCCGGTCCGAAGGTCAACCCGAAAGGTGTCGAAGTTGTCGGCATCGTGGGTGGCTGAATACAGGACCGACTTTCCGTCGGAGGTGAAGTTCTTCAGCTCGAAGTACGAGGACTGGGCGCGCCAGGCGGTCGAACTGGTCCCGAGCGTCCCGGAGGGGTTGAGGATCCTGATGTTTTTCAGGTCGTACTGACCACCGTTCTTCTTGAGCAGCCCGATTGACATTGCGGTGCCGTGCAGCGTGAATTCAGTCCAGCCGAACCAGCGGCCGTCTGGTGACATCCGGCCTTCCCGGTTCTGGGTTCCCTGATCGATGCCGCCGCCGGGCATGATGATCGGAGCCAGGCTTCGGCTCTCGCAATCGACGAGGCTGGGCGAGCATTCGACAATCCCGTAGGTGAAGTTCTGGGTGGGGCTGCCTCCTGCGCCTGGCCGCAGGCCGAGTCGGACCATTATCCGCTTGCCATCCGGGAGCGGGGCAGGCTTTCCGAAGGCAGCATCTTCCGGCGCCCCCGGAACCAGGGTGGAATCGAGGCCGCAGGTGATGCACTCGGGATTGGACCCGTCGAGCCGTGTCACGGCGAGCTGGGGAGCGCTCAGATCGGGTGATGCCACTACCGCCACGAGGTGCTTGCCGTCGGGAAGCCAGTCCGGTTCCGACTGACCGGAATAGCCGACGGGGACGGGGAGGTTGCGAACCGCGATCGGCTCGTAGGGCGCCGTCTTGCCGCTGGCGGTATCGGCCCAGCAGAACACCGCCAGCAATACAAATGTGCCTATTGCGCCTGCGGACAGCATCGAACTGATTCGCTTCATGTGGCCCCTCCTCAAGGGTCTGTTCCCATGACGGTCGACCCGCCAGGACGACAATAGCGTACGCACACGTACTTTTTGCTCAATCGCCAGGATCCGCCCCCTCTCGCCAGGGGGTTTTAGGTTTAAGGGTTCTGGTGATCTCTCAGGACCCGGCAGCAGCGGCTATTAGCATCGCGGGTCGGGTGGCAAATCCGGAAAGTGACAGGAAAACGGCGCGGTTTATCCTTGCGGTGGTCATTGCGGCCTTTCTGGTCATGTCGATCGGGCCTTCCGTAGTGCTTGGCGCCACTCCTTCCGTGGCCGCGGGGTCATCGCTGGGCGACGGCGTCGACCTCGGGCCAGCGGATGCGGATCTCCATGCAGCTCCGTCGCATTCGCGGGAGAGGCACGCCAGTATCAGCATCGTCGGCGGTACGGCTACAACCATTCAGAAATGGCCCTGGCAGGTCGCGCTCACTCGGTGGATTCAACTGGTCGTCGCAACACCGGTTTATTCGAGTGAGCATAGATGCTCGTCGAGTGCCTCGGCCGGGGTCTTCCAGCCGAGGGTTTTTCGAGGTCGGCCGTTCAGCGCGAACGCGACTGCCTCGAGATCTTTTGCGGAGTGTTTCTTGAGGTCTGTCCCTTTCGGGAAGTACTGGCGAAGCAGGCCGTTGGTGTTCTCGTTTGATCCGCGTTGCCAGGGGCTCTGCGGATCGCAGAAATAGACCTTCATGCCGGTGTCGATCCGAACCTGTGCGTGCTGGGCCATCTCGGTGCCCTGATCCCAGGTGAGTGTTCTTCTGAGTTGTTCCGGCAGGGTGTTGATCTGTTTGGCGATGGCGTCGCGAACGGCTTCGGCGCCGTGACCGGTGAGAGCCGGTCCACCCTTGACTGGGGGAGCTTTGCCGTGTCCTTCCATCGGCGGCAGGTGAAGCAACATCGTGAACCTGGTGTTCCGCTCGACAAGGGTGCCGATCGCCGAGCGCTCAAGGCCGAGGATGAGGTCACCTTCCCAGTGGCCGGGAACCGCCCGGTCTTCAGCTTCAGCGGGCCGTTCGCTGATCATCACCTCCTCGGTGATGTATTTCTTGCCGCGCCGGCGGGTTCGCTCGCGGGGAACACGAAGTGCCCGGCCGGTGCGAAGGCAGGCGATCAGCTCGCGCTTGAGCGCTCCGCGGCCTTGAACGTAGAGGGATTGGTAGATGGCCTCATGCGAGATCCTCATTGACTCATCATCGGGGAAGTCGAACTTCAACCGGTTCGAGATCTGCTCCGGGCTCCAGGCCTTGCCCCAGCGCCGGCTCTTGCGGGGCCCGTGCTTTCTGCCGGTGAAGAGCACCGTCGGTCCTTGCACCGGGCTGCCATCGGCCAGCGTGATCTTTCCGGCGAGTCGCTCCTCGACATATTCGCGCAGCCTCTGATTCTCGGTGAGCTTGGCGGGCTTCGGCCGGCGGGCGAAGAACTCTGATTTCCAGTGCGCAACTGAGGCCCGGTACTCAAGCTTTCCGTTCCGGGTCGCTACGTTGCGACGAAGCTCCCTGGAGATCGTTGACGGTGCGCGACCCAGCTTCCTGGCGATCTCACGCATACTCGTTCCGGAGGCCCTCAGCAACGCTATTTCCTCACGCTCAGGAAACGAAAGGTAGCGGCCCGTTGGCGGAGCAAGTGAAATCGTTGGCATCCCGCCACCTTGCCGGAACAGTCTGGATCCCGGGGCTTGCGCCATGCCGCAAAGGCGGGCGGCCTCGTCGCTTGACTTGCCCTCGGCGATCCTTCGCCAGAACTCACGTTCGGTTTCGCGTCTCTCGCCCGGCCGGCCGGGCGAGACCATAGGGGTTCTCCCGGTCAATTCTTTCAACCAACCTGGTGGACGTCCCATACACACCTCCTAGATCAAGGTGTTGCGACGACCCCTTGAACCCAAGCTCTGAACCCGTCGCTGAATGAGGGCAACGCGCGCGACCGTCAGATATGCGGCGGGAGCCTCGTGACGCCGCGGATCGTCCTCTCCGCCGCCCGCTGCTTCTTTGATTCAGGATGGTCCCAGCCGTCGCAATACGCAATCGTCTCCGGCCGGACACGCCTCAGCAGCAGCGAAGGGGTCGAGGTGCCCGTCGACGACTACTTCTACCTCACGGACAGTTCC
>JAUPTY010000106.1 GCA_030917845.1 Actinomycetota bacterium | reverse complement strand
TCAGGGAGCAAAAGCCTTGATCAAGGCGGCGTGGTTGTCGGGGGTGGTGATCGGGGTGATCACCGGCAGGGTGATGCCGCCCTCGACATACTCATCGAGCCGCTCGCGGATCTGCTCGGGCGAGCCGAGCAGGAAGGTTTCTTCGATCAGCTCCCAGGGAGCGGCCGCCGCGGCGCCCTGGCGGTCCTTGTTCTCCCATGCCTCGACCATCGGAGCGATCTCCTCCTCGTAGCCGAGCCAGCGGAAGAAGTTCGCGTAGACCGGAACCGTGATGTAGCTGGAGAACATGAAGCGGGCCAGGCCTTCGACCTGCTCGCGCTCGCCGGGGATGCAGAAGAACCGGCAAAGGAGCTCGAATTCATCACCGGCGGCGTCGATGCCGGCGGTTACTTTCGGCAGTCCGGCCAGGGGCAGGAAGTTGGTGAAGGCGCCATCGGCCTTGTTCACGGCGAGTTGAAGCATCTTGCCGCGAAGCGCGGCCAGGATGATCGGGGTCTCGTGAGCGGGCGCGGTCTCGAGCTTGAAGCCGGTGTCGGTCCGTTCACCGGCCAGGGCGACCCGAAGGAAGTCCACGGTCTGTTCGACCTTGCTCAGTGGCTTGCGGAAGGGGATCTGGTTCCAGCCCTCGACCATGCGATCGGAGGAGGCACCGATGCCGAGCGCGAAGCAGCCGGAGGAAGCGTCGGTCATGGCCGCGGCCTGCTGGGCGAGCAGGGCAGGGCCGCGCTGGAAGACGCCGACGATGCCGGTGCCGAGACGAACGTTCTCGGTCCATGCGGCGCTCAGGGCCAGCGGCGTGAACCCGTCGGGCCCGCCGGTCTCGCCTGTCCAGAGGTCGGTGTAGCCCTCGGCCTCCGCCAGCTGCACAAAGTCCTTGGTGTCGGCCAGTGAGACCCCGGGAAGAGGGAGGGTCAGACCCCATCGCTTAGTCGGCATGGGCGCAGCCTATCCCGATAGCCTCCCGACCATGGGTGTTATCTCGCACGACGTTCGATCCGGATCAAAACCCGACCGTAACCTGGCCCTCGAGCTGGTTCGCGTCACCGAGTCGGCGGCCCTTGCCGCTTCCCGGTGGATCGGAAGGGGTGACAAGCTCGCCGCTGACGGCGCCGCAGTCGATGCCATGCGCATCCTCCTGGACACGGTTCCGATGGACGGCATCGTCGTGATCGGCGAAGGCGAGAAAGACGAAGCGCCGATGCTCTACAACGGCGAGAAGATCGGCGACGGCAGTCCGCCGGTCGTCGACATCGCGGTCGACCCTCTCGAAGGAACGACCCTGACCGCCCGCGGTTTCGGCGGCGCCCTCGCGGTGATCGCCCTGGCAGAGCGGGGAACAATGTTCGACCCCGGCCCCTGCGTCTACATGGAGAAGCTTGCCTGCTCCTCCGAATTTGCCGACCTGCTCAGCTTCGACGAACCGATCGGAGAAGTGATTCGGAAGATCGGCGAGCGCAAGGGTGGAGGCCCCGAGGAAGTCACCCTGACCATCCTCGATCGTCCCCGACACGAAGAGACCGTCAAGGAGATCCGGGAGGCCGGCGCCACGATCCGCTTCATCACCGACGGTGACGTCCAGGCCGCACTTCTGGCGGTCTCCGAGGACACGGGCATTGACCTGCTCTGGGGCATCGGCGGCACCCCCGAAGGTGTGCTCGCCGCGGCTGCCATCAAGTGCCTCGGCGGCGAGATCATTGGGAAGCTCTGGCCTCGCAACGAGGAAGAGCGCCAGGCCGCGCTCGACGCCGGCTACGACCTCGATCGGGTCCTGACCTCGAGCGACCTCGTCGCCGGGGACGACGTCTTCTTCGCTGCTACCGGGGTGACCGACGGTGACCTGCTTGACGGCGTCCGTCGTCACCGTGGCTACGCAACCACCGAGTCCCTGGTCATGCGCTCACGCTCCGGCACCGTCCGCAAGGTCGGCGCCCGCCACGACCGCGCGAAGCTCCGCGAAGTCACAGGTGGTCTCTACGGCTGACCCGGTCCTGATCGCCGGATCCACCGGCTACATCGGTCGCCAGCTGGCAGTGAAGCTGGCGCAGTCCGGTGTTGCCACACGCTGCCTCGCCCGCAACCCGGCGAAGGCAGTTGACCCCGAAGAAGCCGGTTGTGAGGTCGTCCAGGGGGATGTGCTCGACCGGGAATCGCTTCGCTGGCCCCTTTCCGGAGTCCGGGTTGCCTACTACCTGGTCCATTCGATGGGTCGCGGAGCCGAAGGTGACTTCGCCGAGACCGACCTGAAGGCTGCCCGCAATTTTGCCGAGGCTGCGGCCGAGGTCGGAGTCGAGCGGATCATCTATCTCGGCGGGCTGGGTGAAGGCCGTTCCCGCCATCTCCAGTCCCGGCACGAGACGGCGGAAGCCCTTGCTTCAACCGGGATCGACCTGACCTATCTGCGGGCCGCAGTCGTTGTCGGCTCAGGCAGCGAGTCCTTCCAGACGATCTACTGGCTGGTCCGCAGGCTGCCGGCAATGGTGACTCCCAGATGGACGACGGTCCGTACCCAGCCAATCGCGATTAGCGATGTGGTCGAATGCCTGGCTCAGGCCCGGGATCTTCAGGGGTCACGGGAGATCGAGATCGGCGGTCCGGATGTCACCACATACGGCGGCATGATGGACGAGATGGCGAAAGCGATGGATCGGCGACCACCGGTGAGGATCGGAATCCCGCTGCTTACTCCGGGACTCTCCTCGCTCTGGATCGGGCTGGTTACCCCGGTCGATACGGGGGTTGTTCGGCCCCTGGTCGAGGGGCTGACGACCGAGACCGTGGTCCGTGACCCGAGCGGGATGGAACTTTTTGACCTGGAGCCGATGGGTCTGTCCGAGGCGATGAGCCTGGCGGTCCGGGAACTGGAATCTCAGCTCTGAGATCCGGCCCCGCGGTGGATGACTTCGGCGGGAATCCCGTCGAGCGACCGCAGGAAACCCTTGGTCACCGCGATGTGGATCCGCAGCTGGGTCTGGGAATAGATCCAGGTTCCCGTCCGGGCGAACCAGCCCGCACCCCTGATCCATGGGTAGAAGTTTGAAACCGATGAGGAAACCCGCAGCTGGGGGTGATCTTTACTGCCGCCGCTTTCTCTAACGGCCCCGATCCTCAGATAGCCCTGCCCCCGACCTTCCTGCGAAACCAGCAGGCCCTTCTCGATCGGCCACTGGACGGAGGCCTCGCGATCTCCAGTGGAAAAAACGGGAGGCTGGAACCGGAGCAGCGGGATCCGGCCGAACAGGGCGACCACGGGCGCTTCGCCCCGGTAAACGACCCGGATCGTACCGAGGGTGCGCCGGCGTATGAAGGCCCAATAGGAACGGGCGAGCAGCTCGAGGGTCGAGGGGGTCCAGATCTCCTCGAAGGTCGCCCGGTCAACGGTTATGAGGGCCGCCTGTTCACAGGTGACACCGCCGCTTCGGGCCAAGCCGTGCCGGATCGGGTCCGGCATCAGTTCGATCCGGACGCTCATTGGCGTTTACGGCGGGAGCTGAGCGGGATCACTTTGGTTTCCGCTTCAGCCCCGGAATCATCAGTCGCAGCGGAGGATTCGGCATCGGGTTCAGGCCAGGCTTCACCGAGAACCAGCGAACGGTAGGGCTCTGCCATGGTCTGGTGAGCGGCCTTCTCCTCCTCGGCCTGGATCTGTGCGAGCAGCTGGGCCCGGCTGAGGATGCCGTAAGGGAGGCGACCCGTATCGTGGTACTCGTGGCGGATCGAATTGATCACGGCGCCGGCGAGCATGGTCAGAGCCACCAGGTAAAACCAGAAAAGGGCGATGAGAATGAACCCGATCGTTGATCCGAAACGGTTCAGGGCCGAGACGTTGTTGAGATAGATCGGGAAGAGCCAGTTTGCGATCAGGGCAACCAAGGTGGTGAACAGAGCACCCGGCCATACCGCGATCCAGCGCATATGCCCCTTCGGCACGGCCCAGTAGATCACTGCCGCAACCGTGAAGTTGAGGCCGATAGTCACTGCCAGCAGGACTGCGTTATCGAGGTTCTGGATCTCGTTCAGTCCGAACGGGAGGTTGTCCGTTTGGCGAATCAGCGCTCCCTCGAGGGCTGGGAGGAGGACGCTGCCCAGCAGGAAGACCGTGACGATCAGAAGCATTACCAGTGAGAAACGCTTCTGTTCCCACCAGCCACGGCATTCGACGTGGTAGATCCGGCAGAAAGCGGTGTCCATCGAGCCCCAGAATGAGGCTCCGATCCAGAGCGAGCCGACTGCCGCCGCGATGCCCAGGGTGGCGGAGTTGTTGCGGATCGCCGAGGTGACGTCGTTCAGCGTGTCGGAGCCGGCATTGGGAAACAGGCGCTGCAGGTCTTCGACGATTCCAGCCTCAACTCCTTCGATCTGGAGGACCTGGGAGAAAATAAAGAGCACGAGGAAGGCGAAGGGGAATATCGCCAGCATGAGGTTGTAAGCGACCATGCCGGAAAGACCGGTGATGTTCTCGCGCCAGGACCTGGTCCAGAAGGCCTGCAGCCAGTGAAGATGCTTCCACTGTTCGGAGATGGGAAGAGGCGCATCGTTGGGATGCGCTGGATGATTTTCGTCACAGTTGGTGCAACTCATCGGGCTAAACCGCGTTCCTTGAGTATGGAGTACCCCACGGATCGCGGCCCCTTGACTTTACTTAGTGAAGTGGCTATTATCCGATCACTCGTTTGACCACTTAGAGATGGCGGAGGCTTTTCCTGCCCCGCAAACCCCGAGCGTATGTGGATCTTGACGAGTGATCCAATGAAATTTGACCGTCACCCGGACCCTCAGTTTCCGGGCAGAAGGATTATTGAACGCCGCCACAGGGAATACCAGATAGGGACAAGATGCTTGTAGCCGAACTCCAGGAACTAGAAGAAGTAAAGACGCTCGTCAATCGTGGTCAGCAGCTCGGCGTGCTCACATACGGTGACGTCTCCACTGCCGTGGCCGAGGTCGATCTCGACGAATCTGACATCGAAGACCTTTACGGTCACATCGAGAAGCAGGGCATCGAACTGGTCGAGGATGTTGATCCGGCGCAGAAGGCCTCCGCTGAGAACGAGCGCTCCGACGGCCGTCGCGGTCGCCGGCGCAAGAAGGAGGCGCTCGACCTCAAGCCGGACATGACCACCGACTCACTGCAGCTCTTCCTCAAGGACATCGGCAAGGTTCGACTGCTGACTGCCCAGGAAGAAGTCGATCTCGCCAAGCGGATCGAGCGCGGTGACCTCGACGCCAAACAGAAAATGGTCGAGTCGAACCTCCGGCTCGTCGTATCGATCGCCAAGAACTACCGTAACCAGGGTCTGCCCTTCCTTGACCTGATCCAGGAAGGCACGCTCGGACTGGTCCGCGCAGCCGAGAAGTTCGATTACCGCAAGGGATTCAAGTTCTCGACGTACGCGACCTGGTGGATCCGGCAGGCAATTGCCCGCGCTCTGGCCGACAAGGCCCGGACCATCCGCATCCCGGTCCACGTGGTCGAGAAGCTGAACAAGATCGGCCGCGCCGAGCGCAAGCTGGTCACCGAGTTGGGTCGTGAGCCCACCCCGGAAGAGATCGCCGAAGTAACCGGCATCGATCCCGAGGAAGTCGACTCGATCAAGCGTTCCGCCCAGTCACCCGTCTCGCTCGAGAAGCCGGTCGGTGACGAAGAGGAATCCGAGTTCGGCCAGTTCATCGCCGACGAAAAGGCGGAATCGCCTTTCGACCGCGCCGCTGACCTGCTGACCAAGGAAGCGCTGAAGGAATCGCTGGAGAATCTCTCCTACCGCGAGCGCCGCGTGCTCGAGCTCCGGTACGGGCTCGGCGGCGAGCATCCCCGCACCCTCGATGAGGTCGGGCGTACCTTCAACGTGACCCGCGAACGTATCCGTCAGATCGAGAATCAGTCGCTGAAGAAGCTCCAGTCACTGAACGAAGCGCAGAAGCTCCGCGAAGCCACTTGATCTGACTCCACCAGGATCACGCTGGCTTCGTCAGTTCCGCTGAAAGCCCCGGCTCACGTGCCGGGGCACTATCGACGGGTCTTTCAGCGGAAATCCTTGCCAGCTCGGTCCTGGAGGATCCAGATAGTAGATTAAGGTCGGCCTTGTGCCGGCCTTTTTGTTGCAGTGATTTTGCACCTGTAGAGCCACGTGTGAGCTTTTCCCCGGCAGGGTGGAGGCATGGACTCACTCACCGTTCCGGCGGCTTCGATCCTCGTGCTGACCCTTGTTG
>JAUPTY010000105.1 GCA_030917845.1 Actinomycetota bacterium | reverse complement strand
TCTGCCTTGGCCTGGATCCCGATCCAGCCGGACTCGGTGACTCGATCACCGACTGGTCCGAAGGATCGGCGGCCGAAGCGGCGGGAGCCGCCGTCTCGGTGCATTGCCGCCGGATCATCGATCTGGCCGGACCTTCCTGTATCGCGGTAAAGCCGCAGCTGGCCTGCTTCGAACGGCTCGGCTGGCCCGGCTGGAAAGCCCTCGAAGAGGTCTGCGAAGGAGCCCGCGAGGCTGGACTTCTGGTCGTCGCCGACGGCAAGCGAGGTGACGTCCCGGTTTCTGCCAGGGCTTACGGCCAGGCAATGGTTGGCACCACGGACTCACCTTTCGGACCGGTCGAAGGACTGGGCGCGGATGCCTTCACCGCCAATCCGCTGCTCGGTAACGATGCCCTGGAACCGATGGTTGAAGCGGCCGAGGCTGCCGGGGCGGGAGTCTTTGCCCTGGTCCGGACCAGCAATCCGGGTGCCGCCGACATCGAAGACCTTGAGACTGCCAACGGCCCGGTGCATGAGCAACTGGCCAGGATGGTCGACCGTTACGCCGACCGGCTCGCCGGCAGCGAGACAACTCTTTCCGGGATGGGTGCCGTAGTCGGCGCGACTGCCCCCGAACACATCGCCCGGCTGCGTGAGTTGATGCCAAGAGCGATGTTCCTGATCCCCGGGGTAGGCGCGCAGGGCGGCCAGGCCGAGGACCTTGGCCCCGCTTTTGCTCCCGGACGGGCCGCAGCGCTGATCCCGGCCTCCCGTTCGATAGCGAACGCCCCGGATCCGGCGGCAGCGGCCGAGGAGCTGCGCGAAGCGGTCTGGTCGGTCTCCGGTTGATCGCGCCCGGATCCGAACGGGCCATGCGCCTGACTGCGTCATAGTTGTAACTTTTCGACCTCCAGTCACCCTTTTGGCCCGATGGAAGAGAAGAAGACCTCCCACCTAACCCGCCTCCTCGCCGCGATCGGTCTGATCGCCGCGGTGATTGTCGTCGTGGTCGCGATCGGCGCTGCGACGAGTAGCAACGACGAAACCAAGGGGGGCAAGCAGAACCCCGCTCGCCAGGCTCAGAACCAGCCCAAGACCAACAAGAAGAAGTACGAGGTCCAGGAGGGTGACAACCTGACGATCATCTCCCAGAAGACCGGTATTTCGGTCGACCGGCTCGAGGCACTGAATCCGGATCTCGATCCGCAGGCCCTCCAGCCAGGTCAAGAGCTCCAGTTGCGTTGACCCGTCGAGGCTGGCCGGCAACCTTCTTCCTGATCCTCATCCTCTGGGGTTCAGGCGCCGGATCCGCCACCGCAGCCAAGGCTCCGGAGAAGGGGCCGAAGCTGGACGCGAAGGCGTGGATCGTGGTCGATGCGCGGACCGGGCAGCCACTTGCCGGCCAAGCGGTGAACCGCCATCTGGCGATGGCGTCGACGACCAAGATGATGACCGCTTACCTGGCGGCGAAGAAGCTGCCCTTCAGGAAGCGGTTGAAGGCAGCCGATTACGAGGCCGACCCGGCCGAATCGCTGATGGGGCTCGAAGCGGGTCAGGTGGTCTCGGTGCGGGACCTGCTCTACGGCCTGATGATGCTGAGCGGTAACGATGCCGCTGTCACTCTGGCCGAAGCTGTTTCGGGCAGTGAGCCTGCCTTCGTCCGGTTGATGAACCGGACCGCCCGGCAGCTAGGCCTCGATGACACGAATTACCAGAACCCGGTCGGTCTCGACGGCCCGAAGCACTACACCTCGGCCGCAGACCTGGCCGAGCTGGGCCGCGTGTTGATGGCAATGCCGCGGCTGCGGAAGATCTCCGGCGCAAGGATCGCGAGGCTGACCAGTTACGACCCGCCGCTGGTCATCGAGACCACTGACAGCTTCCTGCGTGACAACCCCTGGGCTCGCGGGATCAAGACCGGTCACACCCTCAGTTCCGGGTACACGCTGGCCTCGGATGGCCGCAAGAAGGCAACTGAACTGATTGGCGCGGTGATTGGCGCCCCGACCGAGGCCGCCCGCAACGAGGAGACCGTGCGCCTGCTCGACTGGGGCTTTTCGCTTTACGACAAGGAAGTTCCGATCAAGGTCGACCGGTCGGTGGAACTGATCCCGGTCAAGTACGAGGATGTGGACCTGCCGGTTGAAGCCAAGCAACGGGTCCGCATCGGAGTGCGGGACGGCGAACAGTTGGAAGTGGTTACCGACCTCCCCGGGGAGGTCGAAGGTCCGATCACCCTGGGCCAGCGGATCGGCACCGCCACGGTGCTGCTGAACGGCCAGCCTTTCGCCCGGGAGCCCCTTTATGCGGGACTCGCGATTGAAGAGCCGACCTTGACCGACCGGCTGCTCGGAAACCCCCTGCTTCTCGTCGGCCTCCTCGTACTTTTGCTCTTCGCCATACTTGCGGTGGTCCTCCTGTTGCGAAGGCGGCGGGAGGCCAAAGCGAGGAAGAGGTTGGAGCGAGTGCTTAGGACGAGAAGATGATCATCTCCGTGACCTTGAATGCGGCGATAGACCGCACCGTTGCCGTGCCCAATCTCCGGCTCGGGCACCGTCATCGTTCGGTTGAAACAAGGACGGTTCCCGGCGGAAAAGGCATCAATGTGGCCCGCGCCCTCGGCCTGCTCGGCAGACCGGTAATCGCGACGGGACTGGTCGGCGGCGGCAACGGCGACCGGGTCCTCAAGCAGCTCGGTGAAGAGGGCCTCCTGACCGACTTCATCCGGATCGCCGAGGAGACCCGCTTCAACCTCGCCGTGGTTGATCCGACCACCGGCGAACAGACCGAGGTGAACGAACGAGGTCCCGTGGTCAGCCCGGAGGAACTAGATGCCTTCATCGAGCGGCTCGACTATCTGGCTGGCGGAGCCAAGCTCTGCGTGCTGGCCGGAAGCCTGCCGCGGGGGATTGACGGCGAGTTCTACGCCCGCCTGGTCGACGCCATGAAGCGGGCCGGGCTGCCGGTGCTGCTCGATTCCGAGGGTGAGGCGATGTCTGCCGGCATGCGGGCCGGCCCAGACATGATCACCCCGAACAAACTTGAAGCCGAGGAGCTGGTCGGCCATGAGTTCGACACGCGGGAAGAAACGCTTGACGTTCTCTCCGAGCTGGTTGAAATGGGCCCGGCCGAGTCGGTGATTACCCTGCCCGAGGGCTGCGTCGCGATCGTCGGCGAAGGATCCGAGCGCCGCATGCTGGAAGCGGTGATTGAACCATTGGACCCGATTTCCACGGTCGGCTCGGGTGACGCTTTCGTCGCCGGATACATCGCCGCCCGCTATGACGGAGGCTCGCCGGAAGAGTGCCTGGCCTACGGGGTTGCCTGTGGAGCCGAGGCCACCCAGCATCTTGGTGCGGGTGTGATCGACCGGGGTCGGGCCGAGAGCCTGCTTGACAGCGTCGAGGTACGCCAGCTTCAGCTTCCGGCCGGCGTCTGAGCCCGGAGATCTGAACGCCGGCCCCCGCATGACTGGGACCGGGGGACAGCCGGTCCGGCCCGATCCTGTACCGCGGTCGATCATCCGGCTGAACCGCCAGTTCTAGATTTAACCCTGCGATACGGGGTTTCTCCTCCCCGGTCATGTGGCAGTAATCGTGGGTTCCGGACCGGAAGTCAGGACTCACACCCTCCCTGTAAGGCCCTCGCTCCTCCGGAGTGGGGGTCTTACTCGTTAACGCCATGCCGCAGCCGGGAGGTGTGGAGGCGTAGTCTCTGTTGAACCGTCCGCAGAGACACGTAATGTGCCCCTCTTCACCCTGGAGCCCTTGGAGGACCTAATTGGAAATTGAGATCGGCCGAGGCAAGAAAGGCCGACGTGCTTACGGATTCGACGATGTAGCCATCGTTCCTTCCCGACGGACCCGAGACCCTGATGACATTGACATCAGCTGGACGCTCGGCCCGTACCGGTTCGACCTGCCCCTGGTCGCTTCCGCGATGGACGGAGTGGTCAGCCCGGAGACGGCTGTGCTCGTCCACAAGCTGGGTGGCCTCGGTGTGCTCAACCTCGAGGGCATCTGGACCCGCTTTGAAAATGCGGAAGAGAAGCTCCAGGAGATCTCCCAGGTCCCCAAGGACAAGGCGACATCGCTCATGCAGGAGATCTACGAGACGCCGATCAAGAAGGAACTGGTCGCCCAGCGGATCGCCGAGATCAAGTCGAAGGGCGCAGTTGTCTGCGGATCCTTCACTCCCCAGTCGGTCCAGAAGTACTACGAGGTGGCGATCGAAGCCGGCCTCGACATCCTGGTAGTCCAGGGCACCGTGATTTCGGCCGAGCACGTCTCGACCACTGTCGAGCCGCTCAACCTGAAGGAATTCATCGCCGAAGTGCCCGTCCCGACCGTGGTCGGCGGCTGTGCCTCCTACTCGACCGGCCTGCATCTGATGCGGACCGGCGCGGTCGGCGTTCTGGTCGGAGTCGGCCCCGGCGCCGCCTGCACCACACGCGGCGTGCTCGGAATCGGCGTGCCCCAGGCGACTGCGATCGCCGATGTGGCGGCCGCCCGCTCGCAGCACATGCTCGAGACCGGCGAGTACGTCAACGTCATCGGCGACGGCGGCATGCGTACCGGCGGGGACATCTCCAAGGCGATCGCCTGCGGAGCCGACGCCGTGATGATCGGCTCGCCGCTGGCTCGCGCCAAGGAAGCTCCCGGCCGCGGCTACCACTGGGGCATGGCGACCTTCCACTCGTCGCTGCCACGCGGTACCAGGGTCACCACCGTCCAGGACGGCACGATGGAGGAGATTCTCCTCGGACCCGCCCACGAGAACGACGGCACCTTCAACTTGATGGGTGCCCTCAGGACTTCGATGGCGACCACTGGCTACGAAGACATCCGCTCGTTCCAGCGGGCGGAAATGATGATCGCTCCCGCTCTGATGACCGAAGGCAAGAAGCTCCAGACGGAGCAGGCCGTCGGCATGGGTTCCAACGGGCGAGCCGCCGTTTCGGCGGGAGTCGGGGTGGCCGACGACTGATGTCGGTGGCCACAACCGAGGAAGTGCTGGTCCTCGACTTCGGGGGCCAGTACTCCCAGCTCATCGCCCGCCGCATCCGTGAATGCGGCGTTTTTGCCGAACTCCTCCCGGCCTCGACCTCGATCGAACAGATCGTGAAACGCAAGCCGAAAGCCCTGGTGCTTTCCGGCGGGCCGGCCTCCGTCTATGACCCGGAGGCTCCGGATTTCCCCGAAAGGCTGACCGGCCTCGGGATCCCGGTGCTGGGGATCTGTTACGGAATGCAGGCGATGGCACATGCCCTCGGAGGCAAGGTTGAAGGTGCCGAGGCCGGCGAGTTCGGCCGCACCGCATTGACCGTGACTGGCGACGGCGGGATATTGCTGGGCGGGCTGCCGAACGAGCAGAACTGCTGGATGAGCCACCGCGACTCGGTGTTCGAGGCCCCGGAAGGCTTCACTCCGATCGCCTCGACCCCCGGTTCCCCCGTGGCAGCGCTGGAGTCAGCCGAGAAGAAGCTCTACGGGATCCAGTTCCATCCCGAGGTGGTCCACACGCCCTATGGCACCGAAGTGCTGAAGCGCTTCCTGCGGGAGGTCGCGGGCTGTGAGGAACAGTGGAGCGCCGCTTCGATCGTGACCGAGCAGGTCAACGCGATTCGCGAACAGATCGGCAGCGGCAGGGCGATCTGCGGGCTCTCCGGCGGGGTCGATTCCTCGGTCGCCGCAAAACTGGTCCACGAGGCGATCGGCGACCAGCTGACCTGCGTCTTCGTCGATCACGGCCTGATGCGGATGAACGAGGCCGAGCAGGTGGTCGAGGACTTCCAGCACTTCGGAATCCCGCTGGTTCACGTCGAGGCTGAGGAGCGATTCCTCTCGAAGCTGGCCGGGGTCACAGATCCCGAGACCAAGCGCAAGATCATCGGCGAGGAATTCATCCGGGTTTTCGAGGAGGAAGCAACCAAGATCGAGGGAGCCGACTTCCTCGTCCAGGGCACCCTCTACTCGGACGTGATCGAATCCGGCGGTTCCGACCACGCCGCGACGATCAAGTCCCATCACAATGTCGGGGGTCTGCCCGAGGATCTCCAGTTCGATCTGGTCGAGCCGCTTCGCATGCTCTTCAAGGATGAGGTGCGGGCGGTCGGCACCGAACTTGAACTGCCCGACCGAATGGTCTGGCGTCAGCCCTTCCCGGGGCCCGGGCTCGGCATCCGGATCGTCGGCGGTGAGGTCAACAAGGAACGGCTCGACATCCTCCGTCAGGCTGACCACATCCTTCAC
>JAUPTY010000015.1 GCA_030917845.1 Actinomycetota bacterium | reverse complement strand
GCTGACGCCAACGCGCGTCGCCGGGGCACCGCCTCGACCCTGACCCGTGGCGAAGTTTCAATGACCACCGCCAAGGCATGGCGCCAGAAGGGCACGGGCCGCGCCCGGGTAGGCGCGCTTAGCGTTCCGAACCGTTACGGCGGCGGTGCCGCCTTCGGTCCGAAGCCGCGCCACTACACGGTCAAGGTCAATCGCAAGGCCCGCCGCAAGGCGATGCGCTCCGCCCTTTCGGTTCACGCCGAGCGTGGCAGCGTCGCCGTGGTCAAGGCTGCCGATTTCGAAACCCCCTCGACCAAGGACGCTGCGGCGGCCCTGGCGAAGTGGGGCGCCAAGCGCTCGACCGCGGTGATCATCCTCGGGGACGAGACCGGGCTGCTGAAGAGCTTCCGCAACATCCCCCGGGTTGACGTGATGGAAGTCGGAGCGACCGGCGTCGTAGATGTGATCGGCGCCGCTTCGATCGTGATTTCCGAGGGTGCCCTCGAGGTTCTGGCCAAGCAGTCAGCCGAGGTTGAACGCGGTGGATCCGAAACTGAAAAGGACGGTGAGTGATGGATCCGCGCAGCGTGATCATCCGTCCGGTCATTTCCGAGAAGGCCTATGCCCTGATCGCGGCCGGCAAGTACACATTCCGGGTCGACGACCGGTCAAACAAGTTCGAGATCAAGGACGCCGTCGAAAAGGCGTTCGGAGTCGAAGTGGTGAAGGTCAGGACCTCCAAGGTCCGATCCAAGCCGAAGCGCCGCGGCCTGCATTCAGGCCGGAGTCGTGCCTGGAAAAAGGCAATCGTTGAACTTGCCCCGGGCGACACCATCGAGCTCTTCGAAGGCGCAGCGGTCGAGTAAGGGATTTGAGGAACTAGCTAATGGCAATTCGCAAGACAAAACCGACCAGCCCCGGGCGCCGCTTCGCGACGTACCAGCTGCGCGAGCAGATCACGGCCACCGAGCCGGAGCGCAAGCTGACCGAGGGCATCAAGAAGTCCGGTGGCCGGAACGCCCACGGCCGCATCACCTCCCGCCATCGCGGCGGAGGGGCCAAACGCCGCTACCGGAAGATCGATTTCAAGCGCACCCGCGACGGGATTCCGGCCAAGGTCGCGACCATCGAATACGACCCCAACCGGTCCGCTTACATCGCCCTGCTCCACTACGTGGACGGCGTCAAGAGCTACATCCTGGCCCCGGCACAGATTGAAGTCGGAGACATGGTCAGCTCGGGACCGGGCTCGGACATCCGTCCCGGCAACTGCCTCGCACTCGGTGAGATGCCGGTCGGCACCACCGTTCACAACGTGGAGCTGAAGGCCGGTCAGGGCGGCAAGCTCGGCCGCAGCGCCGGTACTTCGATCCAGCTCGCCGCGAAGGAGGGTGACATGGTCACCCTGCGACTTCCGTCCTCCGAAATGCGTCTGGTTCGCGCTGAATGCCGGGCCACGATCGGCACGCTTTCAAACGCCGAACACCAGAACGTGAAGATCGGCAAGGCCGGCCGTAACCGGCACAAGGGCAAGCGTCCGCAGACCCGCGGTATCGCCATGAACCCCGTCGACCACCCGCACGGCGGTGGCGAGGCTCACAAGACTCCCGGTGGCCATCCGGTCACCCCATGGGGCAAGCCCACGCTCGGGTATCGCACCCGCAAGAAGGGCAAGCCGTCCGATCGCTACATCGTCCGCGGCCGTCGTCGCGGAAAGAAGAAGGGTAGGTAGACCGTGGGTAGGTCAACCAAGAAGGGCCCGTTCGTGGAAGAGCGGCTGATGAGCCGGATCAACGCCATGAACGAGGCTGGCAACAAGAACATGGTCAAGACCTGGTCGCGTCGTTCGACCGTCTTCCCGGAGATGGTCGGACACACGATCGCCGTCCACGATGGCCGCAAGCACGTGCCGGTTTTCATCTCCGAGTCGATGGTCGGTCACAAGCTGGGCGAGTTCGCCCCGACTCGTACCTTCAAGTCGCATACCGGCGGTAAGGACTGATGGCCGCCAAGACCGCAAAGAAGGAAGAGCTGGAGGAGCCGGTGCTGGTCCGCGCTACCGCCAAGTACGTGCGCGTTTCGCCTCGCAAGGCCCGTCTGATCGCCGACCAGGTCCGTGGCAAGCACATCGACGACGCCCGCTCTCTGCTGCAGTTTTCACCGCGTACAGCCGCTGACGACATCGCCAAGGTGATCGAGTCGGCCGCTGCCAACGCTGAAGCCAATCACGAGCTGATCGGTGACGAAATGGTCGTCGCCGAGATCCGGGTTGACGAAGGACCCACCCTGAAGCGGTTCCGGCCGCGGGCTATGGGCCGGGCAACCCCGATTCACAAGCGCACTTGCCACATCTCCGTGGCGCTGACCCCGGAAGACGAGGAATAGAAGACTTATGGGACAGAAGATCCATCCCGAAGGCTTCCGAGTCGGCTACATCCACGACTGGAAGTCCAACTGGTTCGCCGACAAGGAATTTGCTGACCTGCTGATGCAGGACCTGGCGATCCGTGACCACATCCAGAACAAGCTTGCTCACGCCGGCCTGTCCGACATCACGATCGAGCGTCGCGGCGAAGTCGCCGTGGACATTCACACCGCCCGTCCGGGCATCGTGATCGGCAAGTCCGGCAGCGAGGTTGACGCGCTCCGCAAGGAACTTCACAAGATCACCGGCTCGCCGGTGAAGGTGAACATCCGCGAAGTCAAGCGTCCCGAGCTCGACGCCAAGCTGGTTGCCCAGTCGATCGCCGAACAGCTCCAGAATCGCGTCGCATTCCGCCGCGCCATGAAGCGTGCCCTGACTTCAGCCATGCGCTCCGGCGCCAAGGGCGTCAAGGTCCAGATTTCCGGTCGCCTGGGTGGTGCCGAAATGGCCCGCACCGAGGGTTACTCGGATGGCCGCGTCCCGCTTCACACCCTGCGTGCCGATATTGACTACGGATTTGTCGAAGCCCGAACCGGTACCGGACGCATCGGCGTCAAGTGCTGGATCAACAAGGGCGAAGTCATGCCCGAGGGCTTCGAGTCCGCGCGGACCTCGGAAGAGGCCCAGCAGAGCGATCGCCCCGAGCGTCGTGGCGGCCGTGGTGACGATCGCAGGGGAGGTCGTCGCTGATGTTGATGCCGAAGCGGGTCAAGCACCGCAAGGTCATGCGTGGCCGCCGCAAGGGCAACGCGAAGGGTGGCACCGCCGTGACCTTCGGCGAATACGGTCTCAAGTCCCTCGACCGCGGCTGGGTCACCAACCGCCAGATCGAGGCTGCCCGAGTCGCGATGACCCGAAAGATCAAGCGTGGCGGCAAGGTCTGGATCAATGTGTTTCCGGACAAGCCTGTCACCAAGAAGCCGGCCGAAACCCGCATGGGTAAGGGCAAGGGCAACCCGGAAGGCTGGGTCGCCGTGGTCAAGCCCGGCCGTGTGATGTTCGAACTTTCCGGTGTTCCGGAGGATCTGGCCCGCGAGGCAATGCGCGTCGCCAGCCACAAGCTTCCGGTCAGGACCAAGTTTGTCCAGCGTGAAGGAGCGGGCGAGTGAAGGCCTCGGAAGCACACAGCATGCATGACGTCGAGCTCGTTGAGAAGCTCAAGGAAGCCCGTGAGGAAGCGTTCAACCTGCGCCTCCGGCACGCCACCGGTGAACTCGAGGATTCGCATTCACTGAGCCGTGCCCGCAGGGATGTAGCCCGGCTCCTGACCATCGCCAAGCAGCGCAATATCGATCTCGAGCGCGAGTCGAGCGCCAAGTAGGAACTTATGTCTGAAGAAGAAACTGAAAACACAGAAGAAGCCCAGGAAGCCCCGGTAGAAGAAGCCCCGGAGGCGGCCGAGGAGGCTGCTCCCGAGGCCCCCGTGGCTGAAGAGGCACCCGCCGAAGAAGATCCGCTGGCCGACCTTCCCTGGAAGGAACGCCGCCGCGTGCTCAAGTCCCGTGAGTCCGGTGAAGCCGGACCCGAGAAGTCAGGCGAGGAACGCCAGGCCGAGCGTGAGGCAGCCCGGAAGAAGAAGGCTGCTGTCCGTCGCAATCGCCGCGAGGAAATCAAGTCGGCCCGCAAGGGTGACGGCGTTGGTACCCCGCCGGCCGAGAAGACCCGCACGGGCAAGCCGAAGGAGCGCCAGGGCAAGGTCGTGTCCAACAAGACCGACAAGACCATCACGGTCCAGATCGACACCGCCCGGCGTCACCCGGTCTACGAAAAGATCGTCCGCCAGACCCACAAGATCCACGTTCACGACGAGCGCAACGAAGCCAATGAGGGCGACGTGGTCCGCGTGATCGAGACCCGCAAGCTTTCCAGGACCAAGCACTGGCGCCTGATTGAAGTTGTCGAGAAGGCGAGGTAGAAGGTGATTCAGCAGGAATCCAGACTGCGCGTCGCCGACAACTCGGGCGCTCGCGAGATCCTCTGCATCCGCGTCAAGGGCGGTTCGCATCGCAAGTACGGCTCGATCGGTGACGTGATCACCGCGACCGTCAAGCAGGCAAGCCCGCAGGGCAACGTCAAGAAGGGCGAGGTCGTTCAGGCCGTCATCGTGCGGACCAAGAAGGAACTCGGCCGCTCCGACGGCACCTACATCGCCTTCGACGAAAACGCCGCCGTGCTGATCGACGCCCAGAACAACCCGCGTGGAACCCGGATCTTCGGACCGGTCGCCCGCGAGCTGCGCGACCGTGACTTCATGAAGATCATTTCGCTCGCCCCGGAGGTGCTGTGATGCGTATTCGCACGGACGACCAGATCCAGGTGATCAGCGGCAAGGAAAAGGGCAAGCAGGGCAAGGTCATCCGGACCAACCCCGAGAAGCAGACCGTGTACGTTGAAAGCCTCAACATGATCAAGCGCCACCAGCGCGCCCAGCCTTCGCCTGACGGCCGAGGCCAGGGCAAGGAAGGCGGGATCATCGAGATGGAGGGTCCGATCCACGTTTCCAACGTGATGCTGGTCGACCCGACCGACAACAAGCCGACCCGCATCGGCGTCCGAATCACCGACGACGGCGTTCGCCAGCGCTTTTCCAAGCGCACCGGCGAGGCCATTTAGAGAAGAACATGGAAGCAGCTACTACAACCCAGCAGGCAGTTCCGCCGCCCAGGCTTCGAGACACTTACAACGACGAGGTGCTCCCGCAGCTGATGGAGAAGTTCGGTTACTCGACCCCGATGAGGGCGCCGCGACTCCAGAAGATTACCCTGAACATGGGTCTCGGTTCTTCTTACGACACCAAGCAGCGCGAGAAGGCGATTGGCGAACTCGCCACGATCGCCGGCCAGCAGCCGAACATCCGGATTGCCAGGAAGTCGATCGCGTCTTTCAAGCTTCGCGAAGGCATGCCGGTCGGTGCTTCGGTGACCCTGCGCGGTGCCCGCATGTGGGAATTCCTCGATCGACTCACCTCGATCGCGATTCCGCGCATCCGTGACTTCCGTGGTCTGAAGGCAACTTCCTTCGACGGTCGCGGCAACTACTCGATGGGTGTCCGCGAACAGCTGATTTTCCCCGAGATCGATTACGACACAGTCGATCAGACCCACGGTCTCGACATCACGATCACCACGTCCGCTCCGACGGACTACGAGGCTTTCGAGCTGCTGCTCGGCCTGGGCATGCCTTTCGCCAAGGAAGGTCGTCCGGTCCCCGAGGGTGCCGAAGAGGAAGTAGAAGCCACCGAAGAGGCGGCACCAGAAGCGTCGGCCGAAGAGGCAAATGATGGTGCCGACGCGGCAGCAGAAACTGAAAATGAAGCGGCTGAAGAGGCATCGGAAGATGAACCGGCCGTAGAACCCAACGAGACCCCGGCTGAAGAGTCACCTGACGGTGCCGGGGCCGAAACGCAGGAGGGCCAGGCCTAATGGCCAAGACGTCACAGAAGGTGCGCCAGCAGCGCAAGGCGAAGTTTTCGACCCGTGAATACAACCGGTGCCGCCGGTGTGGACGCCCCCGTGCGTACTACAGGAAGTTCGGCATCTGCCGGATCTGCCTGCGCGAGGCTGCTCACGAGGGCTACATCCCCGGCATGACGAAGTCGAGCTGGTGATCTGATGCTTACCGATCCGATTTCCGATTACCTGACCCGCATCCGCAATGGACTGAGCTCCGGCCTGTCCAGTGTCGAGATGCCCAGCTCGAAGCTGAAGCTGGAAATTTCCCGCATCCTCACGGAGCAGGGCTACATCTCGGGTTTCGAGAAGGGCGCTGCCGACGTGGGCGAGAAGATCACGGTCGAGCTCAAGTACACGAAGGACCACCAGCCGGTGATCACCGGCATCGAGCGGGTTTCCCGTCCCGGCCGCCGGCGTTACGTCGGCAACGGCGAGGTCCCCAGGGTTCACGGTGGTACCGGTACCGCGATCATCACCACCTCACATGGCGTGATGACCGGTCACGAAGCGAAGAAGGAAGGCGTTGGCGGCGAGGTGCTCGCCTACGTCTGGTAATGAGGAACTGATGAGCCGAATTGGAAGAAAACCAGTCGAACTCCCCTCAGGGGTAGAGATCGACATCAAGCCCGGACTGGTCACAGTCAAGGGCCCGAAGGGCGAGCTCCGTCAGGAGATCTCGACCGAGATGACCGTGAAGACGGAGGACGGGTCGATCACGGTGGATCGTCCCACCAACCGCCCCAACCACCGTGCGCTGCATGGTCTGACCCGCAGCCTGATCGCGAACATGATCGTCGGAGTCACCGACGGCTACGAGAAGGTCCTTGAGATCCAGGGCGTTGGCTACCGTGCCGCCGCCAAGGGCAAGGGCCTTGAGCTCGCGCTGGGTTATTCGCATCCGGTCAGCATCGAGGCGCCCGAGGGCATCGAATTTGAACTTCCCCAGCCGACGGAAATCATCGTCAGGGGGATTGACAAGCAGAAGGTCGGCCAGGTTGCGGCGAACATCCGCGAGAGCCGTCCGCCGGAGCCCTACAAGGGCAAGGGCATCCGCTACCGCGGCGAACACGTCGCCAGGAAGGTCGGTAAGCGCGTATGACCGTCGTTACCAATCGTCAACGTCGGCAGCGTCGCCGTTACCGGGTCCGGGCCAAAGTGTCCGGAACCGCCGAACGGCCCCGGCTTTCGGTGTACCGCTCCAATCGCGGCATTTTTGCGCAGCTCATCGACGATGTCGATGGCAAGACGCTGGCCGCGGCCAACTGGACCGAAGCGGAGCTCAGCAAGCTCCGAGGTACCGAACAGGCGAAGAAGGCTGGCGAATTGCTGGCCGAACGAGCAAAGAAGGCAGGCGTCGAGACATGTGTGTTCGACCGAAGCGGTTACCGCTACCACGGCAGGGTCAAGGCCCTCGCCGAAGGTGCGAGAGAGGGTGGCCTGGAGTTCTAGGACTCCAGTACGGTGAATAGCTGAAATGAAGGGAATGGATACAGCCCGCGTCGAGATGGTCAGTCCGAAGGGACTTGACCTGCAGGAGCGTGTGATCGAGATTAACCGTGTGGCCAAAGTGGTCAAGGGCGGTCGTCGTTTCTCGTTCACTGCACTGGTCGCTGTTGGCGATGAAGAGTCAGTTGTCGGTATCGGCTACGGAAAGGCGCGGGAAGTTCCGCTCGCCATCCAGAAGGCCGTCGAGAACGCTCGCAAGAATTTGGTTCGCATCCCCAAGTACGGGGACACGATCACCCACAAGATCATCGGCCGCTTCGGCGCCGGTCACGTAGTGCTTCGCCCGGCCAGCCCGGGAACCGGCGTAATTGCCGGTGGTGGCGTACGTGCCGTGCTCGAACTGGGCGGTGTTCGCGACATCCTCACCAAGAGTGTCGGCACCCAGAACCCGATCAATCTGGTCAAGGCGACCATGGACGGCATCGTCCGTCTTCGCCGGCCGGAAGAGGTCGCCGAGTTGCGCGGCCTGACGATCTCCGAGGTTCTTGGCATCTACCACGACGAGGAACCTGAAGCAGAGGCCTCGACCACAAATGGGGTGCCGGCCGAATCGGCAACGAATGGTGCCGGCACCGGTGGAGCACCCGACGCTGAAAGCGAAGCCGCCGTGGAATCTGCTGCTGATGCCGCTGCCGCTACTGAAGCTCCGGCTGAAGAAGCTGCTGTCGAAGCGCCGGCCGAAGAAGCTGCCGCTGAAGCTGCTTCCGAAACTCCGGCTGACATTGCCGCGGTCGAGAAGAAGGCTGCCGAGGAAACTGCCGACACCCCCGTTGATCCCGAGCCGACCGAGCCTGCCGCCTCTGAAGTAGAAGCCGAAGTCGCCGCCGAGGAGAAGCTGGGCGAGACCGCTGTTGAAGAGGCCGAAGCAGTTCAGGAAACCGAAGAGGCTGCCGAAGACGCCGAGAAAAAGAGCAGCAAGGGCGCGCCGGCCGAAGACGCCGGAGACGGTGCCGGCGGGGAGTCCTGATGGCAAAGCTCGCGATCACCCAGGTACGTTCTGAAATTCATACAAACCCGAGCCAGCGTGGCACCCTCGCTGCTCTGGGTCTGGGCAAGCGCGGTCGCACGGTCGAGCGCGAGGATTCGCCCCAGCTCCAGGGTCAGCTCAAGGTGATCTCACACCTGGTTGAGGTTGAGGAGGCCTGATGGCTGACAAGCAGGAAAGCCGCGAAGAAGAAATCGGTCTTCACAATCTGAGCCCCAAGCCCGGCTCACGCCGTCCGAAGAAGCGGATCGGCCGTGGACCCGGCTCGGGCACAGGCAAGACATCCGGCCGCGGACACGGCGGCCAGGGACAGCGTTCCGGCAATCGCCGGAAGTCCAACCTCGAAGGTGGTCAGACACCGATTCACATGCGGATGCGCAAGCTGCGCGGCCCGCACATGAAGAAGTCGATGCCGTTCGAGAACTTCCGGACCGCGACCCAGCCGGTCAACCTCAGCGATCTCGAAGATCGCTTTGAGGCTGGCGCCGAGGTCACCCCGGAGACGCTGAAGGCCGCTGGACTCGCCACCCGCAAGGATCCGGTCAAGGTCCTTGCCCGGGGCGAAATCTCCAAGGGTCTGACCGTCAAGGCACACGGCTTTTCGGCTGCGGCCAAGGAGAAGATCGAAGCCGCCGGCGGAAGCTGTGAGCTGATCGACTGATGATCGCAACAGTCGCGAAGGCATTCTCCGTACCGGAGATCCGCAGGAAGCTCCTTTTTGTGGCCGCCATGCTGGCCCTATACCGGCTTGGCGCATACATTCCCGCCCCCGGCATCGACATCGATGCCGTCAAGGCGCTCGAAGACCAGCTGACCGGATCCGACATTCTCGGATTCCTGAACCTGTTCTCGGGCGGATCGCTTTCACGACTGTCGCTGTTTGCGCTGGGCATCATGCCCTACATCACGGCCTCGATCATCCTGCAGCTTCTGACCGTGGTCGTGCCTTCCCTGGAACGCCTCCAGAAGGAAGGCGAAGTCGGCCAGCAGAAGATCACGCAGTACACCCGTTACCTCACCGTTGGCCTGGCGGCGATGCAGTCCTTCGCCTACGTCTTCCTTTTCAACTCGCTCTCCGCCGGCGGCGAAAGCGTCGTCTCGAACATGACCCCCGGCAACGTGTTCCTGATCGTCATCTGTCTCACCGCCGGTACGACCCTGCTGATGTGGATCGGCGAGCTGATCACCCAGCGAGGCATCGGCAACGGCATTTCGCTGCTGATCTTCGCTTCGATCGTCTCCGGCGTGCTACCGGGCATCCAGACCTGGTGGAACAACCCGGATCAGGTCTTCGTGGTGCTGCTGCCGTTCATCATCCTCGGCGTGATCGTCGCGATCGTCTACGTACAGGAAGGCCAGCGCCGGATTCCTGTTCAGTACGCGAAGCGTGTGGTCGGCCGCAAGATGACTTCGGGCGGCTCGACCTACCTGCCGCTCCGGGTCAACATGGCCGGCGTCATCCCGGTCATCTTCGCCGCCTCGATCATGGCGATGCCGCCCACGATCGGGCAGCTGATCAACACCCCTGCAGCCCTTGACTTCGCGGCCTTCCTGAGTCCGTCGAGCTGGGCTTACGTGGTTGGCGAAGTCTTCTTCATCATCATCTTTACTTACTTCTACACCGCCGTCACCTTCAATCCGGTGGACCAGGCTGACAACCTCAAGAAGTACGGCGGGTTCATACCCGGCGTGCGTCCCGGACGGCCCACGGCCGAGTATCTGGACCGCGTCCTATCCCGCCTGACCTTCCCGGGCGCCCTCTACCTTGGTGCCGTTGCGGCATTTCCGACCATCCTCTTCAACCAGATCGGTGGCGGGTTCTTCTTCGGTGGCACCTCGATCCTGATCGTCGTGGGTGTCGCCCTGGATACGGTCAAGCAGCTCGAGTCGCAGTTGATGATGCGCAACTATGAGGGCTTCCTCAGGTAGGCCCTGGCCCGGAACCGATGCCAGAACTGAATCTCATCCTGCTCGGCCCGCCCGGGAGCGGCAAAGGCACCCAGGGCGAGCGGCTGCAGGAGGATTTCGAGTATCCCTACTACGCGACCGGGGACATCCTCCGCGCCGCGGTCAAGGACGGCACCGAGGTCGGTAAGGCGGCGAAGGAGTTCATGGACCGGGGCGACCTGGTTCCGGATGAAGTGATCATCGGCATCATTGCCGAGCGCCTCCAGTCAGGCGAGGCCGACCACGGATTCATCCTCGACGGTTTTCCCCGCACGGTGCCTCAGGCCGAGGCGCTCGACGCCGAACTTCTGAAGCTCGGCCGTCAGCTCACCGCGGTCATCCTCATCGATGTCGACGACGACGAGATCGTCAATCGGCTCTCCGGGCGGCGTGTCTGCCAGGAGAAGGGTCACGTTTACCACGTCGAGTACAGCCCGCCGGAGAAGGAAGGCATCTGCGACGTCGACGGATCCGAGCTCTACATCCGCGATGACGACAAGCCCGAAGTGGTCCGTCACCGGCTCGAGCAGTACCACGACAAGACTTCGCCGCTGGTCGATTACTACAAGAAGCAGGGTCTGCTCAACACGCTGGACGGTGCCGATGATCCGGACCGCGTCAGCGAAAAGATCCGCACCCTGGTTTCGACGCTCAGCCTCGAAGAAGGCCGCTGAAGCACCCCTGATGATCATCCGCAAGACGGACGATCAGATCGAGAAGATGGCAGCCGCGGGCGCCGTCCATGCCCGGTGCATGAAGATGGTCAGGGCCAAGGTGCGGCCCGGAGTCACCACCGCCGAACTCGACGAGGTCGCGGAGAAGTACATCCGCTCGCAGGGTGGTGTGCCTACTTTCAAGGGTTTCCGGGGATTCCCCGGTTCGATCTGCGCCTCGCCGAACTCGATGGTCGTTCACGGCATCCCGGGGCCTTACAAACTCGAAAAGGGCGACATCCTCTCGGTTGACATCGGAGTAACCCTCGACGGCTGGGTCGCCGACGGTGCGAGCACCATCGCGGTCGGCCAGATCGACGCGACGACGCAGAAGCTGCTCGATGTGACCAAGGAATCCCTTGACCTGGCGGCCGCAAAGATGGTCCCGGGCAACCGGGTGGGAGACATCGGTCACGCCGTTCAGGCTCATGTCGAAGCAGCCGGCTTCTCGGTAATTCGCACCCTGGTCGGTCACGGGGTGGGGCAGAGCATGCATGAGGAACCGCAGATCCCGAACTACGGCACCCCCGGCCGCGGACCGGAAATCGAGGCCGGGATGGTCTTCGCGATCGAACCGATGGTCAATGTCGGCGGACCGGATGTCTACATGGATGACGACGGCTGGTCGGTCTATTCGGAAGATGGCTCAATGGCCGCCCATTTCGAGTACACGGTCGCCGCTACCGAAGACGGCCCCCGCATCCTCACCCCCTGGGACAAGGCATGAACAAGCCTGCTATTGTTCTTCCTCGGCCAAATTCGGCCGTTTTTTCACGCCCGGAGTCCGTTTACTGGGATTCTCGGGAGATCTCTTCCAAAGGAACTAAAGGACGATGAAGGTCCGAGCCTCGGTTAAACCGATGTGTGAGAAGTGCAAGATTATTCGCCGGCGCGGACGCGTCCTGGTGATCTGTGAGAACCCGCGACACAAGCAGAGGCAGGGTTAGTTAGATGGCGCGTATCGCCGGGGTGAACATCCCCTTGAACAAGAGGGCCGAAGTCGGCCTGACCTATGTCTACGGGATCGGTCAGTCGACCGCCCAGGAACTTCTCGACAAGGTGGGTATTGATCGTGACACTCCGATCAAGGACCTGACCGAAGACGAGGTAATCAAGCTGCGCGACGCAGTCGACGAGCTCGACGTTGAGGGTGACCTCCGTCGTGAGCGTTCGCAGAACGTCAAGCGCTTGATGGAAATTGGCTCCTACCGGGGCCTGCGTCACCGCCGTGGACTGCCGGTCCGCGGTCAGCGCACCAAGACCAACGCCCGGGGCCGCAAGGGTCCGCGCCGCATGAGCGTTGCGGGCAAGAAGAAGCCCGCGAAGTGAGGAGCTAGAAACTTTCATGGCAGCCAAGAAACCGGCCAAGACTCGTACCCGCCGTCGCGTCCGCAAGAACATTGCGGTCGGACAGGCACACATCAAGACTTCGTTCAACAACACGATCGTCACTCTCACCGACCCCGAAGGCAATGTCATTGCCTGGGAGTCGGCTGGCAGCGCCGGGTTTAAGGGCTCGCGCAAGTCGACTCCCTTCGCAGCCCAGGTAACCGCTGACGCCGCCGCCAAGAAGGGCATGGAGCATGGCCTTCAGAAGGTCGAAGTATTCGCCAAGGGCGCCGGTTCCGGCAAGGACACCGCGGTCCGCTCGCTGCAGGCCGCGGGTCTCGAGGTCACCAGCGTCAAGGACGTGACGCCTCAGGCCCACAACGGCTGCCGCCCCCGCAAGCGCCGTCGCGTCTGATCACAGCGCGCCGTCAGCTTCCCCTCCCCCCGCAACTCAAAGGATCCAATGAGCACTGATTTCCAGGAACCGACCATCTCGTCCGAGCAGGTTGATGAAAACAAGGGTGTTTTCACCATCGAACCCCTCGACAAGGGCTTCGGCTACACCTTCGGCTCCAGCCTGCGGCGCGTGCTGCTCTCCTCGCTGAGCGGTGCCGCGATCACCAGTGTCCGCATCGAGGGCGTTTCGCACGAATTCTCGAACATCGCCGGTGTCAAGGAAGACGTCACCGACATCATCCTGAACATGAAGGATCTGGTCGTGCGGATGCACACCGATGCCGACGCCGTCGAGGCGCCGATCGTCGCTACCGGCCCGGGCAACGTCACCGCCGCTGACATCGACCTGCCGGCCGGCGTCGAGATTCTCAACCCGGATGCTCCGATCGCCACTCTCGAGAAGAAGACACGCCTCGAGATGTACGTGACCATCGGTCGCGGCCGTGGATACCGTCCGGCCGAGGAGAACAAGGACTCCGACCAGCCGATCGGCGTCATTCCGATCGACTCGATCTTCTCGCCGATCCGCCGCGCTTCGTACGTTGTCGAGGCTGCCCGTGTCGGTCAGCGCACCGACTACGACAAGCTCACCCTCGAGCTCGAGACCGACGGTTCGATCGAGCCGAACACGGCGCTCCGCGAAGCCTCGGAGATCCTGATCAAGAGCCTCGCCATCTTCAGTGACCCGGACCGGGTTGAAGAGCTGACCACTCGTGAGCCCGTCGTCGCTGAAGGCGTCGTCGCGGTCGAGGGTGCTCCGGCAGCTACCGGTGGTGAGAACGACATCCTGATCGACGAGCTCGAGCTCAGCGTTCGTTCCTACAACTGCCTCAAGCGCGCAGGCATCGAGACGATCGGCCAGCTGCTGGTCAAGTCCGAGTCTGAACTCGCCGCGATCCCGAACTTCGGTTCGAAGTCGATCGAAGAGGTCATCGAGAACCTGCAGGGCCGCGGCCACCAGCTGCGCCAGGACTAGACTTACCGAGTAATTCAGAGGAGAAACGATGCGCCACGCAAAGAAGAGAAACAAGCTGGGCCGGGATTCGGCTCACCGTAAGGCGTTGCTCAGCAATCTCTCGAAGGAGATCATCGAGCACGAGCGCATCAAGACCAGCCAGGCGAAGGCCAAGGCTGCCAAGCCGGAGATCGAGAAGCTGATCACGCTCGGCAAGCGGGGCGACCTGCACGCCCGTCGTCAGGCCCTCTCGACGCTGCGCCAGGACAAGTTCGCTGTCCACAAGCTCTTCGAGGAGATTGCGCCGCGTTACGAGGATCGCAACGGCGGGTACACGCGGATCGTCAAGATCGGCCCCCGCAAGTCGGACTCGACAGAGATGGTTTTCCTGGAGCTCGTGTAGCCGCAGGGATGTACCGAAGTTCTTCGAGAGGGCGCCTGCGGGCGCCCTCTCTGTTTAAAGCGCAACTTGGCTTGATCAGCGCGGTTTGCTCGATTGGTAGAACTTTCTTTGCTACCGTGAACGTTCACATAACTTGCTCGCAGGGAGTTCCTTGATGTTTGCTTTCGGACCCAAATCGCTGGCTTTGAAAGCGTCCGGCGTTGCTGTCGTGGCCACGCTTTGCATCCTTCTTTCGGGAGTGTTCGCGGCACAGTCCGCCAACGCCGCCTGGGGCACACCGATCCTCGGCAACGCGCCGACCGGCGTCGCCACCGACGCCACCGGAAACGTCTACGTGGCCGAATCATTCGGTAACCGGTTCGTCAAGTACAGCCCGACCGGCGATCAGCTGATGGCTGTCGGCTCGCCGGGCACCGGACAGTCCCAGTTCAACTCGCCCAACGGCATCGCGGTCGAAGCCGGCGGGGCGATCTTCGTCGCCGATACCGGCAATAACCGGATCCAGCGCTTCTACCCGAACGGCAGCTACCAGACCGAATGGGGCAACTTCGGTTCCGGGGTCGGCCAGTTCAAGCAGCCCACAGCGGTCGCCGTGGATGGCGGCGGCAACGTCTACATAGCTGACACCGACAATGACCGGGTTGCCAAGTGCAACGCCTGGGGCTTCTGCGGGGCGACCTTCACCTACGACAGCATCGGCGGGATCTCCGGTCCGCTGGGAGTGGCGACAGACAGCCTCGGCAACGTCTACGTCTCGGATTCGGGCAACAGCCGGATCGTCAAGACCGACCCGACCGGTGACGTGCTCGCAGTCTGGAGTTCCTATGGTTCCGGCCAGGGCCAGGTCGACAATCCGGCTGGACTGGCGATCGGCGCGGGCAACACGCTGTTCGTCGCCGATCGCGGCAACGGCCGTGTCCAGAGACTCTCTACCGGCGGAGCTTTCCTCAGCCAGTGGATCGTGCCTGCCCCTTACCAGGCCGCCCAGCCCACTTCGGTAGCGGTCGGACCCGGTTCCACCATCAACGTCGCCAATCCGTTCAACAACAGGGTCGATCGCTGGGACCCGCCGACCGGTCCCACGGGACCCACGGGCCCGACCGGACCAACCGGTCCGACCCAGCCCACCGGACCAACCGGTCCGACCCAGCCGACCGGTCCCACCGGACCCACGGGCCCGACCGGTTCAACCGACGGCCCGGTGATCAATCCTCCCGACAAGAACAACAACGGCGGCAACAACAACGGTGGAAGCACCGGCGGCAATAACAACGGTGGCAACAACAACGGCAGCAAGGGCAAGCCGAAGCCGAAGCAAGCCATCATCAAGCCGGTCAAGGTCTGGATGGAAGGCGGCGGCAGCGTCGTTCGACCCGGCAGCTCGGTCAACATGAAGGTTTCGGTCAAGAACAGTGGCACCCTGACCGCTCGCAATGTCTACGTCTACATGGGCAAGAAGGCCCTTGCCGGCCGGCCCAGCGTCGAAGTCAAGCGCGGCTTCATGATCCGCACCCTGACTCCAGGCTGGACCGTCACTGGCACTGTCACGATCTTCTTTGGCCGTAGGGCCAGCGGCAACGTCGCGATCACCGGTCAGGCCTGGGGCAACTGGGGCAAGAAGATCCTCTACATCCGCCGCTGAACTGGCGTCTTGACATCGAGTACGACGGCTCGGGCTTTCGCGGCTGGGCCAGCCAGCTTGGCGATGTCGACACAGTGCAGTCCCGGCTTGAGCAGGCGCTGCAGATCGCTCTGCGAAGCGAAGAAAGGATCAGCCTCACGGTGGCGGGCCGGACCGATTCCGGTGTTCACGCAATCGGCCAGGTCGCGAGCTTCAGCTACGACGGGGAGATGCCGGACACGATCCTGCGCAGCCTGAACGGGCTGACCCCGCGAGGCATTGCGGTGCGAGCGGTAACGCCGGCCCCCGGGTTTGATGCGAGAAAGGACGCGGTCTCCCGCACCTACTGCTACCGGCTGCTCAACCGTCGATCCGACAATCCCCTCGCGGTGAACCGGGCCTGGTGGATCTCCCGGCCGCTGGATCCGGGCCTGCTCGATGCCTGCGCCGAAGCGATCACCGGGCAGCATGACTTCACGGCATTCACCCCGACCGACACCTACCACACGCGATTCGAACGGATCATCCATTCGGCCGAGTGGATGCCGGAAGAAGGCCTCTTTGGCGGGGAAATGCTCCAGTTCTGGATCACCGGCGATTCGTTCATGCAGAACATGGTCCGGATCCTGGTCGGCACGATGGTTGAAGTCGCCGACGGCAGTTGCAGCATGGAGAGTTTCCAGTCCCTGCTCAAAGGAGCAGAGCGTCCCGAAGCCGGAGTCACCGCCCCTCCCCAGGGCCTCTACTTCGTCTCGGTCGATTATTAAGAGAGTCGGGCGGGGGATTCAGGAGTCGGGCGGGGTCGGACCCGCCCTCCATGTGTAACCCGCCGACCCAAGACATCCTTTGACGGATGGGCCGGCTCTGCCGGTGGAGGTCTCGACCCGTTGGGCAAGACCCATATCCTTGACCCGGATGAGGATTCTCCTGACCAATGACGACGGGATCGGCGCCCAGGGCCTGCAGGCCCTGAGGCGGGAATTGCGCCAGATCGAGGGGGTGACCCTGGACGTGATTGCTCCGGACTCGAACCGCAGTGCCTCGGCCCGCTCGATCACCACCCGGGCGCCTCTTTCGGTGGCGGGGGTGAACTTCGAGGATGGCGATCTCGGTCACGCAACTGACGGCACCCCGGTCGACTGCGTGCGATTCGCCGATGTCGGGCTGGTCGGCGAAAAGCCGGACCTGATCGTCTCCGGGATCAATCACGGCCTGAACCTTGGCGATGACGTGACCTACTCCGGCACCGTCGCCGCTGCCTTGGAAGGGATCCTCCTGGGCCTGCCGGCGATCGCTGTTTCGCAGCAGTCGGAAAAGGGTGAGATGGGCTATATACCGCAGAAGCACTACGACTTCGAGGTGGCCGCGAAGTTCACGGCGGGAATCGTCCGCGAGCTGGTTGACCACCCGCTCACCGAAGGCACTCTCCTCAACATCAACGTGCCGGGTGGCAAGGTGGAAGGCGTCGATGTGACCAGGCTCGGCAAGCGTCTCTACCGGGATGAACTGAAAAAGGTCGAACGTGACGTCAAGGACGGCCGCACCAGCTACCGGATCTACGGCTACGAACCGGGAATGGATGACCAGCCCGATACCGACATAGGCGCGATCGCCCGCAACCGCCTCTCGGTCACGCCACTGACCCTTGACTGGACCCATCACGACGGGATCGAGGGTCTCCGTGAGCGCGACTTCGAGCGAGTGCTGGGAGCGGCTTCCTCTTGAGTGGTGAGGCATCCGAAAGCGCTGACGCGAAGCGGATTGCCGAGCTCCGGGAGGAGCTCAACCACCACATCGTCCTCTACCACGAGAAGGACGACCCGGAGATCTCCGATGAGGAGTACGACACCCTCTACGCGGAGCTTCAGACACTCGAGGGCAAGTATCCGGAACTGATTTCCGGTGATTCGCCCACCCAGAGGGTCGGTTCCGCACCCTCGACCAGCTTTGCCCCGGTCGAGCACCGGATACCGATGCTCTCGCTCGCCAACGCCCGCACCGAGGAAGAACTGACCGGATGGGAAACCAGGGTCCGCAACCACCTCGTCCGTCGCGACGTGGACCCGGGCCAGCTGACTTATGTGACCGAGCCGAAGATCGACGGTCTGGCGATCTCCCTGACCTACGAAAACGGCAAGCTGATCCAGGGAGCGACCCGGGGGAACGGGACGGTTGGTGAAGACGTCACCCTCAATATCGAGACGATCAGGACCCTGCCGAAGGAAATCGAGAATGCGCCACCGCTGATCGAAGTCCGGGGAGAGGTCTACCTGCCGATCCCGGACTTCGCGGAGCTGAACCAGAAGCGGGTTGACGCCGGCCTCCCGGCCTTCGCCAACCCCAGGAACTCGGCCGCTGGTTCGATCCGCCAGGTTGATCCCAAGGCTGCCGCGGAGCGCCCTCTGGCGGTCTGGGCCTACGGGATCGGCGCCACGGAGGGGGTCTCCTTCGAAAGCCACTCGGAGGAGATCGAGTGGCTCCGCGAGCACGACTTCCCGGTGAACCCGGACATCGCGGTCCACGATTCAATCGAAGGAGTGCTCGAGCGGTGCCACTGGTGGCTCGACCGTCGCGAAAGACTCGATTTCGAGATTGACGGGGTGGTGATCAAAGTCGACGCGATCGGCCTCTGGGATGAGCTCGGGGTTGCCGGCCGGGAGCCCCGCTGGGCGATCGCCTGGAAGTTCCCGCCGACCACCGCGACCACGAAACTGCTCGAGGTCGTCTGGAACGTGGGGCGGACCGGACACCTGGTGCCGTTCGCGATGCTCGATCCGGTCAGGGTCGGCGGCGTGACCGTTTCCACTGCCACCCTTCACAACGAGGAGGACCTGGCGCGAAAGGACGTCCGGGCCGGCGACGAGGTGGTGGTCCTGAGGGCTGGCGACGTGATTCCGCAGGTCGTCTCCGCCCTGCCGCAGAAGCGGCCCGAAGGAGCGAAGAAGCCGGAGCCGCCGGAAAAGTGTCCGGCCTGCGGGACCGAGGTGGTCAAGCCGGACGATTCCGTCTTCTCGATCTGCCCGAATCGTTCCGGCTGTCCCGGCCAGATCTTCCAGCACATCAAGCACTTCGTTTCCCGCGGTGCGATGGACATCGAAGGCATCGGCGAGAAGCAGGTGGCCCGGTTCCTCGAGGAGGGACTGATCCGGGATGTGGGGGACCTCTACGGGCTCACACAGGAACAACTCGAATCACTTGACCGGATGGGCGCGATCTCGGCCGGAAACATGATCAGCGAGATCGAAAAATCCCGCGAGGTGCCGTTCCCGCGGGTTCTGTTCGCGCTTGGCCTGATCGGAGTCGGGTCGGTCACTGCCGAGGTGCTGGCCGACGAATTCGGTTCGATCGATGCCCTTCGGGCGGCCGACCCCGAACGGATCGAGCAGACCGAGGGAATCGGTCCGATCATGGCCCGGCAGATCGCCGAGTCACTTGCTGACGAGCGGACCTGGGCGATGGTCGAGCGTCTGAAGGCGGCGGGGCTGAAACTCGAACTGGCCGAGGACGAGCGCCGGCCCGAGGGCGGCCCGCTGGAGGGCAAGACGGTCGTCCTTACCGGAACCCTGCCCGACCTCACCCGCGACGAAGCCGGTGCGATGGTCAAGCGGGCCGGCGGCAAGGTCACGAATTCGGTTTCGAAGAAGACTGACTTTGTGATTGCCGGGGATTCGGCCGGTTCGAAGCTCGAAAAGGCCGAGAAACTCGGCGTGCCGGTGCTGGACAGGGAAGGCCTCGACAGGCTCCTGTCAGGCGAGATCAAATCTGACGAGTAATTCTCTGCGCAACTTCTCCGACGAGGTCATGTTGAAAGGTCCGATGAATAGATCGATCCATTTCCGAGCTGCCATTTCTTCGCAGCCTTGTTCGCTTTGATCGCACTTCCGGCAGCTGCGGCTTCCGCGGCGCCGAAGCCGAAGAACGGACCGCTGGTTGTCGCCAGTTATGCCGGATTCGGGGGCGAGAAAGTGCGAACCGATGTCCTGGCGGTCCCGGAGATGGGCAAACCCGTGAAGCTCTTCTCGAAGCCGGGACTCGGCGGCGCCTTCGCCATCTCCCCGGACGGCAAACGATTCGTCTATCAGACACCGGCATCGACCGGAAGCCCTTACGTCGGCTTTGTCAGGCGCCCCGGCAAACAGTTCAGGATCTCTGCCGCCACTGAAATGACGTTCCCAGGCGACGCTGTCTTCGCACCAGACGGAAAATCGGTCTACTACACGAGGACGACTGTGACGAACGTTCAAATCGGACTCGAGTACGAGTCTTCATTGAAGCAGTACTTCCTGGCCAGCCGGAAGACGAGGACAATCGACCGTCACCCGCTGGCCGGGCATCGAGATCGGAAAAGTGGCCAAATAACGCTCCCTTTTCCGATCTCGAAGAATCAAAGGCGGGCGACCAGGGCGGCGATGCGGTCCTGGGCGGCGCGGGCGCGGTCGAGGTTGTAGACGTCATTCATCAGGATCGAGAAGGCGAACTGCCGGCCGGAGGCGTTGTAGCAGTAGCCGGAGAGAGCAGTCACCCCGGTCAGGGTGCCGGTCTTGGCGTGGCAGCGGCGCTGGGCAGCCGAACCGCGCATCCGGTCAGCGAGGGTTCCGTCGACTCCGGCAGTGGGCAGCGAGAGGAAGAACGAGCGGCCCCAGGGCTCCGACCTCGCCTTGTACAACAGCTTGACCACATCATGGGCGGTCGAGCGGTTGCCAAAGGTCAGGCCGGATCCGTCGATCGGCCAGACGTCGACATCGAGGGTGGCCATGGTCCGGCGGACCACCTTGACCCCATTGGCCGTGGTGCCTGACTTGAGGTACTTCGCACCAAGTCCCTTGAGTAGCGTCTCGGCCCAGAAATTGACCGAGTTGAGGTTTGTCAGCCGGGCCATCCAGGTCATATCCGGGGAGATCTGGCGGGCGATTAGGTTTTTCAGGGCTCGCTTCGGGGTCCGGCGAACCCCTGTTTCGAGTCTCACGTTGACGCCGCGCACCCTCAGCGAACGGGCGAGGGTCCGGGCGGCAAGGCGAGCCGGGTCGGAACTGAACTGGCTCAGACTGGACGATGTGTAGCCGGCATTGAATGACAGCCCTGAAAGCGGGCCGATCCAGGGACTGGTCGCGTAGCCGGAATCGGCGACACCACGGAGGCGGTCAAAAATAGTGTCGTCGGCAAAAACCCGGCCGGTTACCCGTTTGATTCCCGCCCGCCTTACCTGAATCGCAAGTTTCTCGACTTCCGTTCCGACCCCGGCCAGGTAGGAATCGAGAAAGGCACCGGTTCCAAAACTCGGATCTCCGCCGCCCTTCAGGTAGAGGTTGCCATCCAGGGTCCCGTTCTTCACCGGTCCCGCCGCGAAGACCCGGGTGCGGAAGGTGTGGCTGCGACCGAAACGGGCCAGCGCAGATGCCGTCGTGAACAGCTTGGTGTTCGAGGCCAGCGATCGGCGGGCCGCCGAGTTGAGTGCACAGACGTTCTTGCGGCTCTTCAGGTTCATCACCCGGATGCTGACCGCCCCGTTGCCTCGTCTGGCCAGGCGGCGCATGCTCGCGCAGGCCTGACCGGCACTGATCGTCGCCGTGGAAGAACTCGAGGCGTCAGCCGCAGACGAACGGAGGATCGGCGTCACGGCCGGACGGTCCGGGTTCGGAAGAGGCTTGGGGGGGGAGGCCTGGGCTGCGGTCGCGAGAGTCAGAAAAAGGACAGCAGCCAGGGCCGGGGAGGCGTGTTTCATCGGATATTGCAACAACCTTTAGGGCGAAGGTAGCGGAACGGGACACTGATTGCTGACATAATTGGACCCTGATGGGCAAAGTCGTAAACATCGAAGAGTCCCCAAAACGGCGTAACAGCGCCAAAAAGCGGAAGCGTTCGAAGTCCGCTCTGGTCCTCGGCGGGGGCGGTTTCACCGGCGGCGTTTACGAGATCGGCACCATGCGTGCACTGGACCTGCTGGCTGTCAATTCGACCGTCAACGACTTCGACATGTACGTCGGAACCAGTGCCGGATCCTTCATCGGCAGCATGCTCGCCGCCGGGGTGACCCCGGAAGAAATGATGCGGGTCCTGACCGACGAAGAAGGTGCCCTGCTCACCCGGATCAGCCAGGACACGGTCCTTCGTCCGAACTTCAGCGAGTACGCCAACAGACTTGCCACCCTGCCGATGCACGTCGCCGGCATGGTCAGGAACATGGTGCCTCGCCTCAAGGACCTTTCGATCATTGATGTCGCCTACGGGCTCGCCGAGCACCTGCCAACCGGCATGTACTCGAACGCCGGGATCGCCGGTTACGTTCGCGAGGCCCTGGCCACCAAGGGAATCGTCGACTCCTTCGACGCCCTTCCTCGAGAGCTTTACCTGACCGGTACCGACCTCGACTCCGGTGAACGGGTCGTCTTCGGCGACAAAGAAGGCGACTGGTCCGGCATCCCCGTCTCCAAGGCGGTCGAATGCTCAACCGCCCTGCCGCTCGTTTACGAGCCGGTTGAAGTCAACGGCCGCACCTTGGTCGACGGTGGCATCTACTCGACCACCAACGTAGATGTGGCAGTGGAACGCGGGGCCGAGTTCATCGTCGTGGTCAACCCTCTGGTGCCCTACGTGAACGACCGCAACGTCGGCCTGCCGACCGTTTCCGGCAGCAAGGCCCGCCGGCTCGCCGACATGGGACTACCGGCGATCGCGAACCAGGCCTTCCGCCTTCTGCTTCACCAGCGGCTGGCGATCGCGGTCGAGTCCTGGAAGGAACGCTACCCCGGCGTTGACATTCTGCTTTTCGAGCCCGACCCCGACGATGAGTTGATGTTCGGAACCTCGATCATGGATTACTCGCGTCGCCTCGAGATCGCGACCCACGGTTTCGAAACCGTGACCGCACACCTGGCCGAGGATTACGCCCACTACACCGAGATCGCCGAGAAGCACGGCATCGAGATTTCCGCCACCCGCCTTCGCCGCGTAGTACGCAAGGTCAAGGAGCAGGAGACCTCGGATGCTTCGGTCTGGCGCCGCATTTTCGAACAGACCACTGGCGCACTACTCCGCCAAACCGGCACCTCTTAGACCCTCGGGCAACGTGCCCGGGAACCACCAGCCGCGCGCTGACCTTCGTCGGACGCTCGCCGGCTTGTGAACGCAATTCCATTGCGCCCCTGCTCCGACTCGCTTGCCTCCTCGACAGCACACCGGCTGGAGGCCCCTGAGCACGACCCGCTGAAGGCTGGAGTAGCCGCGGGGATTGACCGGGCCCCTCGACCCGCCCCCTAGGAGGCGTAGAGCTCTTCGATTTCCTTTTCGTACTTGGTTGCCACGACCGGGCGCTTGATCTTCAGGGTCGGGGTGAGCTCCCCGCCTTCCTGGCTCAGGTCGACGGGCAGGATCTGGAAACGCTTGATCTGCTCGACCCGGGCGAAGTTCTTGTTGATCTCCTCGATGTGCTGCTCGATCGTTTCCCGGACCAGGGGGCTGTTGATCATCGCGGCCGGTTCGTCGAGCATTCCCTGCTCGGCAGCGAAACGGGTGAGTCCTTCCTGATCGAGCGTGACCAGGGCGATCAGGTAGGGACGACGGTCGCCAATCACCACGCACTGTGAAACGAGCGGATGCCGTTTGACTTCCTGCTCGATGTTGACCGGGGTGATGTTCTTGCCGCCGGCGGTGATGATGATTTCCTTCTTGCGGCCGACGATCGAAACGTAGCCGTCATCGTCGATCGTGGCGATGTCACCGGTGTGGAGCCAGCCGTCGACGATCGTCTTGTCGGTGGTTTCCTGGTTCTTGTAATAGCCGACGAAGACGTTGGGGCCCTTGAGCATCAGTTCGCCGTCTTCGGCGATCTTCAGTTCGACTCCGTTGACCGGGCGGCCGACAGTGCCAATCCGGTTCGCACCGGGCATGTTGGTGATGCCACCGGTCGAGGTCTCGGTCATTCCCCAGGCTTCGAACAGCGGAACTCCGACCGCCTGGTAGAAGCGCAGGATCTCCGGGTCGATCGGGGCGGCGCCACTGATCGCCACCCGCAGGTTGCCACCGAAGACTGCGCGGATCTTGGAGAAGACAGCCTTGTCGGCGAAGTTGAACTGCCTGGTCAGCAGGAGACCCGGCTTCTTGCCCTGTTCCTCGACCTTGCGGTAGCGCTTGCCGACCCTGATCGCCCAACGGAAGATCGCCGCCTTGAGCCCGCCCTCGGCCTCGGCCGAAGCGATGGCGGTGTCGTGGACCTTCTCGAAGATGCGGGGGACCGAGGGGAAGGACTCGGGCTTGACTTCGGCGAGGTTGGGCACGATCTTGAGCTGATCGCGCTCCCAGAAGGCGATCCGTCCGCCGATGTCAATCATTCCGTACTGGATCAGCAGGGCGAAGACATGGGCGAGAGGTAGGAAGAGGTAACTGGTCTCACCCTCCTGGATGATGTTCACGGTGTCCGCCATGTCGAGCATGGCGCGGTAGTTGCCGTGGGAAATCATGCAGCCCTTGGGTGGGCCGGTGGTGCCTGAGGTGTAGACGATCTTGCAGAGGTCGCCCGGCTCGACCGCTTCGTAGCTGGCCTTGTAGTCGGCGGCTGAACCGGACTTGCCCATGGTGCGGAGTTCGTCCATGGCGAGCGCTTCTTCGGCTTCACCGAACATGATCACGATGTGCTCGAGGGCCGGGAGTGAACCCTTGACTTCGAGGATCTTGGCCAGCTGCTCGTCGTTCTCGACGATCACGGCCCGGGCTTCCGAATGTTCGAGCACGTACTGGCATTCAGCCGGCGAGTTGGTCTGGTAAATCGGGACGACGGTCGCCCCGGCACTCATCGCGGCGAAATCGAAGAGAGTCCATTCCGGCCGCGTGTTGCCGAGAATTGCGACCTTGTCGCCGCGCTGGATGCCGAGTTCCTTCAGGCCGAGCGTCAGGAGCTGGACTTCAGCCGCCACCTGATCGAAGGTCGACTCCTCCCAGACGCCAGCGTCACTCTTGTAGAGAAAGGCACCGTCCGATCCGTGACTTGCGGCCGAGTTCGGCAGCAGGTCAGCGAGGGTCCGGGAACGATTCGTCGGCTGATAGGTGCTTGACAAGTCTCTCTCCTAGGTGGCTATGTGACTTCGTAATGCGTGATGAACCGTTGATCCTGCCACATCAGATCGGATTGGGCAGGTCGATGAACTCGTGTTCGACCCCGAAGCGTTCGGCGACCAAATCCCCAAGGGCGCTAACCCCGCAGATCTCGGTTGCGTAATGACCAGCCGCGATGAAGTGAATCTGCCCCTCGCGGGCATCCGCCATGACGTGCTCGGCCGGCTCGCCGGTCAGGTATGCGTCAAGTCCGAGGCTGATCGCCTCGTGAATGTCGGAAGCGCCGGCCCCGGTCAGGACCGCGATCGTCGAGACCGTTTCGGGTCCATCGGCGAAGACCAGGGGCTCACGGCCAAGCTCCCTGGCGACCGTCTCGAACAGCTCGGTGGCCGGGATCGGATCGGCCCGGCGGCCGATCGCCCCGATGTGGCGGCCCTTGACTTCGCCGATCTCGCCGGGGACGGCCTCGAAG
>JAUPTY010000104.1 GCA_030917845.1 Actinomycetota bacterium | reverse complement strand
CCGCCCTCGAAGGCACCGAGTGGGCCGACAAGGACATCGCTGAAGTTGTCGCGAACCTTTCCTCCCTTCCCGCTGACAAGCAGGGCCCGGTCCGCAACAACGGTGGTGGCCACTACAACCACTCGCTATTCTGGGAGATGCTTTCGCCCGATGGCGGCGGCGCCCCGAGCGGTGCGCTGGCCGAGGCGATCGACGCAGCCTTCGGTTCATTCGACGAATTCAAGGAGCAGTTCAAGGCCGGCGGCATCGGCCAGTTCGGTTCCGGCTGGGTCTGGCTGGTCAAGGACGGCGACGGCGTCGCAATCGTCTCGACCCCGAACCAGGATTCACCGCTGACCGACGGGAAGACGCCGCTACTTGGCGCCGATGTCTGGGAGCACGCCTACTACCTCAAGTACCAGAACAAGCGCCCCGATTACCTGAACGCCTTCTGGAACGTCGTCAACTGGGATTACGTGGCCGAGCGTTTCGCGGCCTAGTTCTCCGAAGTACATCCAGCGGAGCCCGCCCATCCATTGTTTGTCTTTCGGGTGGGCGGGCTGCAGCTGGAGGCGGGGCGAAGCTCGCCGACTACTTGTTCCTTCTGTAGCCTGACCGGTTCATGATCGGCCTCCCTAGCAAGCTTGCGGTCCTGCCCATTCCGAAGAAGCAGCTCTTCTTTCTGACGCTGCTGGCGATCGCCGGGCTGGCCATGCTGATCTCCGGTTGCGGCGGCAGCAGCGACTCCGGGGACGAGATAGCCCGCGAGGCACCTGCCGCCACCGACTTCCCCTCGGCTGAAGGCAAGACGATCGAGGAACTGTTGAACGCGGAGACGCCAAGCGACAAGGTCATCGCCCCGGCTGCCCTGGTCTTCGAGACCGGCGAGAACCGCTACCCCTTCGGCGTCTTCAACGTGGACCGCACGCAGGTCGAAGATGCAGACGTCGCTCTCTACTTCGCGAAATCACCGCAGTCCCCGGTTTCGGGGCCGCTGCCGGCTGAGGTTGTCTCGCTGGAGACCAAGGCCGCCTACCGCTCGCAGGGAGCAAGCGGCCCGGACGAAGCCAACAGCTTCTACCTCGCCAACGTCAACTTCGACCGCAGTGGTCCCTGGCTCGGGGTCGCCGTGATCAGCACTGAAGACGGATTCGAAGCGGCCCGGGTGACCCCGAGCCCCGTGGTTGGCCAGTTCCCCAACGTCGCCTCGGTCGGCCAGAAGGCCCCGGTCGTGAGCACCCCGACCCCGGAGGACGTCGGCGGTGATCTCTCGCAGATTGACACCCGCCAGCCGCCCTCGAGCATGCATGGGGACGACTTCAAGGACGTGGTTGGGAAGAAGCCTGCGGTCCTCGTCTTCGCCACCCCGGCGCTCTGCCAGTCCCGGGTCTGCGGTCCTGTCGTCGATGTCGCCGAACAGGTCAAGGACGAGTCCGGTGACGGCGTCGTCTTCATCCACAACGAGGTCTACAACGAGAACGACCCGAACAAGGGCATCCGTCCTCAGCTCGCCGCTTTCGGACTCCAGTCCGAGCCCTGGATCTTCCTGGTCAACAAGGACGGGACGATCCAGCAGCGGATCGAAGGCGCCATCGGCGCGGCGGAGCTCCGCACCGCGGTCGAAGAGCTGAAGAAGGAAAACGGCGTCTGAGTTTCACCGAGGGCTGATTTTTCGCCGGTATGCGGCGAAAAATCGAATCTCGCTGAAGACGGGCGTCTAGGGCTCGAGGGGGGTCCAGGACTCGGCCGGCTCTGAGGGGCCGGGCTCCCGGGCGGGTCCCGTGTTGTCAACGGTCCGGGCGGGACGGGCTTCGTCCGGGAGGTGCCGCTGTTCGGCGCCGGGCTTTGGCGGGATCTTGCTCATCGCCCGCTCGGTCATCGCGGTGATGGTCAAGCTCGGGTTGACTCCGGGGTTGGCCGGCACCGCGGAACCGTCACAGATCATCAGGTTCTCGTAACCGAAGACATGGTTGTCCTGGTTGATCACGCCGGTTTCGGGGCTGTGGCCGACCACGGCGCCCCCGAGAATGTGGGCGGTGGTCGGGATGTTGAAAAGCGACTCGCCGAAGGATGACTGCGGTATTCCGTTCATCTCCTTGGCGAACCACTTCGTGGCGTCCTCCGCGGCCTGGATGAAGGTCGGGTTGGGCCGCTCAGGGTCCTGCTCGGTCTGGATGCGGACTCCCTTGCCGAATTTCTTCGGGACCGGCTTCAGGCGCATGGCCGAGTCGAGCGACTGCATCACCAGGAGAATCACCGTTCGTTGAGACCAGTGGCGCGGGTTGAAAATAAGGCGGGAAGTGTCAACCGGGTGTCGGGCCATCGCGGCCAGGAACTTGATCGGACGGCTGATGCGGCTTCCGTCGGGAGTCAGCATCGTGAAAAGCCGGCTCATCAGGTCGCCGGCCTTGCCGTAGGTGACGACCTCGATGTGGGTGTCCGGGTCCGGGTAGATGCTCGAAGTGATCGCCACCGAATCGCTGAAGTCACGGGTGTCATCGCGGGCGGTGACCGCCTGGATCGACTCCGAGTTGGTCCGAACCACGTGGCCGATCCGCTTCGAAAGGCGAGGCAGGTCCCCGTTGTGGGCACAGTTGGCGAGCAGCTTGTTGGTTCCAAGGGCGCCGGCCGAGAAGATCACGCCACCAGCGGTGATCTCCTTGCGACGGTGCCGGAGAACGGCGCCGGAGCGGTCGGTCATCAGGCGGAAGCCCTCGGAGCCATCCGACCGGCCGATCGGCTTCACCGAGGTGACCTCGCGGCCGGGGAAAATCTTCCCCCCGAGTTTCTCGGCGAAGTGGAGGTAGTTCTTGACCAGGGTGTTCTTCGCCCCGTAACGGCAGCCGACCATGCAGGAACCGCACTTGATGCAGCCGGTCCGGTCGGGGCCCTCGCCGCCGAAGTAGGGGTCGGGGACGGTCCGCCCGTACTCACCGAAGTAGACGCCGACCTGGGTGTTCGAGTAAGTCTTGTCGGCACCGATCGTGTCGGCGTACTGATGGAGCAGCTGGTCGGCCGGTCCGGTGTCGCGGTAGAGGGTCACGCCCAGCATCCGTTCGGCGGTCAGGTAATGAGGCCCGAGTTCGACCTCCCAGTCGGCGAGACCGTCCCACTGCGGGTCGGTGTAGAAGGAGGGGCGGGGGCGGTAAAGGGTGTTTGCGTAGCCGAGGCTGCCGCCGCCGACGCCGCAGCCCGAGACCACGTTCACGTCCTTGAAGATCGACATCCGCATGATCCCGCGGAGACCCACCTTCGGCAGCCAGAAGTAGCGGCGCATATTCCAGGCGGTCTTGGCGAAGTCCTTGTCCTCGAAGCGGCGCCCGACTTCGATCACGGCAACCTTGTATCCCTTCTCGGCCAGCCGAAGCGCCGAAACGCTGCCGCCGAAGCCGGAGCCGACAATTACCCAGTCGTAGTCGTGAGCCATGGCAGTCAAGTCTAACCGACACGGCGTCTTGTCAGTTGGCAAATCGCAGCAGCAAGGCATTTCACCCCATTCGGGTGAGAGCAGCAACCGAATCCTTTTTGGTTTCTTTGGTTTAGAGTGTCCGGATGGCCTGTCCCGCTTTGGGCGGGGGAAAGAAACTCAGAGGAGAGAAATGAAGCAACGTTTGGGAGTAGTAGTCGGCATTCTTGTCGCCTTCTTGGTGGGATCGTTCGCGATTTCAGGGACAGCCTCCGCGTCCGGTGATGCTGGCGCCAGCGCCACAAAGCTTGAGAAGCAGGTAAAGGCCGCCAACAAGAAGGCCAAGACCACCTGCGCCAAGGTGAAGAAGGCAAAGGGCAAGCAGGCCAAGGCCAAGGCCAAGAAGCGCTGCAAGTCTGCGCAGAAGAACGCCAAGAAGATGCGGGGCAAGCTGACCAGCTACAACGCCCAGTTCTTCGATGTTTGCAAGTTCGGCTGCAAGTACCGGACCATCCAGAAGGGCGTTGACGCCGCCGGCAAGTGGTCGAACAAGACCAAGCGCGCCGCGACTGTCCGCGTTCAGCCCGGCACCTACAAGGAAGGTGTCCTGGTTCACGGCAAGCGTCCCGGTTACAACTTCAAGAACCTCACCATCATGGGCGTGACCAAGTCGAAGGCTTCGAACCCGAACGCCCGCGCGGTCATCCTCGAGGGTGAAGGCGCCCTCACTGATCTGACGGCCTCTCCGACCTGGCGCCCCGGTGACGACAAGACCCAGGCTGCCCAGAACGCAATCGACGCGATCAGCACCGTCGGTCTGAAGATGAAGAACATGTGGGCCCGGCACTACCAGAACAACACGTTCTTCGTCCACGCTGCGAACGTCGAAGAGAGCGGCGAGTATTGCGCCGACTACGTGATGGACAACCTCGTGTCGTCCGACACCCGCGCTTACGGACTTTTCGCCCGTAACTGCTTCGGTGGCAAGATCATCAACTCCGAAGGCTGGGGCCACGGTGACTCCACGGTCTACATCGGCGAGACGCCTTGTGACGAGCCTGACTGGTCGAACAAGGACGACGTCAACGAGCCTTGCCAGGCCAACCCGAAGTGGACCCTGGTCAAGAACATCAAGGCCTGGGGCAACCCGCTCGGTTACTCCGGCACCAACTCGAAGTACGTCCGGATCACCGACTCCATGTGGTTCAACAATGGCGCCGGCATCGTCCCGAACTCTCTCGACTCCGAGAAGTTCGAGCCGACCGGTGACCTGATCATCGAGAACAACACGATCATGTGGAATAACTACAACTACTACCAGCCCGATTCCGGCTACAACAACGTAATCGGCAACGGCAACCCGATCGGCGTGGGAATCATGCTGTACGGCGCTGATGGTGTGACCGTCCGCGACAACAAGATCTTCGGTCACGAGAAGTGGGGCACTGCCAACTTCTCCGGTCCGGAACTCTTCGGTGTCAACGACGGCGACGACGCCAAGAACCTGAACAACCATTTCACCAACAACGAAATGGGCCTCAACGGAGCAGACCCGAACGCGTTGGACTTCTTCAACGATTTCTCGGGTGGCGGCAACTGCTGGTCAGACAACACCGCCAACGGTGGCGTTACCTACGCCCCGGGCAACGGCTCGGTGCCGGTCAGCACGATCTACCCCGCCTGCCCGCAGGCGGAGGTTCTGTCCAAGGACGCCGTCTCGTTCAACTTCGGAGCCGGTCTCCAGGTGAACGCTGCATTCCTGTCACCGCAGGAGCCGTGGCGTGACCTCTCGACCATCTTCGGCGTTGCCGAGGTTCGTCCCTCACAGCTCCAGGAATGCGGCATGACCGTGGTTGCGCATCCGCCCTACTCGGTGGACGGCGAGACCTACGAGTCGCAGAGTGCTGCCCGGGTCACCGCCCAGGAATGCACCGATCTGGAGAACCGTCCCAGCCCCTGGAACCCCTAGGGCCGGAAAGACAACAGGAATCAACGAATGATGAATTCACTGCTCAAGAAGCGGTTGCCAGGGATTCTGGTGGCAGGACTCGTGACGCTGGCCGTGGGGGCGGCCGGCGTCACTCCCGCCACCGCTGCCAGCGACGCATCGGTCAGTGCCCTCACTGCGAAGCAGAAGAAGGCAAAGGCCAAAGCTCTGAAGGCCTGCAACAAGAAGCGGACCGCCAAGCTCAGGAACACCTGCAAGCGGAACGTCAACAAGAAGTACAACAAGATCTCGAAGGCCCAGGAAACGCCCAAGGGCAAGACCTGGAAAGTGAACGTCACGGACCCGTACGTCTACAACCCGAACCAGCTCAACATCAAGGTGAACGATTTCATCGAGTGGAACTGGGCCCTGGCTGGCGGCCGCGAGCCGCATGACGTGACTCCGGTGACCGTGCCGTCCGGTGTGAGCCGGGGTGACTTCCAGTCAAACCTGACGAGTGATACCAGCTACAAGTTCAAGCGCCAGTTCACGAAGCCCGGTGCTTACTCGTTCGTCTGCAGCATCCATTTCCAGATGACGATGAACGTCAACGTCAGCCGGTAGGCATGGCGTATGCGCTTCGCGACAGTTCTAATCACGGTGCTTCTGGTCTGGGCCCTGCCGTCGGCAGTGGCTCAGGCCGGCGCGCCTGATTCGAATCCTTCGGCCGGGATTTCGGCGGTCAAGAAGCCGGGCCTCAAGAAGGCCCTGAAGAAGTGCCGGACGATCAGGAAGGCCGACCGGCGGAAGGCCTGTGTGAAACGGGCCCGCAAGAAGTTCACGAATACGCCCCCGGTCGAGCCGGTTGAACCGAAGCCCGGCAAGACCTGGCGGGTTGATGTACTTGACCATGAAACAGACGACTATCTGGGCGCAGATCCAACTGACTTCTTCAGCCCTGAGTATCTGGAG
>JAUPTY010000103.1 GCA_030917845.1 Actinomycetota bacterium | reverse complement strand
GAGATGTAGCCCTTGTCGAACTGCATGCCCTCGGTGAACTCGAGTTCCATGCCGAAGGTCTGGCCTTCTTCGACGTTGACGACGCCGTCCTTGCCGACCTTGTCGATCGCGTCGGCAATGGTGTTGCCGATCTCGTCGTCAGCAGCCGAAATGGCGGCGACGCGAGCAATCTGCTCCTTGCCGTTGATCTCGGCCGACTGCTTCTCGCGAAGGTTGGCGACTACCTCGTCGACAGCCTTCTCGATGCCGCGGCGGAGAGCCAGCGGGTTGGCGCCGGCAGCCACGTTCTTGAGGCCCTGGCGGACAATGATCTGGGCGAGCAGGGTGGCGGTGGTGGTTCCGTCGCCGGCAACGTCGTTGGTCGCGGTCGCGACTTCACGAACGAGCTGGGCGCCCTGGTTCTGGAAGACGTCTTCGATCTCTACTTCGCGGGCGATCGTGACGCCGTCGTTGGTGATGGTGGGGGCGCCGAACTTCTTGTCGAGAACGACGTAGCGACCCTTGGGTCCGAGGGTTACCTTGACTGCGTCGGCAACGGCGTCAACGCCGGCCTGCAGGGCGCCTCGGGCTTCTTCTGCGAACTTCAGCTCTTTGTGAGCCATATTTTTTCCTTACCTCCTGGTACTGAAAAGTTTGATTACTGGACCTTGGCGAGGATGTCCGACTCACGCAGGACGAGGAGCTCTTCGCCCTCGACCGTGATGTCGGTCCCGCCGTACTTGGAGTAGAGGACTTCGTCGCCCTCTGCCACGTCGAGCGGACGGCGAGTGCCATCTTCGGCGACCGCGCCGTCACCGACGGCTACGACGGTGCCCTTCTGCGGCTTCTCCTTGGCAGTTTCCGGCAGAACGAGTCCACTCGCAGTGGTCTCTTCTTCCTCTACCGGCTTGATGATCAGCCGGTCCCCGAGGGGCTTCAGCTTCATTCGATACCTCCGTTGGTCATGTATTCAATCCGAGATTGACTTGCTTGTCTAGCTTTTTCGGCGCCAGAACTGACTTAGCGGGCGCTTCAAGTTCTTGGCACTCTCACATGGAGAGTGCCAGCAACAGCAATCCTACAGATTCAGCCTCTCGGGTCAACCCCGAGTTGTAAAAATCCTGAGTCGGAGAGGCTAAGGTCAGTCCACGGAGGCGTGGAAGGAGCGGAGGTCGCAGGAGAGGTGAGTTGCGAGACCCTCGGCGCCTTCCTTCATCACGTGGTCGTGACTGGAGACGAAAAGGGGACGGGCCACGGGGGCCAGGAACTCCATCCACTTGCGGTTGGCCCGAACGTTCCAGTCGAACTCGATCGAGGTCCAGGCATCGTCAGTGTTGCCGAGCTGCCAGGTCCCCTCGCCGACCACGTCACCGGTCGCGACTCCCCGAAGGAAATCCGGCTGGACTTTCTCGACGGCTTCAATCGCCATGTTCAGGGTGTATCCGACGGGGCCACGCCAGGTGGCAGTCGCCTTCTGGCCGATTCCTTCGTCATCTCCGTGGATTGTCTCGATCACCTTCTCGAGGCCCGGCCACCAGACCGGCCACTCATTGAAGTCGACCAGGGCATCCCAGACCGCCAGCCGTTCCGCTTTCAGTTCCCAGCGGGAGACAAACGCGAACGCCGCTGAATCGCCGGACATCTAGTTCCGGGAAGGAACCGCGCCGAAGCCGGACAGGCCCGGTTCGACCACCTGCGAGAAGTGAACGACGGTGACGAGCGCGTCTTCGTCGATCGACCGGTCGTAGATTTTCTCCAGGAAGTCGCGCGTTTCCTCGACCCGACGGACCTCGGGGTTGTCGCGTTCGATGTCGCGTGGTGAGAGTTCGGAAAGCCGTTTCACCTCAACCTCGTCAATCACCGCGGAAAAGATCTTCTCTCGACGAGAGTGGCGGGAACCGACCGTGACCCAGACGATCTGGCTGCGCTGGTACTTGCCGGATTTGTTGCCAAGCCTGATCGTGGCCGTCTTGCGGCCGCGCTTCAGCTGGTCGACGAAAAGCGGCGAATAGAAGTTGAGTGCCAGGAGTCCGGACATTTCGACGCCTAGAATATGTAGTTGCCGAGCTTGGCGGGTTCGAGGATGGTGACCTGCCCCCGCCCCGCCCTGACAACACCGGCCCGTTCGAGGTCAGCCAGGAAGCGGCTGACGCTCTCGCGGGAAGTTCCGGCCAGCTGGGCCAGATCCGCCTGGTTCATCCTGATCGTGACCTGATGTTCGGAATCGCCGGCCTCGTCATCGACCATCTGGGAGAGGACCCCGGCCACCCGCGACGGCACCGTCTGGAAGGACTGCCTGGAAATCCGCTCGTTTGCCGCCCGCAGGCGACGGGTCAGCGCCGCGACGAACTTGACGGTGATTTCGGGATGCCGTTCAAGCAGCGCCCGCACGTCGCTGGCTGGCAGGGCAAGCAGTTCACCGTCGCCACCAAGGGTCTCGACCGAGGCCGAACGGACCTCGCCGTCGAGCATCGCCAGCTCACCGACTATGTCTCCTTCACTCAGGGTCGCGAGAGTGATCGCCCGGCCATCCGGATGCTCCCGGGTCACCCGGAAAGTGCCGCTCTTGACGATGTAACAGGCATCGGAATGGTCGCCTTCGTGGAAGACGCGGGTGCCCGCGGGGTAAGCGCGTGGAACCGCAACGCGGGAGAACCGCTCGAGCTCGCCTTCGTCGAGCTCCGCGAAAAGGGGCACGCTTCGCAGCAGCCCGACAGCGCTCTCCTCGACAGAAGTCACCGCCGGAGTATTTCGCATAAGGATCGAAAAACAAAACGTTCTTGACCATTCCGGCCCCAACGGGCCGGCTTTCCGCCCGTTCTGGGGGCGTTTGTCCACCGAATCCGTGGGTAAACGCCCCCAGAAAGCCCGGGTTTACTTCTGGCAGGCGGGGCACCAGTAGGTGGTGCGACCGTCATCTCCCTGGGCTCTCGACCGGACCCGGGCCTGACGACAGTGAAAACAGGGGCGGCCGGTCTTCTTGTATATCCGGCCCGGCCGTCGGGAGGTTTCCACTGCGCTATGCATCTGCTTGCGGGCGATCCCCAGAAGCTTCCGGGCCTCGGAATCATCCAGCGAGGAGGCTGGTCGCCAGGGGTCGATGTGGGCCTCGAAACAGGCCTCGGACTTGAAGATGTTGCCGATTCCGCAAACCAGGGTCTGATCCAGCAGCGCAACCCCGATCTGGCCGGAGCAATTGCGGATCGCGCGGATCGCCGTTTCCTCATCGAATTCCGGGGCGAGGATGTCCGGACCGAGTCTGGCAAGCCGGGTGTCGCGGGCGAGTTCCACTGACCTGACCAGACGCAGGGTGGTGCCGCCGAACTGGCCGACCTTGATTCTTCGTCCGGTAGCCGGGCGACTGGCGCTTCCCCACGACTGCCCCTGGTCTGGACCCGGAGTCGGAGCAACTTCAAGCAGTAGCCAGGCGTTGCGGTCGGGCTTGCCGAAACCCCTACCGTCATCGACCCGCCAGGAACCGTTCATTCCCAGGTGGGAGTGGATCACGAGACCGTCATCAAGGTGGACCATCAGGTGCTTGCCCAGGGTTTCGATCGATTCGACCCGCCGGCCTTCGAGCCTCCGGGTGTGAATCCGGAGAGAGGAGCGCGGGTTGGGAGCCGAGGCGGCAACGATCTTCCGGTCAAGAAGCGCTGGCCGCAGCTTCCTGGCAATCCGGACCAGCGTGTCACCCTCAGCCACTCGGGCCCTCCCATCGTTGCCGCAGCCCGAACGAACACTTCTGGATGACCTTGAACCGACACTTCTGGGTGACCCTTGTGGTCGTATGGACCACAACTGTCACCCAGAATGGCCGACCGGCGCGGTCCCCGGAGCCAGTCCCGAGGGAGGGGCGGAACGCGAAAGGGGCGAAACGCGAAGCCGACGAGGGGTCCTCCGGATTGCGGGCGAGGCGGACGAGAGTGTCGCCCTCTGCCATCAGGCGGGAGAGACGAGGCGGCGGGGCTGGCGGCTGAAGCCGGCGGCGATCAGGAGCTGTTCAAAGCCGGAACCGAGGATCGGCTCGCCGTCGAACCGCTCGATCTTCAGCGGACCGAGCCGACCGGCTGTGGCCTCATCGGTGAGGATCGAGAGTGCGGTGCCCAGATCGCCACCTTCAAGGGTGGGGTCGAGTCGCAGGATCCCCTTGCCACCCCGCTCCACATAAAGCAGCGGATGGCCGGCCCGGGCCAGTACCCAGGCGCCGGCAGACCGGGATGCCTTGCGGCCCGAATCCAGCTTTGGCCAGGGCAGGGTCGAGCCCCAGGGACTGGCCGGGTCGGTTGCGGCGAGAACCGTGAAGTTCTCGGGGCCGTTCTCCTCCGCGGGCAGAGCCCGGAGCCGCTCGACCGCCCCGGACAGGGCGAACTGGGCGCCGCCGAGACCCTCCACGAAGTAGCCCCGGCGGGCGGTGCCGAGCACCTCGAGGTTCGAAAGTTCCGGATACAGGGTCGAGAAGCCACCCGGTATTCCCTCCGCCAGAGCCATCTCCCGGGTCAGGATCCCGTAGCGCTCCAGCATCAGTTCTGCCTGGGCCCGCAACCTCGGCCCGATCGGCGGGGCGTTCCTGAACAGGGTCTCGGTCAGCGACCAGCGACCCTGGACGGTCGGACCTGTGGCCGCCCTTCGCCTCGAGAAGCGGCGGCCGCCTGGTTCGTAGGTCGGGACCGAACGCAACCGGGGAGCCCGCAGGGGGGCGAAAGAATCGTTGGTGATCTCGCCGCCGAAGGCGAGGTCCCAGAGAGCCGAGTGGAGTTCCTCGGCCGGGTGGTCAAGCTCCTGGGCCAGGTCCAGCCAGAAGGCCGGGCCTTCCGCGAGCCGGATCCGGATCGCCTCGTGAACCGGGCCCTCCGGCGCAGTTAGCTTGGCGTTGGCCGGCGGCGGTCCGGCCAGGCGTACGTCTTCCCGGAAGTAGAGCGCCACCTTGCCATCGGTGCGGCCTACCGCGCCGGCCCCGATCCAGACCACTTCACCGCTTGTGCAGAGCTCATCCAGCCAGGTCGGGCTGTAGGAACCGAGCCGGCGGGGCAGCACGTCCTTCTCCCACACCGATTGGGTCAGGGCGACCCCCTGGAGCGGAACGAGGATCTCGCGTAGACGGTCCGCTCCCGCCCCGGGACGGGCGTCCTTGCGCAGCGGCCGGTGCCGGTCGATGCCCTGCCAGGAAGCGAGGAACCGCGCGTAGGCAGCGCCGTCGGCCGGTTCCACCTCCTGCCTCAGATGGGCCAGGCTGGCCCGCCGGATCCGCCGCATGACCTCGGCATCGCACCATTCCCGCTCGGTGCCACCGGGACGAATCTCTCCCCGCACCAGAGTGCCGCCAGCTTCGAGTTCCTTCAGGGCGGGGGTCGGATCGACCCCGTAACGCTCTCGCGGCCAGGCGGTCGGAAAAGGTCCGTGGGTACGGGCATACCTGGCCAGCAGGGCAACCATCGGGTCCTCTCTCTCCTCGAGGAAGTCCGCCGGCAGACCGCCTGGGGGCGAGACACCCAGGGCATCCCGGTAGAGCCCCGCGTCTTCGGCGGCGATATAACGCTCCTCGCCATTTATCCGGACCTTCGCCGCCCGGCGTTCGGCGAGAAGGTTCTCCAGCATCGAAGCGGCCGAGTAGCCCTCAGCCACTCTTTCCTCCGCCTCGGTGGCAGTCAGGTCCCCCAGCCGGCGGAGCACCTGCTGGAGTCCGTCGCGTTCACTTGCCCGGCCCTGCTCGGTCAGATGCAGCAGCGAAGCCTCGACCTCGGCCAGCGCATCGGGATCAATCAGCTCGCGCAGTTCGTCCTGGCCGAGCAGTTCCCGCAGCAGTTCCCGGTCGAGGGATAGAGCAGTTGCCCGACGCTCGGCGTTGGGGGTGTCGCCCTCGTACATGTAGGTCGCCACATAGTCGAAAAGCAGCGATGAGGCAAAGGGCGAGGCGGTCTGGGTTTCGACCTCGACCAGTGAGATCTCCCGGGAATGGATGCCGCGAAGCAGACGATCAAGGGCGGGCAGGTCAAACACGTCCTGGAGGCATTCGCGGTAGGTCTCGAGAATGACCGGGAATCGCGGGAAGTCCTGCGCCACCTCAAGCAGACTCTGGGACTTGAGGCGCTGTTGCCAGAGCGGAGTGCGCTTGCCCGGGTAGGCACGGGGAATCAGCAGCGAGCGGGCGGCGTTTTCACGGAAGCGCGCCCCGAACAGGGCCGAGGTGCCGAGTTCACGGACGACCAGGTCTTCGAGCTCATCCGGCTCGATCAGGACCAGGTCGGAGGATGGTGGTTCGTCGGCATCCGGGAGGTGGACGGCGATGCCGTCATCGGAATGGATCGCGTCGGCCTCGAGGCCAT
>JAUPTY010000102.1 GCA_030917845.1 Actinomycetota bacterium | reverse complement strand
ATCCGGCTCAGGCTCTGGTCACGCGGAATTCTTTCAGCCAACTCGCATCAGCTCAGCCTGCGCTGGTGGCGGACCTTCCCCAGGCCCACTCCAGCACTACCTTCAGCGAACCGTCAGGCGCCGTGTCGACCGTGATCGGGACCGGCATCGCCTTCCGCATTTCGCTGATCAGATCTCCGCCATCCCCGATTTCGAGGACGAAAGTGGCTTGATCGTTCGATCGCTCGACCGAAACCACCTTGCGCACCGAAGCAAGGCCGCGGAGCGTTGTTTCCGCCACGGCGGCCATCGCCAGTTCCGGAAGCGGTGAGACGCTCACCATCATTTCGCCCTTTGCCGGCCCGGGAAGCGGCGTCGGCGCAGCCTGCGCCGAGCGAGGAGCCATCGCCTCAATGGCCGTGACCAGATCCTGGACCCGGTCGGCCAAAGCCTGTACTTCGAGACTTACCCGGCCAACCGAAGCACGGAGGTCATCGATAGCCAGGGCATCCTTCTGCTCGGGATCTGAATCCACCCGGTCATTCTAACCGCGCGACAACCAACTGCAAGCAGCCCGGCGACGACCAGACCGGACCGAGCTCGCATGCCCCTAGGAAGGGCTGTAGACCTGGGCCGAGACCACGCACCAGTTGTTGGAAGCAACCGGGTCGTTGATCTTCCAGCGCGATGAGACCAGAACGCGGTCGCCGTTGTCCATCTGGACGAAGAGCATTACGTTGTTCGGAAGACGCATGACCAGAGGACCGGTGCCCTGGCTGACCGCATTGTCCTCCGAGCCCTCGCGGGTGTAGACGCGGCCACCGAGCGGTGAGTCGATGATCAGACGGCGAATCCCGTTGGGACCGGCCTTACAGATCGCCTGCACTTCACCGAGCCCGGGGAAATCGATGGTCGAGACCGAGTTCTTGTCGGTCGCGTTGGCTTCGCCGCGCCAGACGATCTGGACTGAACGGGCCAGCGGATCAGTGATCTGGTCGGTCTGGGTGCGGAAAATCGCCTCGACGTGGCATTTCGAATTCTTCGGGTTGGTGAAATCCCAGACCCAGTTGAGGTCGAAGGTCGTCGGCGGCGCGAGTGCCACTCCACCGGGCCCGTCAATCGGTCCTCGGTCGGAAATGATTCCCTGGAAAGTGCCGGTTGAATTCTTCTCGGCCGGGGTGAACTTGTTCATGCCTTCCCGGAAGTCGGGTCCCGTGCCAGCCGAATACTTGGCCTCGCGAACGGCCTTTTCGCTCCAGGTACCCCAGTTCTTGTAAGTCCAGGTCATCATCGCTGACTCACGGCCGGGATTTGACGGGTAGAAGCGGACCCACTGCTGGTAGGGGCTGCAGACCACTTCGCCGTATCCGATGCCGGGAGCGATGAAGCCACCGACCTGGCGGTCTTCCCACTGTCCGTTGTACCAGTCGACCGAAATCTTCTGGGTGAGCTGTCCGGTGGTTTCAACCGGCTTGGCGTTGCCGCCGCCCCGGGCAAAGCGCCAGGCCTGCACGGAGCTTCGGTACTGGCCGTTGGAAAGATCTTCACCGTTGAGGCGAACCCTGTACTTGCCGGGCTTGAGCTTGCCCTTGATCGGCAGTTCGGCAAGAACCTGCTTGGTTCCGATCGAAGAGATCACCTGCTGGCTGACCACACCGCCACCGGGTCCGATCAGCGAAACGCGTGTCCGGCCTACCTGGCTGCGACGGACGGGGCGCAGGGCGAAACGAACGACACCGACGTTGTCACCGACCCTGGTGCTGACCGGAATCGCCTTCAGCCCGAGGCTGGGGGAAGAAAAGCGCCAGAAGCGTGATTTCCTTACTGCCTTGCGGCAACCGGCCTTGCCGGCAATGACCACGACGCGGTAGCGGCCCGCCTGCATGCGGTTTACAACCTTCATCTTGACCAGGGTGGTCCGGCCCTTTGCCATCATTCCGACGATCCGGCCTTTGGCGTAGAGGCGGTTGCCGTGCTTGACCTTGACCTGGGCCGAGCGGATATTCGAGGCCCTCGGGTTCACGTAGATCCAGGCGTAGCCGTCTTCCAGCAGCGCCGTCGGATCGTGGGTGCTCATCTTGGTGTTGATCGGCAACGAGGCGCAGCGACCGGTCTTTTTCGGCTGGGCAGCCGTCGAGACAGCCGGCATGGCGGCCAGGGTAAGACCCAGACCGGCAAGTACGAGGGATGTGGCTATACGCCGAAACACTGTAATCATGATCTCACTCCGCCTTAAACCCCTGTTCAAGGCCAAGTAGCGGCGGAAGCTGCTTTTACTGGCCGGCGTTTGCGTCGACCTGCTGCGATGTGCTCAGTTCGGGAGCAGTACCGGACTCGTAAAAGATGATGTCCGGCTCGGAACTTCCGTTCAGCCAGGCGAGCTCGGTGTCACGAGTCTCGTCGGGCAGCGGGACCAGTGAAGCGTTCTCTGCGATCTGCTGCGAACGGGTCAGGCTCTGGACCAGGAACTCGTTGATGTCCGCGTCACGCATGTTGCGGTAATTGACCGTTAGCAGGAGCTGACGGGCCAGCGGGTAGGTCGCGTTGGTCACGGTCGCCTGGGACGGGAAAATGCATTCCGGCTTGGCGAAGTCGTTCGAGGCGCTGATTTCCATCGGTCGCAACTGCTCTTCGAATGCCTCGTAGTAGGAGAAGCGGAAGAGACCGAGAGTGCCCCGCACTTCCGCCAGGCGACGAACCGCGGCGCGGTTCTGAGCGACGTAGCGGCGGGCGGCGGGGAGCGACTTCTGAAGGTTCTCGAGGTTCTGCTCGGCCTTGGCCAGCTTGGCCCGGTCCCGGGCCTGGTCGGCGGGCGGACGCTCGTCGGCAATTCCCTTTGCTACCTCGGCCTTGGCGTCGCGCACTGCCCGGCGGTTCTCGGCCAGGGAGTCGAGAATGTCCTGGTAGACCTGCCGCGAACGCTCGTAGAGGGCTGCGGCGCGGAAGTCGCGGTTGCTGCCGACAACGGCCCGGCGAACACCGGCGTCGGTCGGGTAAGCCTGGTAATCGCTGCGCACGCTGAGCATGGTCGGCTCCTGGTCACCGAGCACGTACTGGCCGAAGAATCCGAACACATTCGATTCCTCGTCGGGCCCAGCCACCTTCAGGCGAGGTTCGTTGCCGTCGCCGCCCAGCTCGTGGCCGTAGCCGACCTGGCTCCAGCTGTTGATCGTCGAACCGGCCCTGAAGATATTGCGGACCTCATCAAAGCTCAGGCAGTCGGTGCCGACGTCGGTCTCGTTCTTGATCGCCAGCACGGCGGCATCGGAAGCAACCTGGAACTGGACCGGCTGGATGCCGTTCGCGATGCACTGGCGGTACTCGGCTTCGGAGATCGGCCGGGCCGAATCGACGATGTCTGCCCGACCGGCACAGAAGGCTTCGAAAGCCTGATTTTCCCCGGTCGGCGCGACCTGGACGCTGGTCGTGCCGCCCCCGTTGTTGTACGCGTTGACCAGATCTTCGGTCAGCGAACCCTGGGCCTTGCCGGCAATGCGAATGGTGCCGGCCTGACGCGGAGTCGGCTTTGCCCGCTGGACTGGAGTTCCGTCGGGTTCCGGCGGGATGTAGGCAGCGTTCGTGCCCGAAGCTCCGGCTGACTCCGGTGCCTCATCCGGGTTGACGCCACATCCGGCGACGAGCAGGAGGAGCAGCACCGAGGCACCGGCAAGCCCGAATCCCTTGCGCTTTCCGTTCAGACTCATTACAGGCCTCCTCCCACGGTATCGCCGGCCGCGCTGCCCGACTGGACCTGTTCGTTGTCGGCACCGGTCTCGGGGCCTTCGAGGTTCACCTGGCTTAGCGGCGGATCCTTGTAGATCTGTGGCAGCGCTACCACTTCAAAATCGTCGAGCCGGAGCCAGGAAAGCTCGCTGCCCCGGATCAGCCGGGGAGAAGTGCCGAGAGGCGCGTAAAGGGTGGGCACGGCGGCCCGGTCGACAACGATCGCTCCGTAGGTCCGGAGTGCGGTCAGGATCGCGTCGGCAGAGCGGCGGCGATTGCCCTTGAGCCGCCTCAGCTGCTTCTCGTCCACTTCCACATCGGCCCGCAGCCTGATCCGGGCACCGGCGGGGAGCGACTTGCGGCTGCCGTTGCCGTCAGTCACCGAGGCAGGCTGAACGAAGTTGCGCCGGGCCAGGCCGGGCACCGAGATCGCAAGTGCGTGGTTGATCTGGCCCTGTTCGACCTCGACCGGTCCGATTACTCCGGCGAAGAGCGGGAGTCCCGAACCTCTGGCGCCGACGGCCCGCTCAGGATCGATGCCGATCGGCTTACTGAAGCCCGGGCCATCGAGGGTCCAGGCCTTGCCGAACTGGTAGGAAATGGTTCCGTCACCTTCGCGGCGGGCCCGCCAGAAGTCGTAACCCATGCCGTTCTCGCGGTCAATGACGCTGAGCCAGCCGTCATAGCGTGGATCAGGCGTGGTGTTGGCCGGGATCGCCAGGCTCGAGGGCACCTTCGGGTCAGCCGAGCCGCATTTGGACTGGCGGCAGACGAACTTGGTTACCTGCGATCCCTGGGTGTTCGCGGCGACGATCAGGGGTGCCCAGGCTTCGGTATTGACGAAAAGCCCCTCGTCGACGGTTCTGACGAAAGTCTGAAGGCCTTCCTGGCCGGGTACTTCCTTGACCGCACGACGCTGGGTCGCCAGCTCAAGCATGCGGTCCGAATTGTCGGCGACCGGCAGGCCCTCGGCGGTCGTGTTCCAGGGACTGTCAGCCGAAAACAGCCGGCCTCCGTCAACCGGGTCCGTCCCGGCGGTGACCGCTACTCCCGTGCCGGGTGCGGTTGCCCCGGTGGTCGGGTTGGCTGTGTCAGCGGCGTCTCCGGTCGCTCCGGTCGCGCCGGTCTGGCCGGTCGTCTGCGAAGACTGGTTTCCGGAATCACCGCTGTCATCGTTGGATCCGCAGGCGGCGACCAGCAGGCCGAGCAGGGCCGTGAAGGCGATCACCAGGATCCAGCGAGAGACTCCCCGGCGCTTCACTATTCACCCTCCAGGGCGGGGGCCGAAGAGGAGCCGTTGTTCGGTTCGACCGTGCTCGGGGCCGAAGGAGATACCGGCGAAGTCGGGGTCGTATCCACACCCTCTGACGGAGTGGTCAGGCTCGGGCCGTTCGGGTTCACCGGCGCCGTCGGGGTCACGGGATTCGGGGTGATCTGGGGAGTCGAGCCCGAGTCGTCGCGCGTGTCACGCTGCGGAGGAGCGGTCTCTGAAACCTGTACGAGCACGTAGCGGTCGGTGCGGAAGATCGGGGTCAGGCCGGCCTCGCCACCCTCAACCGCCGTCGGCCATTTCTTCGCAATCTGGTCGCCGGAACGGCTGGTGGTGATCAGCATGTAGGCGACTTCGCCGAATGGGTTGTCAATCGCGGCCTGCCAATCCTCCTCGCCGGAATCAACCCGGTCGTAGAAGTTCTGGGGACGGCCTGAAGTGATCATCACTCCGTAGCTGAAGTTCTGGTCAACGAGAATCGAGCGCTTCTCCTGCGGAATCTCGTTGTTGATGTAGTTCGCCATCGCCAGTTCCGGGTCGATTCCGACCTCGTAGCCACCGACCGATCTGGTCCCCTCCTGGGTCTCCCAGCCGTCAACCCAGCGGGTGAACGCCTCGGCCTGGTTCTGGAAGCGGTAGTCCTGCATCGCGTTCCAGGCCAGTGGCAATGCGGCAATCAGCCCGATTGCCATGAGCACCGCGGCACCCGTGCCCCAACCCTCGTTGGCGCGGCCGACTGATGCCACGGCGACGAAACCGAATACCGCCAGAGGCAAGCCGTATGCGAGGTCGAGCAGATTCGCCTGATCGGCACCGACCGCACGAAGGACCGGAGCTGCGGCAAGCATGAGACCGACCACGAGCAGGCCCCATGAGGTCGCGTCGCCACGAATGATCCCGACCACGACCAAGAGGATTCCGGCGGCCAGGGCAAGCGGCGCGATGCCAAGTGTGACCTCGAAAAGGTCCCCCATGCTGCCCCAGAAATCAGCACCGATCGCCTGCAGGGCGCCGTCGGTATTGACCTCGATGACTCCGTTCTGGGCGGTGACCCACTGGAAAGGATCTCCGAGCAGAACCCAGTTCATCAGGCACCAGAACAGCAGCGCGTAGGCCATCGGGGTAAGGAAGAGCAGCAGGGTCGAGCGGATCTTCAGACCGTCGTCCTTCTTGCTGGCACTGACGATCATGAAAGCGATCGCAAAGCCGATGCCGACCAGGATGAAGCCGTAGTCGACCATCACACCCAGGCCCACGGCCAGGCCGGCGGCAGCCAGATGGCGGGTCTGGTCGGTCAGGGACCAGGAAACCAGGGAGGCAAGCGCCACCCCGAGGAGGAAGAGACCGAGGACGGCGGGGTCGCCGCTGCCCGCG
>JAUPTY010000014.1 GCA_030917845.1 Actinomycetota bacterium | reverse complement strand
CGGCGAAGACGCCGGCAAGCAGCTCAGCGACATCTCCGGCGGCGAGCAAAGACGCCTCTCGCTGGCGATCCTCGTCGCTTCCGGAGCAAACCTGCTGCTTCTCGACGAGCCGACCAACCATCTGGACATCGAAAGCCGGGAGGCACTCGAGGACGCATTGCTCGGCTTCCCGGGAGCGTTGATCCTGATCTCGCATGACCGGGCCCTGCTTGAGGCGGTCGGCAGTCGCACCCTGGTCTGCGAGAACGGCGAGCTGGCCAGCCACATGACCGGATGGGCGGAGTACCAGAAGCGTAGGGACGAGGAAGAGGAATCGGTTCAGGAAGAGACCTCCGCCGCGGCTCGCCAGAGCGGAGGATCCGACAACTCACGGCGACGGGGATCTCCGGGTAAGGAAGTGGCCCGGGCAAAGCGACGGGTCGAGAACCTCGAAAAGAAGATCGAAAGGGCCGAGTCAGACCTGGCAAAGCTCGAAGATGAACTGGCTGATCCGGCGGCCTGGTCTTCGCCGGAGAAGACCAGGGAGGCGACCCGGCGCCACGACCGTGCCAAAGAGAAGGTCGCCGCGCTTTACGCGGAATGGGATGACGCGGAGCAGCAGGCACAGGTGGTCACCGAGGCCGCATCGGCCTGAACTTCTCGATCCGGGGTTCAACAGACAGGATTTCCGGGTAGTGAAGATGTTAGGTTCGGACTCAAAGCCGACCGATTTACCCAAGAGGTTCAGGCACAGCGCTCAGGAGATTCAGGTGGAGGGCCAAGACATCAGGCCCGATCGGAACATTCCGGATCCGGTCGAGCAGGAGAAAATAAGACATGCAGCTGTATCGATCGCCGAGGAGGTTGCTGATCAACGTAGCTCCCGTGACGATCTGATCTGGGTCGAGAGTCACGGGCCGGGAAGCCTTCGCCGGTACTGGGGCAGAGCGGTCAGATTTGCTCCGAAAGTTGCAGGAATCTTTGGTCTGGTGGTTGCCTTTGCGACCCCGTTCGGCTGGGTCTTAAACTCCGGCTTCCTTGCCGGTTCCTACCTGGGCGCACCGTCGATAACGATCGCCGGAGCGGCGATCCTCGGCCTGATTTCGACTGCGATGCTGCTCCTGTCGTCGAGCCCGGACAGACCCCGAATGCAGACGGCTGGAAAGTACCTGGCCCTGACCGGGTTCGTGGTCTGTCTCGCGGTTCTCCTGATGAAGCTCACCGACTCGTTGATCGGGTGGGGCACGGGGGCCTGGGAGAGTCCGGACTTTTCGGCGATGTTCGTTTTGGGCACGATCTCACTGGCCATGTTCCTGGTTGACTTCGACCCGGGCCGCTTCCGCTGGCAGGACCGCTTCATCCGGGCGATCGGCGCACTTCTCCTGCTGGCAATCTTCACCCGAGGTTTTCAGGGCACCACCCTGATCAGCGGAATCGAACCGGCCTTCAGCTACTCCGGGGCCCTGGCCGCGGTGTTTCTCTACATCGGTTATGTCTGCGTGCGACCGGAACGGGAGATCCCGGCTTTCCTGGTGGCTTCGGGTCCGGGCCCTTCGCTGGCCCGGCTGCTCGTGCCGGTCGGCATATCTATCCCCATTTTCCTCGCCGCAATGGGAATCCTGGCGCGCAATTTTGGCTGGAGCCCCGAGGACCTGCGGGGCATCGACGGTCTCATCGTCGTGGTCGTTGTGATCGGGGTGATCATTTACGCGTCCCGTCGCCTGCAGCGTTACTACGAAAGCTGGATCGAGGCCAGCGCCGAGCTCTACTCGCAGGCGAGCGTTCTGGCCGGGATGTCGGAAGGCGTCTGCGTGGCGAGTTTGAAGGAAATGAAGATCGTCCTGACCAACCCCCAGTTCGACCTGATGCATGGGTGGGGACGGGGGAAACTGGTCGGGCAAAGACTTGACGTGCTCGCTCCCCCGGATCTTTCCGCGGACGAGCTCGAGCAGCGCTCCGGGGTCGGCGCCGAGCTAGCCTCGCGGGGATCTTCGACTTATGAGAACCGTTCGGTCCGTAAGGACGGCAGTTCGATCTGGTGCCGGGCCAACGCGATCGTCAGCCACAACCCTAGCCATGGCCCGGTCATGATTCTGGTCAAGAACGACATCACCAGCGAGCGTCATGCCCGGGAACAGAGCCGCCGGGCCGAGCTCAAATTCCAGCAGGTATTCGAACAGAGCCCGATCGGCCTCTGCCTCGTCCGGCCAGACGGTTCCTTCGAGAAGGTGAACCGCAGCTTCGAAAAGATCTCCGGGTACAGCGGGGCCGAGCTGTCCCGAATCACCTTTGCCCAGATCACCCATCCGGATGATCTGGAGAAGGATCTCCAGCTAACCGAAGCCATGTTTGCCGGCAAGACAGATGGCTTCACGATGGAAAAGCGGTATATCCGCAAGGACGGTCAGGTCGTCTGGATTCACCTGACGGTGGTGATGATGAAGGGCAAGGACGGCGGTCCCGACCAGGCTCTTTCGATGATCGAGGACGTGACCGAGCGGCGGGAGATGGGTCTGCAGCTGCGTTATATGGCCGATCACGACCCGCTTACCGGACTTTTCAACCGACGCCGCTTCGAGGAGGAACTCGAGCGGATCGACGCTCTTGCCGCGGACCATACGACGGCAATCCTCGCGATCGATCTTGACAACTTCAAGTTCATCAACGACAGCTACGGCCACGCGGTCGGCGACGAGATGATCGTCCGGGTCGCCGAAATGCTCCGCTCGCGGCTTCGTTCCCAGGATGTACTCGCCCGTCATGGCGGCGACGAGTTCATGGTGATCCTCAATGACATCGGCACCGATGACGCAATGGCAAAGGCAGAGGAACTGGCCGGCGCGATCGCCGATCAGGTCCGGGTGGTCGGACCGGATTTCTCGGCACGGGTAACGGCCAGCATCGGCGTCGCGATCGGTGACGGGGCGGGCTCCGACAGGGCCAATCTGACCATGCAGGCTGACATCGCAATGTATGAAGCCAAGGATGCCGGCCGCAACCGGGCGCGCCTGTTCAGCCCCGAGGAAGAAACTCACGTGTCCCGGGGGGTCGACTGGGCCGGACGGATACAGGAGGCCCTTGACAAAGACGCGATCGAGCTCTACGCCCAGCCGATCGTAGATCTCTCGGGGGCCGGGGTCCCCCACTTCGAGCTCTTCATCCGCCTTCGAGATGCCGATGGCAAGATCGTCGCTCCGGGGGCGTTTCTGCCGGTGGCCGAGCGCTATGACCTGGTCCAGGAGATCGACCGGTGGGTGATCCGCAAGGCCACGAGGACTCTGGCTGAACTCCAGGCTGATGGCCTTGAGCTGAAGCTCGCAGTCAATCTTTCAGGAAGAACCGTCGGGGACCCCCAGCTGTCCTCATTCCTGCAGGAGCAACTGGAGGCGACCGGGGTCAATCCCTCGTCGCTGATCTTCGAAGTCACCGAGACGAGTGCGATCGGCAACATCACCAGGGCCCAGGAGTTCGCTGCGAGGCTTTCCGAATTCGGTTGCGGTTTCGCTCTGGACGACTTCGGAACCGGGTTCGCCTCCTTCTACTACCTCAAACACATCGGCTCCGACTACGTGAAGATCGACGGGGAATTCATCCGTCACCTTTCGACTGATCCGGTCAATCAGCTTCTGGTCAGGGCTCTGGTCCAGATCGCCAAGGGAATGGGCAAGCTCACTGTTGCTGAACAGGTGGAGGACCAGCAGGCCCTCAACCTGCTCTTCGACTACGGAGTCGACTATGCCCAGGGATTCCTTCTGGAAGTTCCGAAACCGATCGCAGAGGTCGACTTCAGATCTATTCCCGACCTTGGGCCATTACTCAAGTCCGGTCGGGGTCTCTGAACCTCCGGCGGGCCCACTCGATCAGAACCTCGCCGACCAGCAGGGCGATGAGCGCGCCAAAAACAGATGCCAGTACGAGCACGATCACCTGCTTGGCTCCATCCTCGAACGAATAGTTGATCGCAGCGAACGCGGGGCAGCGACCTTCGGGGCAGTTCCAGATCCAGCGGCCTCCGGAGTAACCGCCAGGTGCCGGGACAGAGGCGTCGCGATCGACTTCCATCTGGTCCGGGAGGACCAGTTTCACTTCGTAATCGTCTGAGGCACCCTTCACCACCGGAAGCTGCAGGTAGCAGGAGAGCAGGCTGCGCTTGGTAGTCGGGTCTTCTTCGCCAAAGGCGGCTCGAGCGGTTCATCCGTTTTTTCTCGCCGAGAGACGCTGCCAGCCGCTGGCATCTGAATAGAACCTGATCGGCCTCTTGGCCAGCCCCCGGATATCTGTGGTCCGCACGCTGCCTACTACCGCTCCGCCACAATCGGCGAGGTCAAGCGTCACCGTGGCCGCATTCGTGCCCGGGGGAACAAGGATCACCGGGTCGTTGTCGGCAGGTGGCCGGTGGCTGTTGAGGGTGAGGGCTGCGGCGCCGAGGACGAAAACGGCCACCGCGAAGCCGATCGCGATCGGCAGTCTTAACGCCGCGTACCTGCCCAGCAATCTCAATCGCTTCTTCCAGGGGGTTCCCCTTAGCTTTGCGGGCCGGTACCGGACGGCCCCAGCCAGCATCATCAGGACCAGAACGACAACGCCCGCCAGGAGCGACAACTCGACGAGGTCGCTGATTCTCACGCCCGCGACTTTAGTTCCGGGACTTGCGCCAGGCAACCAGTTTGCGGCCGAAAGCAGGTGTGGCACTGGAAGCGAGGTGCTCCGCTTCGGCCCGCGCCTCGACCGGGTCCAGACCGAGGACCTCGGCTGTCAGGTCGGTTGCGGCCGTCCTTCGGGAAGTGAGTACGAGCGCGGCGCTCATCCCGGCGGGGGTGAGGCCGAGGTCTTCATCGTTGATCAGGCCCATCTCCCGGATCCGGCGGACCATCTGCAGGGCGGAAGGCTGGGACACCTCGAGTTCGCGGGCCAGGCGGGCCTGGGTCAGTGGCTCGTCCTTCTGTCCGAGGTCGAACAGTGCCATCAGGTACCTCGCCACGCCCTCGCTCATTTCAACGCAAGGGTTGCTTTCGGTCTGGCCGGTGTTGGATTCAATGCTCAAACCGGGATCGATTCTATCCCCGTCAAGGGACATGGGTTCCGCGGATTGGCATAGGCTCTGGCCGTCAGTTGCCCAACCGCGGAGGAATGCACGTGAGCCGTAACCGTCTTGTCCTGTTTCTGATTGCCGTATTCGCCCTGGCCCTGCTCGTGGGCTGTGGTTCCAGTGATGACTCGTCCAGCGATGAATCGTCGTCCGGTGACAGCACGACCACCGCGTCGAGTTGCACGCCGGAAGACCTCAGCACCTTCAAGGACGGCATCCTCACCATCGGCACCGATTCGCCGGCTTATCCGCCGTACTTCGAGGATGACGACCCGACGAACGGCAAGGGATTCGAAAGTGCGCTTGGTTACGCAATCGCGGCTCAGCTCGGATTTAACGATTCCCAGGTCGAATGGGCCACAGTTCCCTTCAACGCTTCCTACGCTCCCGGGCCGAAGAACTTTGATTTCGATCTGAACCAGATCTCGATCACTCCGGCCCGCGAGAAGGCTGTGACCTTCTCGGTTCCGTACTACACAGCCAACCAGGCGATCCTCGTGGAGAAGGGCGGCGATCTCGACGGGATCACCAGCCTCGACGAACTGAAGGATGCGTCGATCGGTGTCCAGGTGGGCACGACCAGCTATGAGGCCGTCGAAGAGTTGATCCAGCCGGACGAAACTCCCCGGACCTTCGACAACTCGAACGATGTGGTCACTGCCTTCAAGCAGGGCCAGGTCGATGCGATCGTGGTCGATCTGCCGACCGCCATCTACCTGCGCGACGCCGAACTCTCGGGCACAGTCGTGGCCGGTCAGTTCGAGCAGGAAGGTGGCGACGAATGGGGCGCCCTGATGGCCAAGGACTCCGAGCTCAAGGGCTGTCTCGACAAGGCGATCACCACGCTGAAGGACGACGGCACCCTCGAGGAAATCACCAACCAGTGGATGGCTGATTCGGCCAAGGCCCCGCTGCTCGACTGAGCGGGAACTGAACACGCAATCTGAAAGCGGTACCGGCGATCGCCAGGCTGCCCGCGCCAAGGCCCGAAAGGCCAAGGCGCGGCGCGGCCAGGCGATCGCCGTTGTTTCTTCGGTAATCGTCCTTGGCGGTCTGGCCGCCATGGTGCTGACCAGCGAGGGCTGGCCCGACGTCCAGGAGACCTTCTTCTCGGCGGATGCGTTCAAGACCTCGTTCCCGGAGATCCTCAAGGGTTTCTGGCTTGACGTAAAGCTCTTTGTCGGAGTCGAGATCGTCGTCCTGATTCTCGGTCTCCTGATCGCGGTGATCCGTACCAGCAAGGTGCCAGCTCTTTTCCCGATCCGGGTGCTGGCGGCGATCTACTGTGACTTCTTTCGTGGCGTCCCGGTGATTCTGCTGGTCTACCTGATCGGTTTCGGAATTCCTGCCCTCGAGCTTTCCGGCATGCCGGATGATCCGGTCATCCTCGCCGCCATCGCCCTTTCGCTGGCTTACAGCTCGTATGTGGCCGAGGTCTACCGGGCCGGGATCGCCTCGATCCACCCGAGCCAGTCAGACGCCGGCCTTGCCACCGGACTGACCCGGATCCAGACGCTCCGGTTCGTGGTGATCCCGCAGGCAATCCGCCGGGTCCGCCCGCCTTTGCTGAATGACTTCATTTCACTTCAGAAGGATGTTGCGCTGGTTTCCGTGCTTGGTATTGCCGAGGCCTTCCGGATTGCCCAGATCGAGACCCTTTCGACCTTCAACTACACCCCGTTGCTGGCCGCCGCTCTGCTCTACCTGGCGGTAACGATCCCGATGGCCCGCATCCTCGACCACATCACCGCGAGAGAGCAGATCAACGCATGACCGGTCCCAGCATCAGCGACGCGGTGATCGAGATCCAGGGCGTGACCAAGGCTTTTGGCGACCGCCAGGTGCTCGGCGGCATCGACCTGACCCTGCGTGAGCATGAGGCGATCGCCCTGATCGGCGCCTCCGGCTCCGGTAAATCAACCCTGCTGCGCTGCATCGACCTGCTGGTCGAGATCGACGACGGTGACATCCTGCTCGACGGCGAGGTGATCACCGATCCTTCGGTTGATCCGGTCGCGGTCCGTCGCCGGCTCGGGTTCGTCTTTCAGGCTTTCAACCTTTTCCCGCATATGAGCGTGATCGACAACGTCACTCTCGGTGCGGTGCGGGCCCATGGCGAGAGTCGCAAGGAAGCCAACGAGCGGGCAAGGCAACTGCTTGAACGTTTCGGTCTAGGCGGTCGTGAGAACGACAAGCCGGATCAGCTTTCGGGGGGCCAGCAGCAACGAGTGGCGTTGACCAGAGCATTGGCGGGAAGGCCTCGTGCCCTGCTGCTGGACGAGGTAACCAGCGCCCTCGACCCGGAGCTGGTCGGTGACGTTCTCGACGCGGTCCGCGATCTCAAGCAGGAGGGGATGACGATGCTCATCGCCACCCACGAAATGAGCTTCGCCCGAGAAGTCGCCGACGAGGTCGCTTTCCTTCACGAGGGCCGGATCATCGAGCAGGGCAGCCCGGAACGGATTCTCGCCGAACCCGAGAGGCCCGAAACCCGGAGATTCCTCCGCCGCCTCCTCGCCGCCGGCCGAATCTGACCTATCAACTCAACGAGAATCGATTTTTCGCCGTATACCGGCTAAAAATCGATTCTCGCGATTTGAGCGCTGGGGCTAGGAGCGCTGGGTGTTCTGCTTCCTGATCTGCTTTGACTTCTTTTCGGCCTTGCGGATGCACTTGTTCCGCTTGGCCGGCTTGCCGCGGAACTTGTTGCGGCAGATGCGCTTCTGCTTCTTCAGGTTGTAGCTCTTGAAGGGCTTGATTTTGAAACGGCTGAGCGAGGACCAGTTGCCGTCGGCGTCCTGCTGGCGGATCGCGATGTAAAGGCTCTTCTTCGGAGCCAGGTTCACGCGGACCTTCTGCTGACCGTTCGGCTTGGCGATCTTCGGCGACTTGATCCGGCTACCGAGCTGCGACAGGCTGATCTTCCGGTTCGAACGGTAGATCTGGACCTTCGCCACCTTGCTGCCATAGATCCCGTCGTCACCGGAGGCACGCCAGGTGATCTGAGCGGATTTCTTTGACCGGTTGACCACGAACTTGACACCGGCCGGGGGCCGGGTGTCGTTGCCGTAGCGACCCGAGTTGTGCTCGTCGTGACGGAAGTGCCACCACTGGTCGTTCATCGACGGCTTGCCGCCGACCTTCCAGAGGAAGAGCTGGCCCTCGCGGGTGCCGTAAGCCATGTGCTGCTGGCCATCGAACTTCGGATCGCCGACAGCGCCACCGAAAGAAGTCCACTGGCCGGTCCACTTGGGGAAGCCCGGGGCTTCCTCACCGTCGGGACCACGGGCGTGGATCCAGTAGGAATCGTTCGAAGAGATCATCGAGCGATTTCCGTCGTCGGTCAGGTTGGCGATCACCGGAGAGGTGTAGAAGGGGAAGCCGTCCTGATCAGTGGGGAAGTTCTCCAGGGGGAGACCGGTGGTCGGATCCCAAGCCTGGTCAAAGACATGGGGCAGAGCGGCCTGTCCCTCGTCTCCCAGCGCAGTCTGGAGGGTGATCGCACCGGCAACCGGCTGCATGAATTCAGGCTTGCCGTCACCGTTCAGGTCGCCGACCGCCGACTGGCTGGTGACACCCACAGTCAGGGCGTCGGCGCCGTAGTAGGGCGGGTAACCGGCACAGGCCGCGGACCCGCAGAGCGGTGACATGTTCCGGTAGGTGCTGCCGTCTCCATTGGCGATCAGCGGGGCACCAGCGACCGGGGTCATCGCGACCCGGAGTTCTCCAGAGCCATCGAAATCACCGATCGAGGCGGCATTGCCACCTTCCTGGACGAAGTCGATCGACTGCGAGTAACAGCCACCGATCGAGCTCATGCTTATCGGCCAGCCCGGCAGGTAGGCCCCGCCGGGGTTGGAGTTGCCGTCGGACTGGAGCCCGTAGGCAAAGGTCCGGCTGCCGGCATCGTCGCATTCGAAACTTGGCAGGAAGACCTGGTCGGTTCCGGTACCGAGCACGTCACCGACTGCCGGGCTCATCATCAACTTCGGATCGTGGATGTAGCCACCCGGTGGAATCGTGTCCCTGATCGCCTGGGGCAGCTTCACCTCGACCGGCCAGCCCGGGACCGGCTCGCCGTTCGACTGGAAGGCGTAGACGTGACCGTCGTAACTGGACATGAGGATGTTCAGCTTGCCGTTGCCCTGGAGGTTGCCCAGAACCGGGGCAGACCAGTTGCCGCGGATCGGCAGGCGGCAGCGCCGACAACCCGAATCCGGGGTCGGAACCGGCAAGGTGTTGTACTGGTCGTCGCCGCGGACGGGGAAGCCGTTACGCAGTTTTCCAGCAGAACTCCAGGCGTAGACCCAGCCGCTGGTCGTGGTGGCGATGATCGACTGAGCACCATTGCCATCGAGGTCCCCGATCGCGATACCGCTGATCGGATCCCGGGCATCGCGCAGGGCCTGGACGGCGTCGTAGGCGGCGCTGTCGAAATTCTGCGGGTTGCGCGGATCAACATCCCGCAGCTTCCAGGTGTAGACGGGGAACCCAGGGGCCTGGGAACCGTCCGGCTGGAGGGCGCTGATCTGTCCGTCCATCGTGCCGAAGACCAGGTCTAGCTGCCTCTTGCCGCTGAGGTCGACGAAGGTCGGGGCGGCGCTCATCTCGGTGCCGATCGACTTCGGATAGCCCTGGACCATGTCCTTGTCGGCACGGGAACCAATCGAACGCCGGTCCTCGCCCTTGAGGCCGTTGCCATCCCGGGCCCGGAGCCGAATGGTCACCGTGTACTGCTCGGGTCCGGTCGGTGGCAGCACTTCAGTCGGTGCGGCCTTGGCCGCGGCCGCGGAGAGCTTCTTCAGGTCGAGTGTGCCGAGCACACCTGACTTGGCTGCCTTGCCGGTCGAGATCGTTTTGAAGTCCTCGTCGGCAGGGTCTGCCCCCTGCGCCCACTCGAGGGTCCATTCGAGGCCTTCGGAGCCCCAGGCTGACGGCGCGACCTTGCCCTTGATCTGGAGCTGCTTCTGGCGGGTCGGATCGACGTACTTGTACCAGTCAGGCGAATCGATGTCGGCGGTCGGCGGGACCCTGCCGTCCATGATCAGCTTGGTCGCCTTGCCGATGTTCAAGCGGCCGTAACCGTATTGGGTGGACCAGGCGGTGTGGGTGGCGTCCGTCTTCGATCCGGGGTTTCCGGGCCACTGGTTCAGGACATCCGGATGATCACGTTGCGGCAGGATCTCGCTGGACGTGTTGATCAGCACCTGCTTGACCTCGTTCGGCGTCAGTACCCGTGGGTACTGACCGGCGTCGACCGAGTTCTTGGCGGCGGACTGGACCATGCCGAGCATGGCGGCCTGGAAGGGCGTTGCCCCGGAAGTGGTGGCCTCGCCGCTTGCGTTGAAGAGCGAATGGGTGCCGTAGCTGGTTACGTTGGAGCGGGCCCGGAAAGACTGTGCATTGCGGCCATTACGGTCCTGGACGATCCCGTTACCGGGGAAGACGTCATCGAAGAGGTGACCGTCGGTGTGGTCCATTGCGTCGAAGTCATTCGAATCCATAGACATCAGGATTCCCTTGTCCACCGCGTAGCGGACAGCTTCCTTGAGCGCTGAGGAATACGCGTATGAGACGACGACGGTCGACATCGCGTCAACCCCGAGGTCAGCGGCATAAGTAATGGCGGGAGCCAGGCCGTCGGCCTTGCCGACTGACTCGGCTCCAGACTTGACCGGCACCACGCGGCAGTCGCGGCAGTTGCCGACTCCGGCGAAGCCGTTGTTGGCCTCGCCGCCCATCTCACCGATCAGGCCCGAAGCGTGCCCATAGGCCCGGTCCTCGGTCTGGGGGTCGTTGGTGTTGTGGTAGGCGTTCCAGCCGGAGATGTCGTTTGGATAGCCGTTGCCGTCGTTGTCCACCCGACCATCGGCGGCGCAGGATGCAACCCGGTTGTCGGTGATCGTGCAGGTGCCGAAGACAGCGATCAGGTCTTCAGGCGAAAGGTAGGAGGTCAGAGGGCCGCCGATGTTGACCGAGTGGATGTACTCGTGTTGCCCGCTATCGGCGCAGCCGCGGGTGGTGCCTTCTTCGTAGACGGTGAACTGCGGAGTGGCTTCCGGACAGGCAGGGTTGACTCGCGGATCCTTCGCGTAGTCGCGGATGTCGAACTGGCCGTTGCCATCGAAGTCATAGCGGCCCAGATCCTGACCATCCCAGCCCTGCGGATAGGGCAGTTCTCCCTCGTTCAGGTAGATCGAGTTGAGGCCGTCCTTGATCCCGTTCGAGCTGTAGTTGACACCGCCTTCGACGTAGGCGATCAGGATGTCGTCCCGGCCGATGTTGCCTTGCGCCCAGGCACCGGTCATGTTGACTCCGGAGACGCCTTCGGGGTCCGTCGCGTTGCGAGCCCAGCAAGGCAGCGAGCCGCCCGGTCGGGGTTCGGTGTAAGTCACTTCTCCCGGTGCCCGGCAGAGTCCGTCAAGTTCGCCGTAGAGACCCCACTGCCCACCGTCGCAACCAGACACAGGATCCTGCCGGTCACAATTCGCGAAACTTGGATCGTTCGGCCATTCGCTGATCGGCAGCACGGGGCCGTTCGGCAGGGAGGGCGCAGGATCGGCCGAGGCGGAAGCAGTTCCTATGAGCAGGAAAGCCCCCATGCAGGCGAGCACGACGAAGACGCGATTCACGAACAAGACATTCCTCCCATAGAACTGATTTTCCCTGGCCTCCTCACATCCCGAAGCAGGCCCTACGAGAAACTTACCGGCTTTTCAGCCGGAATTGCGGGTTCCGCAGGGACGCCCACGGGCTCTGGCTCCTCCATGGGATCAATAACCGCCTGAAGGTGAGGTTGATTCGGTCCGGCCGGGTTTATGTAGTAGACCTGGGTCCGGCCGAGACGGTCATGGAAGCCGCGGCGGTCGATGCGGGTGAGGACGCCGAGGAAGCCGAGACAGAACGGGATCACCGCCAGCCAGAACCCGACCAGCCGTCTGAAGGCGCGGCGGGGTCCGATTTCCCGCTCGCCTTCATGCTCGATCCTGATGTCAAGGAATCGCATGCCCGGGGTCTGGCCGGACAGAGACCAAAAGATGAACAGGTAGAGGGAGGCCATGCTCAGCCAGACAACTCCGCCGACCGCATACGCGGCGCTGTTCAGATCACCCAGATCCACCCCGAAAGCCGAAGCGAGCACGCCGAGCAGGGCGGTGGTCGTGAACATCACGACGCTGACGATGATCGCATCCATGCCGATGCCCAGGGCCCTGGTGATGATTCCGACCCGGTCAGTCGGGGTCAACCGCTTCTTGCGGAAGAGGACCCGACGAGCGATCCGTTCGAGCAGGAAATCGAGCTTTCGGGTCACCCGGGCGATGCCGCGGCCGAGGTCGTCAACCAGGCCGAGACCCTGAGAAGCGATCGCGGCCCGCACCTCGGGTGCTTCGGCAATCCTTTCGATCAGGCGCTGGGTCTCGTTGCTGTCGAGGATCCGGCCCCAGAGCCGGTCGATCAGTTCGGAGTCGACGATCTCCAGCAGGGCCTGCTCGACCGCCTCGCTCTGCATCGCCTCCCGCACCGCTTTCTCGATCAGGGGGCCGTTGATGATCCTGGCGACGGATCTCTCGACAGCTTCGCTTTCGACAGCTTTGACGATCGCTTCCTCGATCGCAGTTTCCATGGCCTGGTCCAGGCCGGCTGCCCCGACTACCTTGCGGGCCCCTCCGGCGCCAGCTCCCATCAGCCTTCCGGCAAGGGACGGCGAAGCACCGGGTTCGATCTCGATCTCGAGCTCTGCTTCGGACGGAAAGCCGTTGGCGTCAGGATCCATGCCGTCAGCCTATTGCCGGAGCGGGATTCGAGCGGAAATCGGCTGCTCTTGATGCCGCCAGATCAAGCGTGGCCTGGTCCAGGCGGACGGTTTCGATCTCCACGGTCCCGGCGAGTCGTCGGAGCAGCGCGTCCTCGACCGCTTCCCGGTCGATGCCCGGAACCTCGTCCTCGAGGCTGCCGACGGTATCCCGGTTGAAGTCAAGGTCGAGCGAGGAATAGACCGGTTCGAGGACATCGGCGACCAACTCGCTTCCTGACACGATGATCACGAGGCCGATGTGGGCCGCACCACCGATCATGCGTTGGCCGACGCCGGCCAGCTTGGTGCGGCCCCTGGCATTGATGCTGAACTCACCGGGGCAATACTCGTCCGGCACCTCACCCATCCGAGCGTCAACCCCGAGATCGCGGAAGGCGTCCCTGACCAGCCCGGTTGCTTCGGTGAAACGAAGGTTTGTTCTCTTGGCGGGCTGCGGATCAGGGAGGGTGAAGGTGAGGCTGAGCGCGCCCTCGCTGAATGCCGCGGCCCTCCCGCCGGAAAGTCTCTCCATGCCGGGGAATCCGGCCCTTTCGGCCGCCTCCACCGCGTCCCGATAGCCCGGCGCGACGACATCCCGGCGGCCGAAGGCGACTACCCGCCCGGGACGGCTGAGCCTGACCGTGGCCGGCCGTTCCCCGTCCGCAACCTGTTCCAGCAGAACGCGGGAGACCGAAGGTCCCAGCTCGGGGCGATCCGGGAAACCTTCACGGAGAAGCTGCCAGCCTGAATGCGGCCCGGAACCGGCTTTGATATGAGTATTTGCTAACAAAAGGGAGAAATCATCCTCAGCACGCGAAATTCAGTCACCTTTCTGGGGCTCGTCGCAGCCCTGATTATCGCCGGGAACCTGGTCATCGACCGGTCCGGTGACGATGGCGCGGGCGTTGGCACCGATCTGGCCCTGGCTGCGGTCTCATCCGAAACCCCGGTCAGCGTCGCCTTCCAGGTCGGGACGCTGGTCGACCAGGCGCGGGCCGAAGCGTCCGAACGCATCGCCGAAAAGGCCGCCGAAAAGCTCGAAGCCGAAGAAGAAGAGCGGGAACGCCAGGAGGAGATGAAGGAAAAGTTCAACGATCTGCCCGGCTCGGTTACCCGCGAAACCCTTAACGCAATAGCCGACTGCGAATCGGGGGGAGACCCGAAAATCGTTTCGTCCGATGGCCTCTACCACGGCAAGTACCAGTTTCACCCCGACACCTGGGAATCAATCGGGGGCAAGGGCCTTCCCTCCGAAGCCCCGGAAGCTGAACAGGACTACCGGGCTGCCCTGCTCTACGAGCGCTCCGGACCGGGGCAGTGGCCGGTCTGCGGCCAGTAGGCCTTTTACTGTCGCTGTCGACCGTTCACCGCATTAATCAGGCCCTGGCCCGGCAAGCCTCTAGGATTGGCCAGTCTTGATTCTGGGGGCCATCGAAATCTCGCTCCGTTCCACCCGCTTTTCAATTTCGGAGGTTTCCGGCCGCTCGGTCACCAGAATCGTTGAGCGTAGTCACGGTGTGACCACCGGAGTTGAAGGGCTCGACCGGATCAGCGCCCTGATCATGTCCGAGGTCGAGTTCGCCCGCGATCAGGGAGCCGACCGAGTCGAAGTGACCGCGGTGCCGACTCTGCGAGGTTCCAGGCTGGTTCGTCTGCTTGACCGGGTCACAGACGCGGTCGGCGTCGGCCAGATCCGGATTCCGACCCGTCGCGACTGGTCAGCCGCCTGCTTCCTCGGGGTTACGGTCCCGGCGGGAGATTCGCTTCCCGACAGGGTCGCCGTGGCAGCGATCGGCGAAACCGCGATCGGTTTCGCGGTCGGCGCACCGGGCGAGATCCCGGACTGGATCGGTTCCCGCCCGGTCGGCGCTTCGACCATGACCCGCAAGGCCCGCTTCCAGGACCCGCCGCGTCCGGGGCAGCTGGAAGCGGCGATCATCGGCGCCTCGCGAGGGATTGCTTCGATGTACCCGCCGGAGTCCGATCGTGTCTTCGTGGTTTCACACCTCGCTCCGGTGGTGGAAAGGCTTTGTGGTCCCCGAATCGGTCCCGAAGAGGCTCGCAAGGGGCTTGATTCCATTCTTGGGCAGACCAGCGAAGACATTTCCGCCTGGTTCGGTGCCGAGCCGGCTCTTTCCCGACACTTGCCGGGAATCATCGTCGGCCATGCCGCCCTGGCTGAAGGGCTGGGCGTCAGGGTCGAGCCGGCAATGTCGGATCTTGCCGCCAGCCGTCATTGGCTGGCCGAACGGGAAGGTCTGGTCGCCGGCCAGGGGCAGGCTTGAGTCGCGGCAACAAACCTGAAGAGGAGGCGGCCATGGAGGTCGGTTCCCCCGAACCCGGCAGCGACGCGCCAGCCATGCACAGCCGCGAAGGGATCACCAAGGTCCGGGTCAAGGCCCCGACCCGCGGTAACCGCAAACTTGAGAAGTTCCTCGACGCCGTCAACCGGGACGATGAGGTAAGGACCTGGTGGTACATGGCCCAGGTTCACGCGGAACGGCTCGGCATGTCGGATCACTCCTGGGTCCACATGCAGATCGTGCTCAACATCGCCCTGCGCATCACCAGGCTTCTTGCCAAGGGCGGAGTCCAGGGCGCGATGGTCACCGACCACGGCATGAGCGAGCGTGACGTCGAGGTCGTAGTCGCAGGCGGGGCCCTGCTTCATGACGTCGGTATGTCGATTCATCGGGCCGACCACGAGGAATACAGCCTCTTTCTGGCGCGGGAAGCCCTGCCCCGTCTGCTCGATGGCATCTACACCGAACCCGAGCGTTCGATCGTGATGGCCGAAGTACTCCACGCGATCATCGGCCACCGCCGTCGTGGCCAGCCGTACACGGTCGAGGCGGGCATCGTCAGGGTTGCCGACGCCCTTGACATGGCCGAGGGCCGGACCCGGGTCCCCCTCGAGGCAGGCCAGGAAGGGATCCACTCGATCTCCGCGGCGGCAATCGACCAGGTCAGCATCTCGGCGGGAGAGAATCGTCCGGTGCGGCTGGAAATCGATCTCAACAACTCGGCCGGCATCTTCCAGGTCGATGACCTGCTGGCCACCAAGATCCGCGACACACCGCTGGCTGATCACATCGAAGTGGTGGCCGAGGTCAGCGGCGAAAGTGAGAAGCGGCTGCTTTCCGGGTTCCGGCTGGGTTGATGAAGACCGGCCTGGTAATCCCGCCCGAGCAGGGTCTCCACGAAACCGGCAGCCATCCCGAGAACGCGGGCCGTTTCCCGGCAGTGATCGACCGGCTCGGTGAGGACAGCAAGAGACACGGACTGCCAGTCTTCGACTCACGTGATGCCGGGGTGGAAGATCTGCTCCGGGCCCACACGGAATCCCATGTGGAGAACGTGCGGGTCGCGGCCGAGACCGGCCCGACCTGGCTGGACGGAGATACGGTCGCATCTCCGGAGAGCTACAACGTGGCCCGGCGATCGGTCGGTGCCTCACTCGTCGCCGTTGATGCGGTGACCGGGGCAGGCCCTGGCGTCGACAGCGTCTTCGCGATCGTCCGGCCTCCCGGTCATCACGCGACTGCGGACCGGGCCATGGGGTTCTGCCTGTTCAGCAATGCAGCGGTGGCTGCGCGCTACGCCCGTGAGGTTCTGGGAATCCCGAGAGTCGCAGTGCTCGACTGGGATGTACACCACGGCAACGGCACCCAGGACATTCTCTACGCGGACCCTTCGGTCCTTTTCATCTCTTTCCACCAGTGGCCCTTGTATCCGGGGAGCGGCTGGATCGACGAGACCGGGGTGGGGGAAGGGCGCGGCTTCACAGTCAACCTGCCGATGCCTCCGGGTTCGGGCGACAGGGAGCACCTCGAAGGGTTCAGGGCGATCGCCGGCCCGATCCTCGATCAGTTCGATCCGGGGCTCCTGATCGTCTCGGCCGGCCAGGACGGTCACGTCGCCGATCAGCTCGCCAACCAGAATCTGACCGCTGCCGGATATCACACGATGGCAGCCGCATCAGCCGAGTTCGCCGCCCAGAAGGGGATCGGACTGGTCGCCATCCACGAAGGTGGCTACAACCCGGAGACCCTGCCGCTGCTCGACCACGCGATCCTCGCCGGATTGGGCGGCTACACACCCGACCTGAGCGGGGACAGCCCCGCCCCGGAAGTCGGCGACAACGGCTGGACCGAACGCCTGGGCCAGGTCAGAAGAGCTCAATCCGTCTACTGGCACATATAGAGCGGAGTCCGTTCATCCATTAATGGATGAATTGAACGGACGGGTTCAGATGGGAGGGCCGGCGAAGACCGGCCCGACTGCAGTTAATCCCGATTCAATTCCGCTAGGAGTTGAATCGGTCGAGATCGTGCCGGCGCTGTTCTTTCTTCGCGTCGAACCTGCCCTGGATCAGGGAAAGGACCGTGACGAGGATCGCGAAGAAGGCGATCACGCCAAAGCAGAAGAAGGTGATGTAGCGGTCATTGACCCGGCCGGCGGTCCCGAGGCCGTCGGCGGCCAAGGCGTAAGCCGGGGCTACCAGAACGAAAAGAGTGGCAAGGACTGCGACCAGTGAGCTACGGACACGATTCACGGGGGGAAAGTTACCGGATCGGGTGGCGGTCCGGATTTACCCCGGACCGGGTTGTTATTCAAATGTGAAATTTCGCTCTATGAGGGCACTTTCCGTCCGAAGACCCCCTACACTTTCCCTAGATGATCGAAAGGTCCAAATGAGTTCCGGCAGGGCTCCACTCCGCGTCGCAGTGATTGACACCGATTCGGGCTTCGTCCGGGTCCTCTCGAACCGGATGGACTCGGCCGGCTGGCAGTACCGCGTTCTGGCCTCTGCGGTGCCGCCGGAAGAGATGATCGCGATGAAGATCAACGCGGTGCTTTTCGATCCGGCGGTGATGGGCGAGGAAGGCTGGGGCTACCTGGAAAGGATCTGCGGTCTGCTCCCCGACCTTGGTGTGATCGTCTGCGCCAACGGGGCGACCGTGTCCCAGAGGGTTCGCGGTCTGCGGCTGGGTGCCGACGACTGGATCAACAAGCCCTGCCATCCGGAGGAAGTAATCGCCCGGATCGAAGCGGTTGCCCGTCGCCGCCGCCGTCACACCGACGAGCAGGAGGCCGGTCCGTTGGTCTTCGGCGAGATCGAGATTCGCCCCGACCAGTACCAGGGTTTCGTCTCGGGTCGCAGCCTTGACCTGACCCGCCGCGAGTTCGAGCTGATTCACCTGCTCGGCCAGAATGAGGGCAAGGTCCTTGATCGCGAAGTCATCTACCAGCGGGTCTGGGGCTACGCAATGGCCCACGGAGACCGTTCGGTCGATGTCTTCATCCGCAAACTTCGCCACAAGCTCGAGCGCAACTCGCCGGGCTGGTCTTACATCCACACACACTTCGGCGTCGGATACCGCTTTGCGGCCGAGACGTCGGTTCCGGAGAATGAAGCTGCTCCGGACAAGGGCGGCCCGGAACGAGGCCCCATCGAGGAAACCGCAGAAGCGGTCGCCTCCGCCTCGTCCTAGTTTCACTCCCTGGCCCTGCCCTCGAGTGATTGACCCCCAAGGGGGGCTTTCACACCTCGTGCAAGATTGTTCACATTTCTTTCACAAGATGGATACAGCGGTGTAACAACTCGCATATCGTGGGTTGCGAACCTCCCTTTGGAAAGTCAAGAACCCTAAAAGGAGATTCTGTGTCCAGTTCCAAGTTCAAGTTTCTAGCCGCGCTTGCCGCCACCGGTGTGCTCGCGCTCGGCGTCGCCGCCTGTGGCAGTGACGACTCATCCGACAGTGGTAGCGGTTCGTCCGGTGACGTCAGCGGCAACATCCGCATCGACGGCTCCAGCACGGTCGCCCCGCTCACCGAAGCGATCGCTGAAGGCTTCCAGTCCGAGAACCCCGACGTGAAGGTCACGGTCGGCACCTCCGGCACCGGCGGCGGCTTCGAGAAGTTCTGTGTCGGCGAGACCGATGCCAACGACGCTTCCGACGCCATCGACGAAGAGCAGGAAGCGATGTGTGCCAAGAACAACGTCGAGTGGGAAGAGATCCAGGTCGCGAACGACGCCCTCTCGGTCGTGGTCAACCCGGAGAACCCGGTTGAGTGCATCACGATCGACCAGCTCAATTCGATCTGGAAGGGCGGCTCGAAGATCAGCAACTGGAGCGAAGTCGAAGGACTCGATCCCGCCTACGATGGTGAGATGACTCTCTTCGGACCCGGAACCGACTCCGGAACCTTCGCCTACTTCACTGAGGCAGTGAACGGAGAAGAAGGCAACCAGCGCACCGACTACAACAACGTTGGTGAAGACGACAACCAGACGGTCACCGGTGTTTCGGGTGCCCCGGGCGGAATGGGTTACTTCGGTTTCTCCTTCCTCCAGGAAAACGAAGGCAAGATCAAGGGTCTGCAGATCGACAGTGGCAAGGGCTGTGTAGCCCCGTCGGTCGAGACTGTCCAGGACGGCACCTACACGCCGCTGGCCCGCCCCCTGTTCATCTACCCGTCGGCTGAAGCTCTGGCTAAGCCCGAGTTCGATGCCTTCATGACCTACTACCTGGAAAACGTGAACTCGGTTGCCGAACAGGTCGGATACATCGGCCTGACCGACCAACAGCTCACCGACGCCCAGAGCAAGCTGGAGAGCCTCATCGGTACCGGCTCCGAAAGCTGAGCAACCGCAGCTCTAGGTAGAAGGCACCAGCAACATGGAAGCAAGGGACACGATTGGGGCCTTCGGGCAGAGGGGACCGGCACGGCCGGTCCCCTCCCTGGAGGCCCCGTCACCCCGTTATGGGGAAAAGCTGATCAAGTTGAGTCTGGCGCTCTGCGCCCTACTCTCCGTCGTCACCACAACGGCGATAGTCATCTCCCTGCTGGTACCGACCATCGAATTCTTCGGTGAAGTCGGGATCACTGATTTCCTGTTCGGGACCAACTGGGCGCCGACTTTCGAGCCCGCTTCATTCGGGGTCCTGCCGATCGTGGTCGGAACATTCAGCACCGCCCTCTGGGGCATGATGTTCGCGATACCGATCGGCCTCGCTTCCGCAGTCTGGCTCAGCGAATACGCTTCACCCCGACAGCGCAAGCTGATCAAGCCGGTCCTCGAAGTGCTGGCCGGCATCCCCACCGTCGCGATCGGCATCTTCGCGCTGATATTCCTCAGTCCGCAGATCGAGAAGGTTTTCCCCTTCATGGTCAATGTGCCTCCCTTCAGTGCCGGCATCGCCGGACTGGCGATCGGGCTCATGATCGTTCCAATCATCGCCTCGATCTCCGATGACGCCATGCGCGCCGTGCCGGGCGGGCTGCGTGAAGCTGCCTACGGTCTCGGATCGACCAAAATGAAAGTCGCAACCAGGGTCGTCTTCCCCGCCGCGATCTCCGGAATCGTGGCTTCCCTCGTACTGGCTGGCTCGCGGGCCGTCGGTGAGACGATGATCGTCCTGCTGGTGGCTGGAGCGTCGCCAAACCTGACTCTTGACCCCGGCTCGTCGGTTCTGACCATGACCGCTTTCATCGGCCAGACTGCGACCGGTGACATCTCCACCGGGTCGATCACCTACGACACGATATTCGCGGTCGGCACCCTGCTCTTCATCATCACCCTCATCCTCAATATGTTCGCGATCCGGATGGTTCGCAAGTACCGGGAGGTATACGAATAATGGCTTCGGGAACCCCCGGCACCGAAAGAAACCGCCTGGCAACCGCCGGTGCCCGCGCGGCGACAGTTACATCCCTCGAACGTCAGCCACGCGGAGACATCTGGATGGGCAACATTTTCTTTGCCATTCTCCTGTTCGCACTGACCATCGCGCTCGTGGGTCTGGCCGCGATCATCCTCCAGGCTGCGATCAACGGCGCCCCGGCCTTTGGCTGGAACCTGATCACCAACGGTCCTTCGACTCTCAATCCAGAAGAAGCCGGCTTCCGCCCGGCAATCATCGGCACCATCTACCTGATCCTGGGTGTGATCGTGCTGGTAGTGCCTCTCGGTATCGGTGCCGCTGTCTATCTCGAGGAATACGCCGACGGCACCCGCTGGTGGAACCGGACGGTCGAGCTGAACGTCCAGAACCTGGCCGGAGTGCCTTCGATCATCTACGGCATCCTCGGGCTGGCGTTCATCGTGCGTGGTCCACTGGACCTCGGCTTCATCCTGGTCGCCGGCTCGCTCACGCTTGCCCTGCTGGTCCTGCCCACCGTGATCCTGGCATCGCGGGAAGCGATCAGGGCCGTGCCACCTTCGATCAGGGAAGGATCCCTTGCTCTCGGAGCGACCGAATGGCAGACGATCCGTCGGCAGGTCCTCCCAGCTTCGATTCCCGGGATCGTCACCGGGGTGATCCTGGCAATCTCCCGGGCAATCGGCGAGACAGCCCCGCTGCTGCTGGTCGGAGCCGCGACCTTCGTCACCTTCAACCCGACTTTCACCGGTGACAACGGCTATTCCGCGCTGCCGGTGCTGATCTTCAACTACGCCACCCGGCCCCAGGATGAGTTCCGGGTCCTGGCATCGGCCGGGGTGATTCTGATGCTCATCGTGTTGCTGTTGATGAACTCATTCGCCGTCTGGCTTCGTAATCGATACGAGCAACAGTGGTAGGAGCGCTAAATTGACTTTGGAAGTGAATGGACAGATGACCGAGAAAGAGCGGAAAGAGAATTTGACCTTGCCATCCGAACCGAGCCAGGAAAAAGGATTGAGCCATCAGATCGCCGTCAAGGCCGATGGCGATGAATCCGGAGTCGACGTCTGGGCCAAGGACAAGGTTTTCGAGGTCAAGGACGTCACGGTCTCGTACGCCAATAAGGCAGCAGTCAAGGATGTCACGATGGACATCTACAAGAATGAGGTGACTGCCATGATCGGCCCGTCCGGCTGTGGCAAGAGCACCCTGCTGCGCTGCCTCAACCGGATGAACGACCTCGTGCCGAGCGCCCGGGTCGACGGCGAGATCTTCTACCACGGCCAGGATCTCTACGGTCCGACCGTTGACCCGGTCCAGGTCCGGAAGATGATCGGCATGGTCTTCCAGAAGCCGAATCCGTTTCCGAAGTCGATCTACGACAACATCGCTTTCGGGCCCCGCGTGCTCGGAATGGACAACATTGACGAGCGCGTCGAGAAGGCTCTTAAGGGCGCGGCGCTCTGGGACGAGGTCAAGGACCGCCTCAAGGACAACGCCTACGGCATGTCCGGTGGTCAGCAGCAGCGTCTCTGCATCGCCCGCACCATGGCCGTCGAACCCGAGGTCATCCTCATGGACGAGCCCTGCTCGGCGCTCGACCCGATCTCGACCGGCAAGATCGAGGATCTGATGGCGGAACTGAAGGAGCAGTTCTCGATAGTCATCGTCACCCACAACATGCAGCAGGCTGCCCGCGTTTCGGACAAGACCGCCTTCCTGATCGTCGAACTCGACGCAACCGAGAACAATCGCTGGGGACAGCTGGTCGAATACGACGAGACCGAGAAGGTCTTCACCAACCCCGCTGATCAGCGCACCGAGGACTATGTGACCGGAAAGGTCGGCTGATGGCCCCCGGACCACTGAACGGAGACAAGATGAGGGTCCATTACCAGGAAGAGCTGGCGAAGCTGGAGGAACAGACCTTCGAGGGCATCGACATGGTCGTGACCGCCCTCGAAAGGACCCTGGAGTCCGTCGAACGCCAGGACATTGAACTGGCCCAGCTCGTGATGGCCGATGATGACCGCATCGACGGTCGCTACCTCGAGGTCCATCAGGGCCTGATCACCCTTCTCGCCACCCAGTCGCCGGTCGCAACTGACCTGCGCCTGATCTCGGCCCTGCTTCATGTGATCAAGAACATCGAGCGGATGGGTGACCAGTGCGTCAACATCTGCAAGCTGATCCCCCTGGCGGGGCACGAACCGCCGGTCGACGATCGCATGATCGAGAACATCCGCAAGATGGGCGACATGGTCAAGGCCCAACTGATCCAGTCCAAGCGCGCTTTTGAGGACCGGAGCGTTCCGCTGGCCGAGAATCTGGTGCTTCTCGATGATGACGTGGACAGTCTGAACCGTGAATGCTTTTCCCTGGCGATCGAGATCGGCGTTGATGCCGACCGGCGCGAATGGGCAATGACCATGCTGCTCGCGGCCCGGGCGCTCGAACGGATGGGCGACAACACGGTCGACATCGGTGAACAGGTGGCATTCGTGGTGACTGGCCTGTTCCGTGAGTTTGAAGACGCATCCCATCCGGCGTAGCCGGACATCCGGCTTGTCAATCCGGCAGGGTTGTCAGGATGGGGTCAGGTTTCCCGTGCTTTGCGCTGCGATCGACATTGGTTCCAACACGACCAGAATTCTGGTTGCCGAGCCTGCCGATGGCCAGCTGAAGAAGGTCATGGAGCAGCGGGCTTACACCCGGATTGGACAGGCGCGGCTCGGGGACGGGACGATCCCGGAAGAGAAGATCGAGGAAGTCGCCGAGGTCGTCGAAACACAGGTTCATCTCGCCAGGGAAGTCGGAGCAGAGTATTTCCGTGCGGTCGCGACCGCGGCCCTGCGTGACGCCCCCAACGGCAAAGAAGCGGCCGCCGCCATCGAGGACGCGGCCGGGGTACCGATCAACGTGGTCAGCGAGCAGGAAGAAGGCCGACTCTCGTTTCTGGGAGCGACCAAGGCTCTGGGCCATCCGACTGAAGGCAGGGTCGCCGTGGTCGATGTCGGCGGCGGATCAACCGAAATCATTGTCGGAACAGTCGACGGTGGGGTGGAGCAGGTCCGCTCCTGGCCAATCGGGTCGGGACAGCTGGCAGAGGAACTGATCGAGTCGGACCCGCCCTCGGCCTCGGAGATCCGCCGGGTGCGCGACCGTATCGACGAGGTCTTCGGGGAAGTCAGGATCACCCAGCCGGAGCACGCGGTTGCGGTCGGCGGTTCGGCGACCTCCCTGAGGAAAATCGTCGGATCCCGGCTTGAGTACGAAACCCTGGAGCGCAGCATCAGGGTCCTGAGTGGAGACGACGCCGCCGAAGTTGGTCGCCAGTTCGAACTTGATCCGGTCCGGGTGCGGATGCTTCCGACCGGCGTGATGATCCTCGAGAAAGTCTCGGAACTGCTCGGCCGGGAACTTCAGATCGGCAAGGGCGGTATCCGCGAGGGGATTGTGCTGGACATGCTGAACGGCGGAATCGACGTTTCAGAGTTCGCCCTGACTCCGGGCTGAGCCCGGCTTCGGAATAGGGTTTTGAGCGATGAGTGCCAACCCTGATTCCCGCTTCCGCCTCGCTGCCGCTCAGGTTCTCGAAGAACGGGCCACCCAGATCACGGTGCTTTCCAAGGGAGTCCTTGATGTAACCGAGACCGATGCTGCCGAGCAACTGTGGCTCGCATCCAGGCGGCTCCGGGCCGCGCTCGAAGTCTTCCGGCCGTGTCTCGGCAGGTCCGAATACCGGGAGGGCCGGACCGAAGCCCGCCGGATTTCCAAAGCGGTGGGAAAACGTCGCGACGTGGATGTGGCAATCGCCGCTTATGACGGTGTCCGCGAAGAGACGGATCCCGCCGAGGCCGGAGGCATCGACCGGGTTGTGGCGATGTTGCGCCGCGAACAGGCGACCGCCAACCGGGCTTTGGCCCAGGTGGTCCACGGCCGACGGATGCAGGCCTTCCGGGTGAGGATCGAGGAAATCGCCGACTCTACGGTCGAGGCCGACGCTGCCGACCGGGCAAACGAGTACCGGCCGATAGAAATCTTGCCACCGGAGCTGATCGCCCTCGTTTCCAAGCGACTCGAGAAGCTGCGGCAGGGCGCAACGGACAGCCTCGAAACGGATGGAGTGGAAGCCCAGCACCGGATGAGGATCGCGGCTGAACGGCTGCGGTACTCGCTCGAGCTGACCGGTGACGCGCTAGGTACTCAGGCACATACGGCCCGTCGCGCCGCCCGCGGACTGCAGGACGTTCTCGGCGAAATCCGCGACTGTGACCTGGCTGTGCCGCCAGCCCGCAAGGTGATCACCGAACTCGAGAACGAGGACATCGCAACCATCACCGAGCGGGCCAGGGGCAGTCGCGACCTTGATCCCGTTCTGGTCCAGGCCGCGCCCAACCGGTCCGCCTACCGTGGCCTCGAACTTTCCATCGTCCACCTTGCAGCCCGTCGCCAGATGCTCTTCGAACGGTTCAAGCGCCTCTGGCTTGAACAATCCAGACAGGGTGTCTGGGTCGCTCTTGAGACCTCACTGAAAGTAGAATCCTCACCTTGACTCCCACTTCGATGTCCTCAGATTCCTCAGATCCATCCTGGTTTTTCAACCGCGAGCTTTCCTGGCTCGACTTCAATCAGCGCGTACTCGAGCTGGCCGAAGATGAATCCGTGCCTTTGCTGGAGCGGGTCAAGTTCTGTGCGATCTACGCTTCCAACCTCGACGAGTTCTTCATGGTCCGGGTGGCCGGGCTCTGGGATCAGGTCGATGCCGGCATTGACGCCAGGGGTCCGGACGGGCTGTCGCCCCGAGAGCAGATCCAGGCGATTCGAAGCCGTTCCCTGGAACTTGACCGGCGTCTGACCGGAGTATTCGATCAGGTGTTGAGGCCGGAACTTGCAGAAAAGGGCATCAAGGTCGCGAGGCTCAGTGATCTCAACGGAACCGAACGGGCCGAGCTCGACCGGAAATTCGATCAGCAGGTCTTCCCGACTCTGACCCCGCTGGTGATCGGACTCGGCCGTCCGTTCCCCTATATATCGAACCTTTCGCTCAGCATCGCGGTGCTGCTGCGGGATCCGGAAACCTCGACCAGGGTGCTCGCGCGGATCAAGGTGCCGAAGGAAC
>JAUPTY010000013.1 GCA_030917845.1 Actinomycetota bacterium | reverse complement strand
CGATCACATGGTTGTTGGTGACCATGTGACCTTCGTTGTCGATCAGGAAGCCGGAACCGGTGGCGGTACCTTCCTGCGACTGTCCGTAGGGATCGAACGGACTCGAGGATCCGCTGGAGATTCCGGTGGCGGTGATGAAGCCGACGCCGTCACCATCGCGTTCATAGATCTGGTTGACCAGGTTCTGGTCGTTGGTGTCGGAGGCCGGTGCCGAAGAGGCGGTGATGGACTGGATGGTGGTCTCATCCTTGCCAATCCAGCCAGCCGCGATTGCGACATAGCCGGCGAAGGCAACGACGAGGCCACCCATCAGGGCGGCCAGGAATATGGAGCGCGCAGAGCGCCTGGGGGCATTAGGTGTGTCGTTCATGACGGGAATCAAATTCCACCGTCATTCACCATCCCTAAGCCAAATTCAAAGGTTCTCTAAACCTGGGAATCGCCTGAGCATTCAGGTCACGCCGAGGGGCCGGGCGGGCATCCCCGGGAAGCGGAACATAAGTAAGTCGGGCGGGGTCCGACCCGCCCTCCATGCTCAACCCGTCCGATCAGAACATCCATGAATGGATGATCGGACTCTGCTCCCAGAAGGAACGGACCTCCAGCCCTTGGATTGACCGGTCTTGCAGGGTTCGGTTCGGGGGGGCCGCCTGAACCTCTGGATGGGGAGCGAAGCGACGGTGAAGGGGGCATGCCCCGGACCGGGCCCCTCGAGCACCTTGGACCCCGCCCGACTTTTAGCTACGGAAGGAAGTGCTCGGAGGTGGCGTCACTCATGCCGGCGAGGAGGCGGACCTTTTCTTCGGGGTCGTCGGAGCGCATGAGTGATTCGCCGATCAGGGCGGCGTCAACGCCGACCCTTTCCAGTTCAATCAGTTCCTCGCGGTTGGAGATTCCGGATTCCGAAACCACGGTGGTGCCGGTCGGTACGTCGGTGATCAGCTCGTAGGTGGTCTGGATCTCCACCACCCCGGTGTCGAGGTTGCGGTTGTTGATGCCGATCACCTCGGCGCCGGATTCGACGGCGCGCTTGAGTTCTTCCTCATCGTGGACCTCGACCAGGCAATCGAGATCGAGTTCGTCGGCCTTGACCTGGAACTCGGCCAGCCGGTCGTCATCGAGCACGGCGACGATCAGCAGAACGGCGTCTGCACCGCCAACCGCCGCTTCGTAGAGCTGGTACTGGTCAACCACGAAGTCCTTGCGGATGATTGGCAGGCTGCAGGCCGCACGGGCCGCGGCGAGATCTTCGAGTCGGCCATCGAAATGGGTTTCGTCGGTGAGCACCGAAAGGGCCGCTGCCCCGCCAACCTCGTAGGCGCGGACCTGATCCGCGAGTTCGACGCCGGGCGCGATCGGACCGGCGCTGGGTGACTTCCGCTTGTACTCGCAGATCAGCGACATGCCGGGCCTGGTCAGGGCTTCCTGAAAGGGCCGGTCCTGATCGCGCTCGCCGAGCCGGGCCTGGAGGTCGGCCAGCGGCACCTGCTGGCTGCGGGCCTTTACGCCCTGGCTCGCGGCCGAAATCAGTTGCTCAAGTATTCCCACGGTCTGCGGAGACTTTACCGTTCTTGACCGGTGAAACTGACTAATTGGGCAAGAACGGCAGCGGCCGCCCCGGAGTCGATCGCATCAGTAGCTGTTTCCACCCCGCCCGCCAGGTCATCGGCCTTTCCGCCCACCAGAATGGCTGCGGCAGCATTGAGCACGACCAGGTCACGTCGAGGCGACTTCTCGCCTTCCAGCACGGCCCTGGTCGCGGCCGCATTCTCTTCCGGTGTACCGCCAGCAACGTCACCCAGTTCTGCTGCTTCGAGGCCGAAGTCTCCGGGCAATACGAATCCTTCACTGGTGCGACCATCGACCACTTCGATGATCCGGGTCGGACCGGTGATCGAGATCTCGTCGATGCCGTCGTCTCCGGAAACAACCAGGGCCCTTTCGGTGCCCAATCCAACCAGGGCTTCAGCGATCGACTCCTGGTAGCGGCGGTCTGAAACCCCCAGCAACTGGCGTCTGGCACCGGCGGGATTGGTCAGCGGGCCGAGGAAGTTGAAGATCGTCCGGACGGCCAGTGCTTTCCGGACCGGGACCACATGCGCCATCGCCTTGTGATGCCGCGGCGCAAACATGAATCCAAAACCGGTCTCCTCGATCGAGGCTGCCACTCCGGCAGGGTCGAGGTCGATGTTGACTCCGAGCGCCTCGAGCAGATCGGCGGAACCGGAAAGGCTGGTGCTGGACCGGTTGCCGTGTTTGGCCACCGCGCAGCCGGCCCCGGCCGCGACGATCGCTGCGGTGGTTGAAACGTTGAAGGTTGAAGGTCCACCGCCGGTGCCAGCCGTGTCGACCAGATCACCAGGGACCTCGACCGGCTCGGCCAGCGAACGCATGGTCCGGGCCAGGCCGATCAGCTCGGGAACCGTTTCGCCCTTGGTCCGAAGCGCGATCAGGAAGGCGCCGGTCTGCACCTCGCCGGAGCGGCCCTCCATGATCTCGGTCAGCACTGCGGATGCGTGATCGGCGGTCAGGTGCTGACCGGAGGCGGCCGCGTCGATCGCCCGGGTCAGAATTTCATTGGGACCCTGGTTCTCAGGCAATGTGGCTCCCTTCGGCACCGGCCGGGATCCCCGCCGCTGCCTCTTCGATTGACATCTCGACTCCGATGAAGGTGGCGATCATCTTCTTGCCATAAGGGGTCAGGACGGATTCGGGATGGAACTGAACGCCCTCAGCCGGGAGTTCCCGGTGGCGGACCCCCATCACGATCTCGCCGTAGGTCGAAGTCACCTCGAGCACCTCCGGCACCTCGCCCGCGATCAACGAGTGATAGCGACCGACCGTCAGCGGATCTGGCAGACCCTCGTAGATCGACTTTCCGTCGTGGTCGATCTCGGCGCTCTTGCCGTGGATGGGTTCGCCCTGGATCACGGTGCCGCCAAAGGTCTGGACCATTGCCTGATGGCCGAGGCAGACCCCGAGCACCGGGATTCCGGCCTCGGCGAAGGCGGGTATGACTTCCAGTGAGATGCCTGCATCGTCCGGGGTGCAGGGTCCTGGTGAGACGACGAGGCGGTCGTGACCTTCGGCAAGCAGTTCGTCGACCGGGCGGATGTCATTCCTGACCGTCTCGACTTCGGCCCCGAGTTCACCCAGGTACTGAACCAGGTTGTAGGTGAACGAGTCGTAGTTGTCGATTACGAGAACGCGCATCAGGCCCAGTCCGGGTTCTCGCAGGCGATTTCGACCGCGCGGAACATCGCCTTGGCCTTGTTGATCGATTCCTCGTACTCGTATTCCGGCTTCGCGTCGGCAACCGTGCCGCCGCCGGCCTGGATGTGGACCTGACCGTCCTTGATCAGGGCGGTGCGGATGTGGATCGCCGTGTCGAGGTCACCGTTCCAGGAGAGGTAGCCGACCGCGCCTCCGTACGAACAGCGCTTGACCTTCTCCATCTCGTCGATGATCTGCATCGCCCGGACCTTCGGCGCTCCCGAAAGGGTGCCGGCCGGCAGGGCCGAACGAAGGACGTCGAGAGCACCGCGGCCTTCGGGCAGGCGGCCTGAGACCCGGCTGACGATGTGCATAACGTGGGAGTAGGTCTCGACCACCATCAGCTCCTCGACCTCGACCGTGCCGTATTCGGCTTCGCGGCCGATGTCGTTGCGGGCGAGGTCGACCAGCATCACGTGCTCGGACCGTTCCTTGGGGTCGGAAATCATCTTCTCGGCCAGGCGACGGTCTTCTTCCTCCGTGGCCCCGCGGGGCGAGGTGCCGGCGATCGGCCGGATCTCGACCCGGTCGCCGTTCACCTTCAGCAGAGGTTCCGGCGAGGCGCCGGCGATCTGGAAATCACCAAACTCGAAGAAGTACATGTATGGCGACGGGTTGATCGAACGCAAACCTCGGTAGATCGAGAGCGCCTCGGCCTTCTGGGGAGCAGAGAAGCGCTGGGACGGCACCACCTGGAAGGCATCGCCGGCGTGGATGTACTCGACGATCCGGGCGACCATTCGCTCGAACTCCTCGCGGGACACATTCGACTCGAACGCTGGCGGGTCGGCCGGTCCGGCGTTGCCGGCCACGGGGACCGGGCCCCGCAGGCTCTCGCGAACCGACTCGATCCGGGCCGCGGCGGCTTCCCAGGCGTCGTCAAAGCTCTCGTGCTCGTCCGCCCAGGCACAGCTGATGATCGTCAGCTCGTTGTGGAGATGGTCGAAGGCCAGCAACACGTCGGTGATCATCAGGGCCAGATCCGGCAGGCCGAGCGGATCCGGATTCGGCTCTCCAAGCGGCTCGATTGCCCGCACGAGGTCATAGCCGAAGAGTCCGACCGCGCCACCGGCGAAAGGAGGCAGGCCCTCGGTCTCGGCGACCCGGTAGCGGTCGAGGTACTGCTTGACCCCGTCATAAGGGTCTGGCGCGGCGATCGTTTCGAGTACTTCCGCTTCCCCGGACATCGCGTCACCCTCGAATTCACGGAGCTCGCCGTCGGCCCAGCGGATCAGTCGATGCGGGCTGACCCCAACGAAGGAGTAGCGACCGACCTGTCCGCGCTCGGCCGATTCGAGCAGGAAGCACGGTCCGTCCTCGCGCAGCTTGAGCAGGGCGGAAACGGGGGTCTCGCAGTCGTCGGTGTAGCGCAGCGCTACGGGTATGACATTGGACTCGGGGACCATCCCCCGGGCTGTCTCCAGGTCGGGAGTGAGGCGCGAGACAAGGTCAGGCGCGACGGCCATTCAGGACCTCCCCTACATCCGAAAGGGTGATGCCCCGGCTGCGGATCAGCGCCGCCAGGTGGAAGAGCACATCCGCCGCCTCTTCGGCTACCCGCTCGTCACTTTCCTCGCGGACCGCGCGGCTCACTTCTTCGGCTTCTTCCATTACTTTCTCACCCGCGAATCCGGGATCCTCGAGCAGCTTCACCACATAGCTCCCTTCTGGTCGCTGGGCGAGCCGTGAATCGAGAGTCCGGGCGAGTTGAGCCAGAGCTTCCCCGTTTACCGGTTGCGGCGTTTCGCCGGTATCCAGTTCGCGAAAGAAGCAGGTCCGTTCGCCGGTGTGGCAGGCCGGTCCGGCCGGTTCGACCAGGGCAACGATTGCGTCCCCGTCACAGTCGACCCGGAGCTGTCTGACCTTCTGGACGTTGCCGGATTCCTCACCCTTCTTCCAGATCTTCTGGCGGGAACGGCTGAAATAGGTGATCTCACCGGATTCCCGGGTGAGACGAAGTGATTCTTCATTCATGTAGGCAAGGGTCAGTACCTCACCGGTGTCGGCGTCCTGGGCAATGCAGGGAACCAGTCCGTTCCCGTCGAACTTCACTTCCACGGCAGCCATTTCAGCCTTCTTCTCCGCTGGTGATCGATTCGGTCGCTTCGACCCCTTCCGTGGTCAGGGGGACGAACCAGCGGCCATCCTCCTTGACGAAGTTGGCTTCGCCCCCGGCACTGCCGGTGAAGGTCACCTTGGCCAGGTCGCCATCGACTTCGATGTTCTCGATCTCGAGCTGGGGCTGGTCACCGGCGGCCTCGAGGATCGGCTCGGTCTCTCTGACGCAGCGGTCGATGTCGAGGAAGGTTTCCTCGACCGCGCTCGGCTGGATGATCAGGCAGAAAGCCGAGGCGTCCTTCTCCTGCGTGGCGCGGTTCAGATCATCGACCAGTTCGGTGATCGCCCGGGTGTCCTCTTCGGAGGTTTCATCTCCCGAACTACCGCAGCCGGCGACGACCATCGTGGTGGCGAGCACGGCGCAGATTGCGACTTTTCGCAGCATGCGCCCAATCCTACGGAAAGGAGGCCACCCCCCTGTGGCAGCTAGTCAATGCCGAGGCGGTCGAGCATGTCGCGATCCTTGCGCCATTTGGCCTTGACCTTGACCTGAAGATCCAGGTGGACCTTGCCTCCGAGCTCCTGCTCGATGTCCTTGCGGGCACCGGTACCGATCTCACCGATCTTGAAGCCCTTCTTGCCGATCAGGATTCGCTTCTGTGAGTCGGTTTCAACCCAGAGTTCCGCCTCGACCATCCAGAGGCCGTCTTCCCGGTGGTAAATGTGGGTGACCCGGGCCTCGACCGAATGCGGGATCTCGTCGCGGGTGCGAATCAGGGCCTGGCCGCGAATCAGTTCCGCAAGGAGCAGTTCGCGGGACTGGTCGGAATGGTCTTCCGGCGGATACATGTAGGGGCCCTCAGGGACGATCGAGGCGAGATGCGCTGCCAGCTCGGGCACCCCTTCACCGGTCAGGGCACTCACCGGGAAGACCTCGTCGACGCCCTCGAGCGCAGCTGCCTCGATCAAGACCGGGACGATGTTGCGACCGAGCCGGTCGGCCTTGTTTACCGCGCAGATGATCGGGAGTGACTCCTCACCCTCACGGGCCTTGAGCAGAATGCTGGCGATGAAGCGATCCCCCGGACCGACCCCTTCCTCTGCGTTGATCACCAGCAGAGCGACATCGGCACCGGCCAGTTCGGCTTCCACCTTGTGCTGCATGCGGCTGGTCAGTTCATCGCGGGGACGCTGGACTCCCGGAAGATCGATCAGGACAAGCTGGGTTCCTGCCTCAAGGTCGGTTGCCACGCCGCGGATTGCCCGTCGGGTGGTCTGCGGGCGCACCGAGGAGATCGCCACTTTCGCCCCCACTACCGAATTGACCAGCGTTGACTTGCCCACGTTCGGGCGCCCGGCCAGACCGACAAAACCCGAGCGGGTACCTGACCCGGCCTGTGAGTCGGAGCCAGCGGGAACTTCGGGGCTGTCAGTCATCTGTCGTTTCTTCCACGGTCATCTTCGGTTCAAGTCCAAGACCGGAGACGATCCTGTCCTGCAGACCTAGCATTTCGCCCCCGTCGGTCTCGTGGTCATAGCCACAGAGGTGAAGCACTCCGTGAATTACGGCCTCGAATTCGTTTACGCAGTATTCCGGGCAGATCACGACATCTCCGAGCTCGACCGGGCCCGCCGCACCGGCCTCGTCGAGCGGGAACGAAAGGACGTCGGTCGGTTTGTCCTTTCCGCGGTGTTCGCGGTTCAGTTCCCGGATTCGGTCCTCTTCGACCACTTCGACCGCGAGGTGACCATCACCGATTCCGACCAAATCGAGGGTCGCGGTGACGGCCGGCCAGAAGCGGGCCGGCACGTCCTCCAGGTCGAGACTCATCTTTCCTCGCCAGTGCCGGGGCGCGACGGCGCGCGTCTGGGCTGACCCTTGTCGCGCTCGGCGTATTCCCCGTAGGCGGCGACGATCTTCTGGACCAGACGGTGGCGGACCACGTCTTTGCCGCCGAAGCGGATGAACTGGACGTCTTCGATACCGGTGAGGATGTCGCGCACCACGACCAGACCGGAGTCCCGCTCCCGGGGCAGGTCGATCTGGGTGACGTCTCCTGTGACCACCATCTTCGAGTTGAAGCCGAGCCTCGTCAGGAACATCTTCATCTGCTCGGGGGTGGTGTTCTGGGCCTCGTCAAGGATCACGAAGGCGTCGTTCAGGGTGCGGCCCCGCATGAAGGCGAGCGGTGCCACCTCGATGACTCCGCGGTCGAAGTAGCCATTTACCCGGTCCGGGTCGAGCATGTCGTAAAGCGCATCGAAGAGCGGGCGCAGGTACGGGTCAACTTTGGCCTGCAGATCCCCGGGCAGGAATCCGAGACTCTCCCCCGCTTCCACGGCGGGTCGGGTCAGGATGATCCGCTGGACTTCACCCTCGATCAGGGCGGAAGCGGCCATCGCCACGGCGAGGAAGGTCTTGCCGGTACCGGCTGGCCCGATCCCGAAAGTGACCGTGTTCTCGCGGATCGAATCCACGTAAAGCTTCTGATTGACCGTCTTCGGCACCACCCGCGTATTGCGGTTGTGCCAGACGACGTCATCGAGCATTTCAGCCGGACGGCGGGAAGACTGGATCGCGTTGGTCACCGAATCCACGGTGGCAGGTTCGACATCATGGCCGCCCTCGATCAATCCGACCATTTCGTCAACAAGCCGGGCAGCGCGGTCATTCTCGGCGTCGTCGCCTTCAAGGGTGAGCTGGTTGCCGCGCAGGTGAACGCTGCTGGTGGTTCTTTCTCGAAGTGCCCGGAGGACGGAATCCTCGGTTCCGGCGAGATCGGCCGCAACCTCGTTGTCCAGGGTCAGGGTTCTACGCGCCAAGCTGTGCTCGAACCTCCGTGCTGACTCTCTTGCCGTCTGCCCGTCCGGCCACTTTTTCCTTGAGCAGGCTCATTACCTGGCCCATCTGTTTCGGTTCGGTGGCTCCGGATTCGGTGATCGCATCTTTGACCAGTTCGGCCAGTTCCTCGTCGGAGAGCTGGGCCGGCAGATACGCGGTGATCAGTTCGGCCTCGAAGCGCTCGGCTTCGGCCTGTTCGTAGCGACCGGCGTCGGCGAAAGCTTCGGCGGCCTCGATCCGCTTCTTGCGTTCGCGCTGAAGAGCTCCGATTTCGTCGCCCTTGCCGAGCTTGGTCTCCTGCTGGAGGACGTCCTGAACCATCCGCAGCGCCGATGCGCGCTTGCGATCGCCGTCTTTTAATGCGGCCCGCGCGTCGTCCCTGATCTTTTCGGCTACTGACATGTTTCTAGGGTACCTGCCCGGGTCCCTTGTCAGGCAGCAAGGCGATGAAGGTGCGACTCAGGGTGGGTCCGCATGGGACGTCCTTGGCCCGAAGGCGGCGAAAAAGACGGTCCCGCCTCCAACCAGCACGCTGCCATAGAGCAGCATGAGCACGTAAGTCCCGTTGATCAGACCCAGGCCGATCAGGGTGACTCCGAGGCCGAAGACGAAGGCAAAGAAGTAGCGGGGCGAGCGGACCCCGAGAGCAATCAGCACCCCGGCGAGGATCCCCGCCGGGATCCAGAAAAGGAAACCGATCGGGGTGATGTTCCCGAGCATGAAAAGGATCCCGACCGCGGCCCAGGCCAGAAACCTGGCCACTGCGGAGTTTCGGCTGTTTAGCTGGTCACCGGTCATTAGACCTCCACCCTTTCAGCCCGGCCGGCCAGCGGGAGCTGGAGAAACCGGGTTCCGACATCAACGAAGGAGTCGACGTCTCCAGTCACGAGGAATCGGTAGTCGCCTTCCACGCGGTCTCTGGCAAGTTCATTACGGCCGGCAAGTTCCCGCTGGATCGCGGCTGCGATCGCGTGTCCGGCGGTCACCAGGCTGACATCGCGGCCCAGCATGCGCTGAAGCATCGGCGCGACCAGCGGGTAATGGGTGCAGCCGAGGATCAGGGTGTCCACCCCGGCGTCGCGGAGCGGCTGGCAATAACCCCGCACGGTGTCGAGCACCTGCTCGTCGAAGGTCGGTCCCTCCTGGATGATCGGGGCGAGGTCGGGCGCCGACACTTCGGTAACGGTAAGCGGACGACCGAGCGAGTCGAGGGCGCTCCGATAGGCGCCGCTGGCCACGGTTGCCGGTGTGGCCAGCACGCCGACCCTGCCGTTGCCACTGATCGATGCCGCGATCTCCGCTTCGGGGCCGACCACTGTCACCACTGGCACTCCGGCCTCCGCCCCGAGCGCCCTGATCTCGTCACCGGCGGCTGCGGTGGCCGAGTTGCAGGCGATTACGAGCATCTTCACGCCCCGGCCTAGCAGTTCGGCTGCAACAGCCGAGGATCGTTCGCGAAGCTCCTCCGCGGTCTTGGTCCCGTAGGGAAAGTGCCCGCTGTCACCGAGATAGAGGAAGTCCTCAGCCGGAAGCGAGATCAGGCACTCGTGGAGCACGGTCAGTCCGCCGACACCGGAGTCGAAAACGCCGATCGGCAGCTCAATGCTCACTGGTCGGAACTCCGGGCGAAGGTGAGCGAACCCCAGTCGCCGATTACCCCGCGACCGGTTTCGACCAGCCCGTGGGAGGCGAAAGCATCGATCACCCGGTCATATTCGGTTGCGAGGAGACCGGAGCAGATGAGGGTTTCCGGAAGGTTCTCCCGGCTCATGCCAGCGGCGACGATCTCGAGCAATGGCGCGGTCAGATTGGCGACCGTGGTCGGTGCGAGCACGGGCAGGCCCGCCTTCAGGTCGATCCGCTCGAAATCCACTTCCACTCCGTTGACGGCGGCGTTCTCTCGAGCCGCGGCGACAGCAGCGACTTCGTGGTCACAGCCATCGAGCGGTTTCCATCCCAGCTTGCCGGCGGCGATCGCGAGCACCCCCGAGCCGCAACCCAGGTCGGTCAGCTCGCCGAAGGGGCCACCTTCGCGGGCGATTCCGATCAGGGCCTCAATGCAGAGCCGGGTGGTCGGGTGAGCACCGGTGCCGAAAGCCTGGCCCGGATCGACCACGACCTCGGCCATGTCAGCCCTTTCCGGCTCCCAGGGCGGTCTGATCCAGACGGCGGGCCCGTCCTCGGGGTCTCCGACCAGAAGCGGTTTATGGAAGGTCCGCCAGCGATCGGCCCAGTCATCGGCGACTTCGGTCGCTTCGACCTCGACCGTGCCACCGGCGATCACCGCTTCCTCCTCACCGAGATCAGGCAGTTCGCCTTCCGCGCCGTAGATCGCGTATTCGACGTAACCGTCACTGGCCACTTCCTCCACCCCGCCCGGAGCGAGGACAGTCAACTCGGCCAGCACCAATTCGGCCTGATCCGGTGAACACCGGACCGCGAGCCGGATCAACCGAATGCCCTGCGCATGCGCGAGAAAAGTCCCGACTCTTTCGGAGCCCGGTTCTCGTCGGTCAGCGACTCGTCGAGTTCGCCAGCCAGTCGCTTCTGCTCCTCGCTGAGGTTGCCCGGGATCACCACGTTGAAGATGAAGCGGTGGTCGCCGCGGCGACGGGAGTTGCCGAGCTGTGGCAGTCCCTTGCTTCGCAGTCGAACCTCGGCGCCAGGCTGGGTGCCCGCCGCGAGTTCGATCTCCTCTTCGCCGTCGAGCGTCTCGACTTCGACGCGGTCACCGATCATCGCCGAGGTTGCATCCACCTGAACCACAGAGATAAGATCCTGTCCGTCACGGACCATTCCCTCCCGCTCCTTGACCTCGACCTCGACATAGAGGTCCCCGGCCGGTGCGCCAGGCTCCCCGGCGTGGCCGGCTCCGGCGATGCGAATCCGCTGACCGGTTTCGATTCCGGCCGGGATGTCGATCCGGTGCCTTTTTTCGGTGTGCTTGCGGCCAAGGCCGGAGCAGACCTTGCAGGGCTCCTCGGGGATCCGGCCGTCTCCGCCACAACGGTCACAGGGGGTTGCGCGGACCATCTGGCCGAAGGCCGTGTTGGCCACGGTCCTCAGTTCTCCGGTTCCCTGACAGCGGTCGCAGGTGCTGATCGGGGTCCCCGGCTCGGCTCCGTTGCCATGGCAATGCTCACAGTTGGCGACAGCCTCGAAGGAGATCTCACGGCTGGTGTCGTCAAGCACGTCCTCGATTTCAATCGAAGTCTGAATCCCGATATCCGCACCGGGAGCCGGGCCTCTGTTGCCGCCAAACCCGCCGCCTCCGAAGAAGGCGCTGAAGAGGTCGTCGATCGAGCCGAAGCCCTGGGCCCGGGACTGATACCCGCCGGAACGCAGACCGTCGTGGCCGTACTGGTCGTAGGTCTGCCGCCGTTCCTTGTCGGAGAGCACCTCGTAGGCCTCGGCGGCTTCCTTGAACTTCTCTTCCGCCTGGGGATCGTGGGCGTTCACATCCGGATGGAGCTCTCGCGCCACCTTGCGGAACGCCTTCTTGATCTCCTGATCGGATGATTCCCGGGATACCGCGAGGATCTCGTAGTAGTCGCGCTTTTCACTCATGCGTCGTAGACGAACTCGAAGAAGCGGGACAGTTCACGGGCTGCTTCGCTGACGCTGGCGATCGCCTGTTCGTAATCCATTCTGGTCGGACCGACCACGCCGACCGAACCGAGATTGCGGTGGGCCAGCCCGTAGTTGGCGCCGATCACGGTCACGTCCTGAAGTTCGGGCTGCGGGTTCTCGGCCCCGATCCAGAGGAAGACCGAACGCTCGTCGATTGCCGATCGCATCATCCTGAGCACCGTTGCTTTCTCTTCCAGAGTGTTCATCAGCCGATCGATCCGGGGCAGGTCTGAAGCCCGACGCTGATCCAGCAGCCGCGAGGCGCCATCGACGTAGAGGGTCCCGTCGGGGCTCTGTTCGAGATCGACCAGGGCCGGGCCGAGCTGCTGGATGAAAGATGCCTCGAGTGGGCCGAGGGCGGGATCAGCGAGCTTCGACGCGATTCGCCGCGCACCGAGATCGATTCCGGTCAGCGATTCGTTCAGGTAGCTCGACGCCCACTCGACCAGACCGGGATCGACGGGAGAAGCGAAAGTGAAGGCCCGCTTCGTTACGTCCCCGGCGGACGTGATGACGATGACCATGACCACGTCGGGCTGAAGCAGAAGCGCCTCGACCCGGTGGATCCGGGCGGTGCCGAGCGGCGGCGCAACTACCAGCGCAAGAAGGTCGGTCATCTGGGCCAGCGCCCCGGTTGCTTCTCTCATTGCCTCGTCAACTTCGCGTCGCAGATCGGTCAGGTCAAGGCTTGATTCGGGTTCGGTTCGGGCGACCGCTCGCGGGTTCAGGGACTCGACGTATTGCCGGTAGCCGAGGTCGGTCGGCACCCTCCCGGCAGAAGTATGCGGATGAGTCAGATAGCCGCCCGCTTCTAGTGCCGCAAGCTCCGCCCGCACCGTCGAGGCGCCCCAGTCAAGCCCGGTCCCCTCAACAATCGCCTTCGAGCCCACGGGACGACCAGTCTCGCGGTACGCGTCGACCACCAATCCAAGGATCAATTCTTGCCGTTCGGAAAGCATCAGTGAACCCCGGATTGTATGGGGGTTCAGCCGCCAGCCTCCGGCCGGCGAAGTTCAGCCGTAGGAAACGTCAGCAGTGGCGTTACGAATTACCAGGTTCTCGCCCTGGGCGGCGATCAGGTCAAAGGTCACGTCGGTTCCGTCAGCCTCGATGACTTCTCCGGTGACCTCGATCTCCTGTTCCGGAAAGCTCATGCCGCGGAACTGGACCGAAAGTCGCTTCAGCGCGCGAGGGTCGCCACCGGCCTCCTGCGCAGCCGCCTTGGCGACCAGGCCCATCACGTAGAGGCCGTGCAGGATCGTTGAGGGCAGTCCGACCATCTTCGCGAAGTCGTTGTCGATGTGAATCGGGTTGAAGTCACCCGATGCGCCGGCGTAGCGATGAGGCAGGAACTTGTCCGGGGTTACCTTCAGTCCGGCGATCTTCTCGCCCTTGCTGGAAGCGCTCACTCTTCAATCCCCCTGACGATGTTGGTCCAGGTGGCCTTGCAGACGAGGTCACCGTTCTGGTTTACCGACTCGGTCTCAAAGACGTAGAAACCCTTGCCGTCCTTCGGAAAGATGTCCTTGCATGTGACGGTGGTCGTGATCAGGTCACCGGAGATCACCGGCTCACCCCATTCGAACTCCTGGCCACCGTGAACCATCGCGGCGAAGTTCATTTCCACATCCGGGTCGAAGAGCACCGGGCCCATCGAACCGGCCGCGTAGACGACCACGAACATGGGCGGCGCGACTATGCCGCGGTAGCCCGCATCCTTTGCCGCGGCCGCATCAAAGTGAACCGGGTTGTCGATCCCGATCACCTGCGCGTATTCGCGGATCTTTTCCCGACCTACTTCGTATTCGTAGGGCGGCCAGCTCTTGCCAACGGCATCGGTCTTCAGCGCCATGCCGGAAATCTATACAGGCCCGGTTTTGATCGAAGTGCGAGTTGACGGCGATATATGCCGTCAATGCGCACCTCGTAACTCAATCGTCCAGTTCGAGTACGGCGAGGAAGGCTTCCTGGGGAACTTCTACCCGGCCGACGTTCTTCATGCGCTTCTTGCCCTTTTTCTGCTTGTCGAGCAGCTTGTTCTTGCGGGTGACGTCGCCGCCATAGAGCTTCGCGGTGACGTCCTTGCGGACCGCTTTCACGGTCTCACGGGCGAGGATGTTCGCTCCGATCGCGGCCTGGACCGGGATGTCGAACTGCTGCCGGGGAATCGTCTTTCGCAGGCGGGCTACCAGGTCCTTGCCCTGGGTGTAGGCAAAGTCCTTGTGAGTGATGATCGAGAGCGCGTCAACTTTCTCGCCGGCGAGGAGCACGTCCACCTTGACCAGCTCCGAGGCGCGCAGACCGATCGGTTCGTAGTCCAGCGAGGCGTAGCCCCTGGTCGAGGACTTGAGAACGTCAAAGAAATCGAGGACGATCTCGCCGAGCGGCAGGTCGTACCGGATCTGGACCCGGCTCGGGCTCAGGTAGTCCATGTCCACGTGGACGCCGCGCCGGGATTGGCAGAGCTCCATCACCGGCCCGACATAGTCGGTCGGGGCGATCACTGTGGCCCGGATGTAGGGCTCCTCGATCCGGTCGATCGACCCGGGATCAGGCATCTGGTTCGGACTTGAGATTTCGGTCGTCTCGCCACTGGTCATGTGGACCTCGTAACGGACGGTCGGGCTGGTGGCCATCAGTTCCAGGCCGTACTCGCGCTCCAGCCTTTCGCGAACGATCTCCATGTGGAGCAGGCCCAGGAATCCGCAGCGGAAGCCGAATCCGAGCGCCTCGGACGTTTCCGGCTCCCAGGAGAGCGCGGCGTCGTTCAGGCCCATCTTGTCGAGGGCATCGCGGAGGTCCTCGTAGCGGTCGGTGTCGATCGGGAAGAGTCCGCAGAAGACCATCGGCTTGACTTCGCGGTACCCGGCCAGCGGTTCGGCGGCGGGATTCTCGAGGTTGGTCAGCGTGTCTCCGACCCGCAGCTTGGCGACATCCTTGATGCCAGTGATCACGTAACCGACTTCTCCGGTGTCGATCTGGTCAACCGGGGTCATCACGGGACGGAAGAAACCGATGTCATCGAGGTCGGCCTCGGTTCCGTTCTGCATCGCGAGCACCTTGCCGTGCTTCTTGAAAGTGCCATCGATCATCCGCACGTAGGCGATCACGCCGCGGTACTGGTCGAACTCGGAATCGAAGATCAGGGCCCGGGCCGGAGCCACGGGCTCACCATTCGGCGGCGGGATGCGGTCGACCACTGCTTCCAGCACATCGAGCACTCCCTCCCCTGTCTTCGCCGAAATCCGGAGGATGTCATCCGCTTCGACGCCGATCAGGTCCGAGACCTCGGCGGCGACCCGCTCGGGTTCGGCCCCGGGCAGATCGACCTTGTTCAGGACCGGAATCAGTTCCAGGCCGTTCTCGATCGCCAGGTAGGTGTTGGCCACGGTCTGGGCCTCGACGCCCTGGGCGGCATCGACGACAAGCAGGGCGCCTTCGCAGGCGGCGAGGCTGCGTGAAACCTCGTAGGAGAAGTCGACGTGACCCGGTGTGTCGATCAGGTGAAGGTGGTAGGTGACCCCGTCGGAAGCGGTGAACTCGACCCGGACGGCCTGGGCTTTGATCGTGATTCCCCGTTCGCGCTCGAGATCCATCGAGTCGAGGACCTGGGCCCGCATCTTGAGCGGGTCCACGGCGTGGGTCAGCTCGAGGATCCGGTCGGCCAGGGTCGACTTGCCATGGTCGATGTGGGCGATGATCGAGAAGTTGCGAATCAGTTCCATCGGGACAGGGCAGTATGCCTAGTTCCCCGTCTTGGCCGAGTCAGGGACCGGAACGGTCTCGAACTGACGGTATTTCTCAAGCTTGAGTCGGTTGCCGGGCAGGCAGGTGCTGACCGAGAGGGGCCGATCGAGCCTGACCACCGCTCCGCCGTCGGCGATAAGGACGGGCTCCACGGCGGGGTCGGTGACGATCCAGATCAGTTCCCGTGGCGAGTCCAGCTTCTGGCCTTCGCGATCCATGGTGAGGACGAGATACTCGTAGTCACCGTTATTGGCGGCGGTGACGAAGTCCCGGCAGTTCTCGGCCTCGATGAAACCGCCGTGAGGCTGCTCGACCCCGATGAACTGGACCTCGTTGTCGAGGTTCTCTCCCCAGAGCGGGTACTGGCGGGTGGCGTTGGTGCCGATCTTCGCGCCGGATTCCCCGTTGGCCCAGACAAAGGCCTCGGCGAGCGCGGGAATCGTGAAATCCGGTGAGGCGTAACGGTTGTCGAAGTAGTAGCGCTGAACCAGATTGCCGCAGAGAACCACGAATACCAGGGCGAGACCCAGACCCCAGCCAATCAGCCTGCGCGCCGACCGGTTCGAGAACCGGTGCTGCTTTGCGCGGACCCGCCAGATTCCGAGTGTGAGCAGGCAGAGGAGCCAGAAGGCTGCAGCGGCACCGAAAGCGACCAGCCATTGCTTGATGTCCCAGCCATCTCCGAAAGCGATCGTGACCGGCGCCAGAACCAGCATCGACCCCGCCACAAGCCACCTGGCCGTGCTCCCCCGCTGTCCGATCCCGCTGCCGAGCAGGGCTAGACATACCGCCAGGGCGGGGGCAAGGTATCTGAGCCCGGAAACGAAGCCGTTCGGCTCCCCGGCGGGTCCGGAAGCTGAGGTCGGGGCTACCAGCCAGGCAAGAACCAGAGCGAGGCCGACCGCTGCACCGGTCCGCCGCGCCGGGCCAGAGCCGCGAGCCACGCAGAGCACCACGCCGGCAATTGCGAGAACGCCGAGCAGAATCCAGCCGGATCCGAAACCGTCGCCGAAACCGGGCAGGAACCAGTCGCCGATCACGTCGAAGTCAGTCAGGTAGCCCCAGACCGAGCCGGCATCGCGACCACCGACGTCCTGATCCGGGCCGGGCAGGGAAAGGGGACCGATGTGATTGACCCAGGGCAACGGATTACCCCCGTGGATCAGGTTCCGCAGATACCAGTAGCCGCCGCCGAGCAGTAAGGCAGCTCCGCCCGCAAGGCCGTTGCGGAGCCGCCTGGATGGCTCGGCAAGCACCACGGCACCGGCCAGAAGGATCAGGGCAGCGGGAATGAAGTTGATCTTGGTTCCTGCCGCCAGCCCCGCCGCAAGGGCGACGATCAGGGTCGGACCGAGGGTGATCCGCCGGCCCCCGGCCGCCGCGTTGACCATGACTGCCATTCCACCGAGCAGAAAGAACGTGCCGACGATGTCATTCCGGGCTTCACCCGCTTGATCTGCCATTGCGGTTGAGCCAAGAACCAGGGCGACCCCGGCGAGCGAGATCGGCGCGGCGCCGTAGGGCCTGCCGATGCACCAGGCCGCCAGCAGGCAGGCGAGGAACCAGCCGAGATTGAGGAAGACCGAAAGCAGGTCGGTGCCGAAGGCCATCATCCCGAGCGCGTGGATCACTTCCGAGTTCTGCGGGTAGAACCAGCTGAGGAACTGCGGAGCCAGCAGATGGAGGGAGAACGTATCCCCGCTTTGGGCGATCCCGGCGGCGAAGGGACCGTGGTACCAGGTCGAATCGAATCCGGTCATGCCTGTTCCGAGCCTGATTGAGACTTCGGCGATGAAGGCACCGAAGGCCCCCGCGGCGATCGCGGTGCCGACCATGGTCAGGCCAGGTGACGATGCAACCGAAACCAGCTCCGGTCTCCCCTTCGCCAGAGGCAGACTCTCCTGCCAGCGCCAGCAGGCCGCCGCGATCGCAATCGTCAGGAGCAGCCAGCTCCACCCGGTCAGCAGCCCGAAAGTCCCGAGGATCAGGGTCGGACCGATCACCGCACCGACGGCGAGGATCCCGGTCGCCGTCCAGGCAACCGGACCGGACCAGCCGGGCAGCAGGCGGGACCGCAGAATCGCGGCAATCGCAAACACTCCGGCAAGTCCCGCCAGACTGCCGGCGCAGCCGATCAGATAGCTGCCGAAGCTCACGAGCGCCGCCGCACGAGAGCAGTCATCTGATCCAGTTCGGGCACCTTGAGTATCTGGCAGACCGCCATGTAGGAGAGCCCGCCCAGTCCCAGTCCGGCCCCGATCGAAATGATCTGGCCGACGAGGCCCTGACCGAGTATGTGATCGGCCAGGTTCCAGATCTCGTAAGAGACTCCGGCCAGGACTGCGGAAGCGATCAGGATCCGCGCCAGGGAATTCAGGAACCGGGTGAACTCGATCCCTCCCAGCCGGGTGCGAAGCATCACCGTCTGGATCACCACAGACACGGCGGTGGCGATCGCGGTCGCAGCCACGATTCCGGCGACCCCGTACGGCTTGTAAAGCAGGAAGGAGCCGATCGCGGTCACCGCGAGGTTGGCACCGGCTATCCAGGTGGGAATCCAGGGTTTCTGCAGTCCGAAGAATGTCCGGCTGAGCAGCAGGTACATGCCGTTGGTTGGCAGCGAGAAGGCGAACCAGTAGAGCGCAGTCGAAACCAGGACTGTTTCCGCGGGCCCGAACTCGCCGCGCTGGTAGACGACCCGGATCATCGGCTCGGAAAGAACCAGGATCGCCGCGCTGGCCGGGACCAGAACGAAGATGATCTGCCGCATCCCCTTGGCCAGAGTGCTCCTCAAAGAGTCGAAGTCCCGCCGGTTTGCGAACCGGGCAAGGGTCGGGAAAAGCACCGTGGCGATCGCCACCGAGAAGATCCCCTGGGGCAGCTGGTAGATCCGGAATGCCTTGTCGATCGCGGCCGGAGCTTCGTCACTGACCAGCGAGCCGAAGAAGCTGTTGACAAGCAGGTTGAAGTTGATCAAGCCGAGGCTGAGCGTGACCGGGATCATCATGAACAGCACCCGACGCACATTCGGGTCCTTGAAGTCGACCTTGAAGGTGAACTTGAACGGGGTGTTCCGGAGGTCCCAGGTCGGGATCAGCAACTGAACCACAGTGCCAGCGACGACGCCGATCGCGTAAGCGTAGATCTGCTTGTCCTCGGGAAAAAGCGGAACGGTCGCGATGACCACGGCGATGATCGTCAGGTTCCAGAACAGCGGTGAGATGGCGAAGGCGCCGAAGCGGTCATAGCTGTTGAGGATGCCGACCACGACCCCTGTGACTCCGAGCAGGATCAGGATCGGGAAGAGGATCTGGGAAAGGACCACCATCAGGGTTTCGGTGGCACCTGTGAAGCCCGGAGCAAAGATCGGCATCACGAGTCCGGCAGCGAGGATGAAGAAGGCGGTGATGGCGCCCAACACCATGGTCACGAGCAGAAGCAGGGTCGAGGCCATTCGGAATGCCTCGCGGTACTTCCCCTTCTCGATCTGCTCGGTGAAGATCGGAACGAAGGCGGGCTGAAGGGCGGCGTCGGCGAAAAGTGCCCGGATCAGGTTCGGCACCTGGAAGGCGACCGTGAACGCTGACATCGGCCCGGAGATGCCGAAGTAACCGGCGGCAACGATCTCCCGGGCCAGGCCGGCGACCCGCGAAGCAGCGGTGGCGATCGAGAAAAAGGCGGTCGAGCGGGCCAGCCGTCCGGGTCCACCGGTCTTGGCTGGCTTCGCGGCCCGGGTTTTTCTTGTCCGGCGACTCCGCTTCGCGGGCTCCCTCAGGACCCGCTCCTTCTCTTCGGCCAGCAGGGATTCCGCCGTAACCTCCGGGGCTGGCGGGGGCCCGGGCTCCGGCGCGGGTTCCGGCCCTGGCGCCGACTTCTCCGGTTGCGCTTCCGGCGCCTTTTGCCGCTCCTCGTAAAGCGGGACCGGGGCGATCACCCCACCCTCTTCAGCCCAGCTGGATGCGGTTTCGATCAGGGCATCCTCGCGGTCCTGAACCGGTTCCGGTACCGGGTTGATCACGTTCTCGGCCTTCTTCGAAGTGGAACGGATCGCCTCTTCCGCGGCTTTTGCCGCGGCTTCGAAGGGGTCGGGTTGGGGGTCAGATGGCGTCTTCAAGCTCGTACTCGGTATAGTCAGCGACCGCTCGTCGGCGGCAAACCTCCGCGAGCACACCACAAGATCATGGCCAACATAGCCTCACAGAAAAAGAGAATCCTCCGCACCGAGCGTGAACGCGTCGAAAACCGTCGCGTCACTTCTGCGATCAAGACCTACTTCAACCGTCTCGAGAAGGCTGCCGGCGACGGCGATGCCGACACGGTCCAGGCCGAGCACCGCGCTCTGGTCTCGAAGATCGACAAGGCGGTTCAGAAGGGCGCGATCCACCGCAACAACGGCGCCCGCAAGAAGGCTCGCGCCGCGAAGCTCGCTTCAAGCAGTAGCAGCAAGTAGGGCTAAATCCAGCGCCAGCTCGTCCGGATACTCGGCGCCGCCGCGGGTCCAGACTTCGAGGTCGGCCATTGCGATCGCCGCATTTCGCATTTCCTCGACCGTGGTTCCCGAAATCGAGTTGAGGAGACGCCGTGCCAGAAACGGCGGCATCCCCAGCTCCCGCTCGAGCCGTGCCGGATCGGCTCCGCTTTCGAGCTTGACCAGGGCCTTGTGGGCCCGGCGGATGGAAGTGCTGGTTGAAAAGACTGTGCTGCCGGCCGTGACCCCCTGATCGAGCAGCCGTTCCGCCACCGCGATTACATCGCGGCGATCACCGGAGATAATTACGTCACCGAGGGCGAAGTTGCTGGTCTCGCTGGTGTCGGCCACCATTTCTTCGAGGTCTTCAACATCAACCGTTCCTCCGGGCCTGGCCCACAGTGCAAGCCGGTCCAGCTCGCTGCCCAGGCGGGGCAGGCTCTCCCCCATCCGGCCGATCATGAACCGCGCCGCCTCGGGAGTCAGTTCAAAGCCCCGGGCTTCAGCTCCCTCGATCAGATGGACCGGCAGGCGGGCGCCGTCTGGGGCATCGAAAGTCAGGGTTTCACCGCCGACTTTCTTAACCGCACCGCCGATCCCCCCGGGCACCTTGCCGCGGGCGATCAGGACTACCGTGGTCTCCTCTGGCGCCGCCAGCAGGGCCTCGGTCACGGCGGCCGCCTGATTCTTGCCCCATTTCTCGATCCGGTCGGCCAGCAGGTACCGGCGGCCAGGCATTAGCGAAAGCGTGCTGATCGCCGCGGCAAGCGCGTCAGCGTCCGGGCTCCCCTTGCCTTCGGCCGGCTCGAAGACTTCGAGTCCGCCCGCTCCGCTTTCGCTTTCCGCCCGCTGTCGGAGCCGGGACCTCGCCTCGTCAATCTTGGCGCTGTCGGTGCCGTGGATGAGATAGGCAGGCTTCACGGAGGCATTTTCGCCGATCGGGCGGCGGAGCAGTCGCCTTCCCGGTGTCTGGCTCCTGGAAGGTCATTCACCGGCTTCCACCTTCCACCCATCCCGATCGAGAATTAACGAGACGGTGCCCCGCTCATCGGTTCGGAGGGTCTGGACCCCGCTCTCTTCGAGTTCTCCGAGCACTTCCGGAACGGGGTGACCGTAGGTGTTATCCGCGCCAACCGAGATTACGGCCAGCCGGGGCGAGATTTCGTCGAGAAATGAAGGCAGCCCGGTGTCCTCGCTCCCGTGATGGGGAACCTTGAGCACGTCGACCGGGCCGGGGTCCATCGGGACCGCCTCCGCTTCGGCATCCCCGGTCAGCAGCATTCGAAATCCCCGCCACTCGAGCAGGACGACGATCGATCGCAGGTTCTTGTCCGTCTCGTCCCCGGTTCGATAGACCGAACCGGAGCTGGCAGGAGGCCAGAGGACCTCCAGACGGATATTGCCGGTGCGTATCACTTCGCCGGCACTGATCCGCTCCAGGCTGGCCCCGGACTGGCGGGCGACCGAAACAAGCTCGCGAGTTGCCTTGTCGAAGAGGAACCTGTCAACCGGAGTCGGTCCAAAGACATCGAACAGGCCTCCGTAGTGATCGAGGTCGGGATGGGTAAGCAGTACTGCCGCCAGCCTTTCCACACCTGCCGATTCCAGAGCGCCCTCAAGGTCACCGCCGGGCGGGCCGCCGTCGATCAGGACCGGATCGGCATTCCAGGGGCGGATCAGGGTCGCGTCACCCTGGCCGATGTCCAGTACCTCCACCCTCGCCCCGCCCGGTGGCGGCTGGTCTAGGGGTCGGCGGTCGTTGCCGGCCCCGGACAGGAGCAGGATTAGACAGAGGGCCAGGGCGGATGCGACCGGAAGCCAGGCGCCCGGACGCACCGGGCTCCTTGCCGGGTGCCAGAAGCGCAGGCCGGCCACGACGATCGCGCAGACGATGGCAACGACGATCCCGAGGGTCAGCGGATCGTCGATGCTCACTTCGAGTTCCGCCCACACTGGCCGGCCGAACCATTCAGCTACCTGGGCAATCCAGGCGAGGAAGACCGAGCCGGCGAGGTTTGCGGGAACCGCCAGAAACTTGCTGATCTGGCCGAATGCCACCGAGACCATTCCCGTCCACATGGCCGGGGCCACCGCGGGCATGGCCAGCAGATTGGCGGCGACGGTGCCGACTGGAAGCCGCTCGAAGTGGAAGACAACCAGTGGCGCGGTCGAGATCGTCGCAGCCAGGGTCACGGCTGCTCCCTCGGCCAGCGCCCTTTGCCAGCCGGATGTCCCGATAAATGGAGCCAGCCGGATCTGCAGGGGCCGGGCGAGCAGCATGATCCCGATTACCGCCGCGAAACTGAGTTGCCAGCCGATGTCGGCACTCACGCGGGGATTCAGCCCGAGAGTGACCGCAGCGGCAAGGCAGAGGGCATAGATTCGCGAAGGAGCGCTGGTCGCGGCCACGGCAACGAGACCGGCGATTCCCATCACACCGGCGCGCTGGATAGAAGGCCCTCCTCCGGCCAGCGGGACGTAGATCAGGATCAAGGCTGCAATCGCGACCAGACGCGCTCGCGGGCCGACCCCGAACAGCGACAGGATGGGGATCGCGAGCAGGCCGAGGAGAACTACGTTTTGTCCGCTGACAGCCAGCAGGTGACTGAGCCCGGACCGACGAAAATCTTCGACGGTCCGTTCGTCGATGTCGCTGTCATCGCCGAGAACAAACCCGCGGGCAAGCGCGGCTTCCCGTTCCGGCGTGGCCACTGCGAGGGCGGCGAAGGCACGGTTTCGAAGCCGGTCCACCAGCCCCGCGACCCCTCCGCGGAGGTTTCCGTTGAGCCTGATCCGGTCGGACCTCAGCACCATCCGGATTCCGCGACGCTCGAGATCACCGGCCAGCCAGTCCGCGGGCCAGCCGAGCTGGCCGTTCAGATCGACTCCGGTTCCGGGGACCAGCCTTTCCGCCTCCCTGGAGGGTGCCTCGACCATTACCCGTCCGTCTTCCGAATCGAGAGCAAAACGGGTGACCCCACGCGAATCGGAAGGTGGTTCGGTGACGAATCCCGAAATGGCGATCTGTCCTGGAGACGCCCTCAAGGCACCGTCAGCAATCGAATCAAGCCTTGCCGATCCGGCCAGCAGCCCGGCCAGCGCAGCGGCCGCCCCGATCAGGACCAGCCCAGCCGGGCCTACCCTGCCCCTGTCGGCCAGCAGCAGGCCTGCAAGCGCGACCGCGACCACCGGCCGAAGCCAGCCCCCGTCAGGACTCCAGAATGGCGAGAGCGCGAGCCCTGCCGCCGAACCCGCAACCATCACCAGCCGCCAATCGGCGGCCATCGCTACGGCGCCAAAGCGGAGCGGAGAGATTCCATCGTGACGGGACCGATTCCGCTGATCTGGTCCAACTCATCCACCGATCCGAGGCCGCCCTGCGAATCCCGGAACTCGATGATCTTCTGCGCCGTGACTGGCCCGATACCGTCGATTTCCTCGAGTTGTTCCTGGGTCGCCGAGCCGAGACTTACGGGGGCGTCCGGAGCCATTGATGAACCGCCTGGCAGGACCCCTGCAGTCGCCGGACCGCCGGTGCCCCCCGATGATGGAACCACCACCTGCTGACCGTCGGTGAGAGTCGCCGCCCGGTTGATCGCGCCGACCACGGCGTTCCCGGTCTCGCCGCCGGCCCGTTCGATCGCGTCAATTACCCGGGCACCATGCTCGAAGCGGTAGACACCGGGGCGCCGGACCGCACCAGCGACGTCGACGATCAGCTTGCGGCCACCGGCATTGATCTCGAAGCCGCCGGATCTCTTACCCCCGGAACCGTATTCCTTCCCGTTGGGGGAGGCAGCTGCAAAAACCTCCGAGCCGGATTTCTCACCCCTGATCGAATTGAGCCCGACAAGCAGCAGGACGGCCCCGATCGCGACGTAAACGAGGATCTGTCCGTTGATCCGGGGCATACCCGGAAACTGCCATCAAAGCGCTCACACGTGGCTCTACAGGCGCAACAATCCTGTGAATAAATGACTCCCGGCGCGGCCCGACAGTCAGCTCAGGCCGGCTTGACGACCAGGTTGACCAGCTTGCCCGGGACCACGATCTCCTTGATGATCGTCATTCCCTCGAGATGACGGGCGACGTTCCCTGCGGCCTTGGCAGTGGCGAGAATTTCTTCTTCCGGGGCGTCAGCTCCAACTTCGATCCGGTCGCGGACCTTGCCGCCGACCTGGACCACGATCGTCACCGTGTCACTTCTCAGGAGCTCCGGGTCCGCTTCGGGCCAGGCGACTTCCCAGACCCTTTCGCCGGTCACAAGGTCGAAGACCTCGGCCGCGAGATGAGGCGCGAACGGCTGGATCAGCGAAGCTGCGGTAACCGTCGCGAAGCGAACCGCTTCCGCCCCTTCGCCCCCGGCTTCAAGCAGGCCGTCCTTTACCCGGTAGATCTCGTTGACAAGTTCCATCACAGCGGCGATCACCGTGTTGAACTGGAAGCCGCGGCCGAAGTCACCGGTTGCCTTGTCTATCGCCCAGTGGGCCTTGGCCGCTACCTCACGGGCCTCGCCTTCAAGACTTTCGCCCAGCGCGACTGGCGTGGGCGCAGCCGTCGAGGAGATCTCTTCGGCGAGTCGCCAGAGCCTCGAGAGGAAACGGTGGACTCCCTCCACACCTTCATCGGTCCAGTCGCCGGAACGCTCGGGCGGACCCATGAAGCAGACGTAGGTCCGGGCGGCATCGGCACCGTGACGGGCCACTATCTCCGAAGGACTGACCGTGTTGCCCTTGGACTTCGACATTTTCGCTCCGTCCCGGGTGATCATCCCCTGGGCGAAGAGGTTGGCGAATGGCTCGACCACCCCGAGGTGACCCATGTCTTTGAGCGCCTTGGCGAAAAAGCGGGCGTAGAGGAGATGAAGGATCGCGTGCTCGACCCCGCCGATGTATTGGTCTACCGGCATCCAGTGATCTGCTGATTCGCGATTCCAGGCCGCCTCTTCGTTCTGTGCATCGAGGTAACGCAGGAAGTACCAGGAAGAATCGACGAAAGTGTCCATCGTGTCGGTCTCGCGTTCGGCCGGTCCACCGCAGTCGGGACAGGTGGTCGCGACCCAGTCGCTTGCGGCAGCGAGCGGGCTCTTGCCCTTCGGCGCGTAATCGTCGATCTCCGGCAGCCGGACCGGGAGCTGTTCCTCGGGCACCGGGACCATCCCGCATTCGTCGCAGTAGACGATCGGGATCGGCGCACCCCAGTAGCGCTGGCGGGACACGAGCCAGTCCCGGAGGCGGAAGTTGACGGACGCATCGCCGCGGCCTTCGAGCTTCAGCCAGTCGACGATCTCGGTGTAGGCCTCACGGTTGTTCATGCCGTCGAAGCGGCCGGAGCCGGTCATTGGCCCGTCGCCGCTGTAAGGCAGACCGTAGTCGTCACCCCCGTCTTCCGGTTCACCTTCGATGACCCGCTTGACATGCAGATCGAACACCCGGGCGAACTCGTAATCCCGCTGGTCATGACCGGGGACGGCCATGATCGCGCCGGTGCCGTAATCCATCAGCACGTAGTCCGCCACGAACATGGGGATCTCCTCGCCGTTGACCGGATTGGTGACCGTGCGGCCGAGCGGAACCCCGGTCTTGGGCCGCGCTTCATCGCCGCGCTCGGCGACCGAGGCCCGGGCGACGCTGTTCACGTATTCGCGGACCTCCTCCTCGAC
>JAUPTY010000101.1 GCA_030917845.1 Actinomycetota bacterium | reverse complement strand
GAGGGCAGGTGTTGGCGTCACCGATCGCGGCCCGCATCCTCTCCTCGAGAACAGGAGACATCGCATGCTCGAGCCGTTCGGCTTCCTCGTGGACTTCATCCCAGGGGATGCCGAGCACGTCGGTGAGGAAGCGCTCGATCATCCGGTGGCGACGGGTGATCTGCTCGGCCTCGACCCGACCGTCATCGGTCAGGTGGAGGATCTTGTCGGCACTGCGGGTCACGTACCCGTCCCGTTCGAGCCTCTTGATCATCTCGTGGACGGTCGGTGGTGAAAGCTGCATCGCCTTGGCGATGTTGGCCCCGGTAATCGGCAGGCCCGCTTCCATCAGCCAGAAGATCGTCTGGAGATACTCCTCCTCGGCAACCGTTGCTTCTCCGCTCATGGGTGGATCCTAGATGGTCGGCCGTTCAGCCATTCATCAGCGAGGTAACGACTGCTTCATAGAAGCCGGCACCGTTCCTGGCTTCGGTCACCCTGGCGTTCGGGAATCGGCTGAGTGCCTCGCGGACACCGGAGTCCTTCTCGGGTCCGTTTGCGACCACGAAGAATGTGCCGACAGAAGGTGCAACCTCGAGATCCTCGAGCGAATCGCCGACCGCGATCGTCTCGTCGAGTTCGTATCCGCGGGCCCTCGCGTGAGCCGCGACGGCCCGCGCCTTCGAGACCCTCGAGGGAACGAGGTGGTAGCAGTGGGCTTGCTCGATCCCTTCCATCTGGCGATGGATCGCCCCATTGTCGAGCAGCCTGAGGTCACCGTGACCGTTCTCTTCCAGGATCCGGTTCGCTTCGGCCGGGTCGACTTCACCGCGGAAGAGGTGTGACATCTCCCGGTTGAGGTGCCACGGTTCGTGAAACTCGAGCTTGCCAGGAAAAGAGCCGATCAACAGCTCCGGCACACCGCGCTCCTCGATCTGCTGAACCACGGTCTTGCCTTCTTCGTGTTCAAAGTCGCCGGTCATCATGGTCAGCTCGCGGTCCATCGAGAAGGCTGAACCGGCCTCGAAGATGAAGGAGGTCTGGTTGATGATCCGGGCGTCCTCGTGAACCTGGACCTGCCGGCGGCCGGACATGATCACGACCTCCACTCCGGCCCGGGAGCAGGCTTCAAGCGCCTTCGCCTGCATCATCGAGAAGTTGCCTTCCTCGTCGGTAAACAGGGAAGCTCCGGCACCGAGCAGGGTGCCGTCGAGATCGGTGTAAACGCAGCGCAGGCTCATCGAGGCATCACGCTATCCGTTGGGCAGCGGCTGGCGCGCTCAGACGGCCTTGACCGTGGCGAAGGCCGGCCTCAGGGTAACTTCGGGGCCCGTGCCCTCGGCCGGCACCATCCGTCCGGTGTCGTCCCGGTCTAGCCGGTCGAGCGCTGCGGCCAGACCGGCGATCACTTCGGTCGACATCCCGTTCAATGCGGCCAGTGACTGGTGGGCGTTGCGCTTGGTGCCGAGTTCCACCTGGGCCATTGACTCGATCCCGACCTGATCCCAGACATCGAGCAGCATGGCGATCTCGACCCCGTATCCGCAGGCGAAGGGAATCCGCTCGAGGAGCTCGCGACGGGCTGCTACTTCACCGGCCAGGGGCTGGTCGAAGGCAAGAAGCTCGGGGGCCAGACGGGCGAGTAGCGGGCGGGCGGCGAGTTCCGTTACCCGGCCGCCACCCGAAGGCTCTTCGTTTTCCCCGTAACGGAAGGGGCGCTGGTAGCGGCCCTTCACGAACTGCTTTCCCGGGTCGGCCAGGGGTCCGACAAGGCCGGTTATGTAGTGGCGGCCGAAATCTGCGATGTCGCCGTCGATGTAGACCACGATGTCCCCGGTCACCGCGGCCAGGGCCCGCCACATGGCGTCGCCCTTGCCCCGGGCCGGACCGAAACCATCGACCAGTTCATTCTCGGAAAAGACCTCGGCACCGGCGTTCCTGGCAAGGTCCGCGGTGCCGTCCGGTGAGTCGGCGTCAACCACAAGAATCTGGCTGATCAGTCCGTCCTCGGCGAGGATCATCAGTTCGGCAACGGTGGCCGCGATCGTGCCAGCGGTGTTGCGGGTGGGGATTACGACGCTGACCGTTCCCCGCAGCTTGCGGCTGATCCCGGCGGCGGCAAAGTCCGTGTGGTCGAAGGTGTCTAGCATCGTCATCGTGACCTCAGTCCCGGCAACCCTACGCACCGCCAACGGCGAGGTCAACGTCGGGCAACCGGTGATCGTCGGCGTTGTCAATGCAACCCCCGACTCATTCTCCGACCGCGGTGACCGCTCGACCGCCGGTTCGATCCGCCAGGTCGAGCAGCACCTCGAGGACGGGGCCGGGATCATCGAGATCGGGGGCGAGTCGAATGTGACCAACCGGCCCGCAGTCACCCCCGAAGAAGAGATCGATCGCATCCTTCCCGTGGTCAAGGCCGCGGCCGCGGCTGGCGCGGTGATCTCGGTCGACACCTACAAGCCGGAGGTCGCCAGCGCCGCCCTGGACGCCGGGGCCGGAATCATCAACGACATTAGCGGTGGCGGAAACACCCTTCTGATGCGGGTCGCCGCCGAAGCCGGTGCCGGGGTGGTCCTGATGCACACCGTGGTCGAACCGAAGACCCAGCGCTGGGATGAGTCGGCCTACCCCGAAGGAATCCCGGCCCACCAGATCGGGTTCTTCGAAGAACGCCTCGAATCCCTTGCCGGGGTCGGGATCGCCCGGGACCAGGTGGTGATCGATCCCGGACCGGACTTCGGCAAGACCCCCCGCCAGACCGTTGAATCCCTGAGGGGCCTTCCGGCACTCTGCGAGCTGGGCTGCCCGGTGATGCTGGCTGTTTCCCGCAAGGACTTCATCGGGGCGATCACCCACCATCCGCCTTCGGGTCGCGGGGCGGGTACCTTCGCCGCGCTGGCCTTCGGGCTCGAAAAGGGTGGTCGTCTGCTCCGGGTCCATGACGTGGCCGGCACCAGGGACTTCCTGCAGGTGCTGGACGCGCTTGAAGGTGAGACTGAAGTTGACCCGGGACTCCGGATTGCCGAGGAGATCCGCCGCGAGCCTCCCCGGGACAAACTTGGCTGAATCGCTTCTCTCCGGCAGCTGGTCGATCGCAATTGATCCGGCCCGTCGCGATGGCCGCATAGTCGAGAGTGCCTCCGAGCCCGCAACCGAAGGTCAATCCGAACCGTTTCCCGAAGCGCTGGACCCTGCCTTCGCCTCGGCCCTGCGGGCATCAGGGATCGAGCAGCTCTACTCCCATCAGGCTGAAGCTTTCGAAGCTGCTGCCGACGGCAATGTGATCCTGACGACGGCCACCGCCTCGGGAAAGTCACTTGCCTTCAATCTGCCTGTCCTCAACGCGATTGCGGCCGACCCCAAATCTCGCGCCCTCTACCTCTATCCGACCAAGGCGCTGGCCCAGGACCAGGCCCGTTCACTCGCCCGTCTGGGCTCGCCGAACCTCCGCCTCGCGATCTACGACGGCGACACGCCCCGGGACGAAAGGCCGGCGATCCGGCGCCAGAGCAATCTCGTCCTGACCAACCCGGACATGCTCCACGTCGGGATCATGCCCCACCATCGCGGCTGGGGAGACTTCTTCGCCAACCTCGACTGGGTGGTGGTCGACGAAGCCCACACCTACCGTGGGGTTTTCGGCTCCCATGTGGCCAATGTTCTGCGAAGACTGCGGCGACTGGCCCGCGCCTACGGGCGTGACCCCCGCTTCGTGATGGCTTCGGCGACGATCGCCAACCCTGGCGAGCTCGCCGAACGGCTCACTGGAACCGAAGCGAAGCTGATCGACGAGGACGGTGCCCCGGGCGCTGGCCGGGAGATCCGGATCTGGAATCCGCCTCTGGTCAACCCGGCGATCGGCGCCCGTCGTTCCGCCCTGGCGGAGGCCGCCGACCTGCTCGCCGACCTGGTTTCCCATGAGGTTCGAACGATCTGCTTCCTCAAGAGCCGCAAGGGGATTGAGCTGATCCGCAAGTTCGCCGCCGACCGACTGACCGAGCGGGGCCGACCCGAGCTGGCCGAACGCATCGCCCCCTACCGGGCCGGCTACACACCGGCCCAGCGCCGGGAGATCGAGGCGAAGCTGGTTTCGGGTGAGCTGCTCGGAGTGGCCTCGACGGACGCGCTTGAACTGGGCATAGACATCGGCGGCCTCGATGCCGCGATCTGCGTGACCTTCCCCGGCACCGTGGCCGGGATGAAGCAGATGTGGGGCCGGGCCGGTCGCCGGGAGCGCGGACTGGCCGTCTACATCGCCGGGCCGGACGGGCTCGATCAATACTTCTGCCGCCACCCGCAGGAGTTCCTCGAACGCCCGGTCGAGGCGGCGATCCTTGATCACCTCTCCCCCGAGATCCGTGACCAGCACCTGATCGCCGCCGCCTACGAGCTTCCGCTCACTGCCGAGGACGAGGAATTCTTCGGCGAGGGTCTTGAGGACGCAGGCCAGGCCCTGGTACTCAGGGGGGACCTGCGCAAGGCCGGCAAGGGTCTGGTCCCGAGGCGGGCCGGCTTCGCCGCCTCCGACGTTTCGCTGAGGTCGTCCTCGGTCGGGGACATCGCCGTGATCGATGGTGGCTCCGGCGAAGTGATCGGCATGGTCGAGACCGGCCGGGCCTTCACCACGATCCATCCCGGAGCCGTCTACATGCATCTCGGAACCTCCTGGGAAGTCGAACGACTGGACCTGGAGGAAGGTCAGGCGATCGTTCACCGCTTTGACGACGAGTGGTACACCCGCCCGAAGGTGGAGACCGAGATCTTCATCGACCGGGTTCTCCAGGAAACCGAGATCTGCGGGGTGAAGCTGAGCTTCGGCGAGATCTCGGTCACCGACCAGGTGATGGCCTACCAGCGCATTCTCAGCGCCGAAGGGGAGGCCTTCGATCTGGTCGATCTCGATCTGCCGGAACAGGAGTTCGGAACCCGGGGTCTCTGGTACGAGGTACCGGAGGACTTCATTTCCGGGATGGCCCTGAACGAGATGCTCGGAGCGCTCCACGCCACCGAGCACGGTCAAATCGCGGTCCTGCCTCTGATCGCCATGTGCGACCGCTGGGACATCGGTGGCCTTTCGACCAACCTCCACATGCAGACCGGCACCCCGACGATCTTCATCTACGACGGCCATCCCGGCGGAATCGGACTGACCAAACGGGCCTACGTGCTTTTCCCCCGACTGGTCGGGGACGCACTCCGACTGATCCGTGAATGTCCTTGCGATTCCGGTTGCCCCTCTTGCGTTCAGAGCCCCAAATGCGGGAACCTGAACGAACCACTGTTCAAGGTCGGCGCCGTGAACCTCCTGGAGTCGATGGCAGCGGGAGAAACCAGACCACCGAAGGGAACCTGATGCGGAAGATCCAAGGCAGCAAAGGCGATGTCGCGATTCACGAATGGGCCCCGGTCGGGGAGCCCGCCTACGTCGTTCTGCTGGCTCACGGCTACGCGGAACATGCCGGCCGCCACGCCGAACTGGCCGAGCGGCTCGAACAGGACGGGGCCGCGGTTTACGCCCCGGATCACTGGGGTCACGGCTACTCCGGTGGGGATCGCGCCCTGGTCAACGATGCTGACGCCCTGCTCGAGGACTTCTCCCGGGTCTACGATCACGCCCGTGACGAGCACCCCGGCCTGCCGATCCTCCTGATCGGTCACTCGATGGGCGGACTGCTGGCGACGATCTTCCTCCAGGAGGCCGGTCGGCCGGTCGACGCTGCCGTACTTTCCAGTCCTCTGCTCGGCGGCAACCCCGGTCTGGAGGCTCTGCTCGAGCTTGACGAGATCCCGGAGATCCCAATCGACCCGTCGGTCATTTCCCGCGATGAGCTCGCCCAGGACGCTTACCTGAATGACGAACTGGTCTACCACGGCCCGTTCCGGCGGGAAACCCTGGAAGGACTGGTCGGGACCGTCAACCGGGCCAAAGGAGGCCCCGGCTTCGGTGACCTGCCGGTGCTCTGGATTCACGGCAGCGGCGACATGCTGGTGCCGTTTGACCTGACCGCGGAAACGATGGAAGACCTGAGCGGACCGGGAACCGAAAAGAAGACCTACGAAGAAGCCCGCCACGAACTCTTCCACGAAACCAACAAAGACGAAGTCTTCACCGACGTCTTCGACTTCATCCACCGCCAGATAAACAGCTAAGAGGTGGCGAGGGCCGGGATCGAACCGGCGACACCACGATTTTCAGTCGTGTGCTCTACCAACTGAGCTACCTCGCCAAGGATGGACAGGCTATCGGGAATGACTGCCCCGACGCTTTGAAACTGAAGGCAAAAGAAAGGGCCCCGGATCGCTCCGGGGCCCTTCTTTCAATGCTGTGAAGCAGTGCCGGTTGGCTCTACTTCTTGACAGTCAGGACTGACTTGCCGGACTTCTTGTTGGCCGTGGCGGTGATGGTCGCCTTGCCCTTGGCCTTCTTGGT
>JAUPTY010000100.1 GCA_030917845.1 Actinomycetota bacterium | reverse complement strand
CGACCGCACTGGCGATGTCGTCCGGGGTGAGCATGTCCATGAGAGGAATGTCAGGCAATCCCGCTGCGAGGTCGGTGTTGACCAGTCCGGGAAGAATCCAGGAGATGGAGACACCGGAACCCTTGAGTTCGGCCCTGACCGACTCCGAGAATCCGATCACCCCGAACTTGGTGGCGCAATAGGTCGCTCCGCCGGCCATCCCGGCTTTGCCGGCCTGGGATGCGATGTTCACGATCCTGCCCCGGCGTCTCGGCTTCATCCGGTCCATCGCAGCCTGGGTCCCGTTGATCACCCCGACCAGGTTCACATCAATCATTGCCCGGGTCGCTTCCGGGGTTTCCTCGTCGACCGGTCCGAGCAGCATTACTCCCGCGTTGTTGACCAGGCAGTCGATCGGTCCGAACTCGGCCTCGACCTGGTCGAGGAACAACTCAAAATCTTCACGGTTGGTTACGTCGAGCGGTTTCCCGGTGGTGCCGCGGCCGATTTGCTCTGCTGTTTCCGCGGCCTTTTCGGCGTGAATGTCGCCGATCGCCACCCTGGCACCGCCTTCCGCCATCGATGAGGCGGTGGCCCGGCCGATTCCGGCCGCACCGCCAGTTACCACGACAACTGCACCCTCCATGCTCCGATCCATGTGCGCCAAGCTACCCTCTTAGGCCCTTGCCGTTTGCAGACCTGATTCATACCGGCCTTAGTGCCCTCCCTCTGGCCGCCAGTGATCCCGCGGCAGGGGTCGGCCTGCTTACCGCCTTTGTGGCAGGTCTTGTTTCCTTCCTCTCCCCTTGCGTACTGCCGATCGTGCCCGGCTACCTGTCGGCGGTTTCCGGGGTGTCGGTTGATGACCTCGACCGGGCGGACTGGCGAAAGGTGCTGGTCCCGAGCCTGATCTTCTGCGCCAGTTTTTCGACCGTCTTCATCCTGCTCGGCATGGGCGCGACGAAGATCGGTTCCCTGCTCAGTGATCACCGCGAGGTTCTCGACAAGATCGCTGCGGCCCTGATCATCGCGATGGGCGTTCTCTTCGTTGCTTCCTTTTTCGTCGTCCGTCTGAACAAGGAGTGGCATATCGACGGATTGTTGAAGCGAGCCGGCAAGGGCGGTCCGCTGGTCGCCGGAGCCGCTTTTGCCTTCGCCTGGACTCCCTGCATCGGCCCGACGCTCGGGGCGATCCTCTCAGCTGCCTCGTTGACTGACTCGGCAGCTCGCGGCGCCCTCCTTCTCGCCGTCTACTCAGCTGGCCTGGCGATTCCGTTCCTGGTCACCGCCCTGGCTTTCAACCGGATGACCACTGCTTTCGCCGTAGTCAAACGCCACTACGGGCTGATCATGGCATTCGGCGGCGTGATCCTGATCATCATGGGAATCCTGATCTGGACTGGAGAGCTCTACCGCATCAATATTGAAATCCAGAACTGGATGACCGACATAGGCATCGACTTCTGGAGCGACGTCTAGTTCCAGCGGCCCGGGTTGTCGGGCATTCCGGGAACTGCCGGTTCGGCAGGTGACTCCTCGCGGGTTCCCGGGGTGACGGTGACCAGTTCCTCGGCGATCGCCTCAACCTCCTCGAGCTCGTCGCCCTCCACGTCCCTCGAGCAGACGATGTGAAACCGGCCGGTACCGATATTGGCGTCGGGAACCACAGGCAGACCGCGGATCTCTTCCCAGCCAAGCCTCTCGACCTCGAAGGGATTCATCCGCACTTCTGCCGCGGGATAAGGGCAGGACGCGTTGTGTTGGTCGATCGCCTTCGAGATTGCCTCGAGATTCTTCGATTCGGCCGAGCTCATGCCCCGATCATGACAGAGCAGCATTCGAAAGCAACCTGGCAGGGAAAGCACGCGATATACGAGTGAAATCCCGGTCAGGATGAGGTCCCTGAACGACACCGGGTCCCCGGGATGACGGTGGGTCGGATTTTCACCATCCCTGGCGAGAATCCGACCCACCCGGCTATTTGTTGGTCCAGACCACTCCGACTCCGCCGAAGCCGAGGTCGTTTCTGGTCTGTTCGGTCAGGTCCCAGTCACGACCGGCGATGTACGGGCCACGGTCGATCACCCGGGCGACAACCGTCCGGTTGCCGTACTGGAGGGTGACCCTGGTCCCACAGGGGAGGTATTTGTGGGCAACGCCACGAGTGGTCGGGGTGAGAGTGCCGCCACAGGCGACTCCGTTGCCGTAGAGGCCCGGGCCGTAGTAGGAGGCATGTCCGGGCCGAAGCGCACTGAAGCGACGATTCAGACTGGAGTCTCCGGTAGAACGGTGGCTCGGGAGAGCGCGAACCCGGTAGCTGAAGTCCCCGTTGTTGCGCGGCTTCCAGCGAACGCGGAACCGGCCGTTGCTTCTGGTCCGGGTCGTGACGACACCTTCGCCGCGGACCCGCACCTTCACCGTCCTGGCGCCCCGGGGCACGACCGTGCCACGGATCACGAGGCTGTCGCCGAGCCGGACGTAGCGGTCCGGGCGCGCGAGCTTGACGTGACCGATCACCGCCACCCTGCGGACCTTTGAGTTCCGGCCGTCGTTGGTCCGGACCCTCAGGCTGGTGCTGGCACGGGCCCTTACCTTCGTGTTGAAGCAACCCGTGCGGTCGGTCCTGACCTTGCGGAGCGTGTGCCACTTGCCGCCGAAGCTGGCCTGGATCCGGACGTGGCCGCTGACCGCATTGCCGGTCTTTCCGCGGAGCCGAAAGCGGCCACCGAAGTTGACACTGCGGTCGGCGACCTTCAGAACGACCGGGCCCTGTCGGTGGACGGGCTTGGATTCTGTGGGGTCATTAGTTGCCTTGGCACCCGTAGGGCCCGTGGTCGCTGCATTGGCGCTGGCGGAAACAGCCGCGAAAACGGCAAGGCAGGCGAACAGAGACATCAGAGCACGGAAAGACCGGCTGGAACTCATTTTGTTGCTTCTCCTTTTTTCAGCGCCTGCGGGGTTAGCTGTCGGACTCGGCCTGGACATCCCGTCCCTGTCTACCGGCGGATCACCACCGGATTCACCCCATGCGACCCATCGATCGGGTCGCGGTTGGTTCCCCCGCCCTCCCCGACTGGCGGGGAAGCTCGGCACAAATGTGAGCGTTTTGTAAGGAAACGAGTCTGTGGCACCCAGCCGGTTCTGTGTGTGCGGTCCTTCACATGGCAGGAACCCCTGCAAATCGGGATACTCCGCCTGTGAGCGGCATCCCGAAGATCGCCCTGGCCCAGGTCAACCCGACCGTCGGCGATCTGGACGAGAACGCAGCGCTGGTCAGTGACTGGACAGCAACGGCCGAGAAGGCCGGGGCCGGGATCGTGGTTTTCCCGGAACTGGTCCTGACCGGATATCCGGCTGAGGATCTTTACCTGCGGCCGGACTTCGTCGCTGCGGCTGGCGAGAGGCTGGAAGAGATCGCCAGGCAGGTCGGCTCGATCACCGCCTTGATCGGTTTCCCGGATCCGGTGGCGAATCCGGTCGGTCGGGCAATCGCGGCCAATGCGGTCGCGGTCGTCTCGAACGGCGAGATCCGCGGTGTGTACCGCAAGCGCCTATTGCCCAACTACGGCGTTTTTGACGAGTACCGCACCTTTCGCAACGGCGCCGGGCCCCTGGTGACAGAAGCGGCCGGCACACACCTCGGAGTGACGATTTGTGAGGACTGCTGGGATCCGGACTCTCCCGTTTACCCGGAACTGGCCCCGAAGGCGGAGCTGATCGTCAACTCATCGGCCTCGCCTTACCACCGGGGCAAGGGGCAGGAGCGGGAAGAGATCTTCCGCAGGGTGGCTGTCGACAAGGGCCTTCCGGTTGCGATGGCCAACATGGTCGGTGGTCAGGATGAATTGATCTTCGACGGATCGAGCGTGCTGATTGCCCCCGATGGTTCCGTCCTCGCCCGGGCCGGGCAGTTCACTGAGGATCTGGTGATCTGGGACCCGGAGACGGAATCCCCGGATCCGGCCCCCTGGATGGTCGATCTGGACGAGGTCTATACGGCGCTGGTCACCGGGCTCCGGGACTACGTGGTCAAGAACGGCTTCAAGCATGTCGGCCTGGGCCTTTCCGGCGGGATCGACTCGGCACTCGTCGCCGCTCTGGCTGCCGACGCCCTCGGCCCGGAGCAGGTCACCTGCGTGGTGATGCCTTCCCCTCATTCCAGCGGCGAGACCCAGGGAGACGCCAGGGAAATGGCCGGTCGCCTCGGTACGGAGCTGATCGAATTCTCGATCGAGGAGACCATGGCCGCCTACGACGAACTGCTGGGTGATGACGCAGCCGGACTGGCCGCCGAGAACCTTCAGGCGCGGATCCGGGGGAACCTGATGATGGCTCTGTCGAACAGCCGTGGATGGCTGGTCCTGACCACCGCCAACAAGAGCGAGACCTCGGTTGGCTATTCAACTCTCTATGGCGACCTGGCTGGCGGTCTGGCTCCGATCAAGGACGTTCCGAAGACCCTCGTCTACGAGCTCTGCAGACACCGGAATGGTTCATCCCCGGTGATTCCGGAATCAATAATCTCCCGGCCCCCTTCTGCCGAACTTCGGCCTGGCCAGCTCGACACGGATTCACTTCCCGACTACGACCAGCTCGACCGGATCCTCAGGCTCTACGTCGAAGAGGACCTCGGTCCGGCCGAGATCGCGGCCCGGGGAGAAGATCCCGAGGTGGTAGCCGATGTGATCGCCAAAGTGGACCGGGCCGAGTACAAACGCAGGCAGTCCCCGCCCGGCCTCAAGGTCACAACGAAGGGATTCGGCCGCGACCGCCGCATGCCGATCACCAATCGCTACAGGCCCTGGCAACCGTAAAACGGAGTCCGCTCATCCATTTATGGATGTCTGAGCGGACGGGTTTCACTTGGAGGCGGGGCGAAGCTCACCGACTACTTATCCTTTTACGAACTGGCTTAGGTCGGCGCCTTCGGGGGCTTCGCGGACGGCCATGGTCATCTGGGCTACGGCGCAGACCCGGTCCTCCAGGTCCTTGACTTCCGCCCTCCAGACCCAGGTCATCCGGCCGCGATGAACGGCCGTCGCAACGACTTCGACGTCTCCCGTCGAGATCGGCCGGAGCAGGTTGACTGAAATGCTCTGACCCATCGCGATCCTGCCCTCTGGCAATACAGCCTTGGCAGTCGCCATCGAGCAGACGCTCTCAACCAGGCTGGCCATGACGCCACCATGCATGATCGCCATCGGCTGGCGATGCTCATCGCGCATGGTCAGGCGGACGATGGCCTCATCCGGGTCGGAGGAGATCCACTCGGTGCCGAGCAGGTGATCGAACGGGGATTCTGGAAGCGTGACGTCGGGCATTGGCGCGGATCATAACTGCCGGTCACGAGCCCGAACAAATAGGCTTCTCCTTCATGCCGTTGAGTGAGGACAGTCGGGCGCTGCTGCAGCTGCTGCTCGGACGAGGGAAAAGTTATGCCGACATCTCGGGGTTGCTCGGGATCGACGAAGCCGAAGTCCGCCAGCGCGCGGGTGCAGCTCTGGCGGAGGTTGACTCTTCGGTCCCCGCACCGGACCCGGACCTGACCGACTATCTGCTCGGCCAGGCCGACCCGATCACCAGGGCCGATGTCGGCAGCCGGATTGCCTCCGACCCTGAACTTGCCGAGCAGATCGAGGCACTCTCCGATCAGCTGCGACTGCTGATTCCGGGCGCGGAACTGCCAAAGCCCGGCTCGGGGCCTGCCGACAAGTTTCCGCCGGCATCCAAGTCAAAGGATCGTGCAGCAGAGCCCGAGTCGCCGCATGAACCGATGTCAACTGCCAGCTCCGGCAGATCGGGTTTCTCATCGATCACCGGCCATCAGCGCCGCCTGATTGCCATCCTGCTTGGCGGCGCCCTGCTGGCGGCCGTGGTCATCCTCCTCGTCACCGGTGCGCTAGGCGGCTCCGAGGACGACCCCGAAACACCGGAGCCGTCGCCGACCGTTGCCGTCCTCCAGCCGGTCGGTGACGAGCAGGGATCGGGGCAGGTCCAGTTCGGTTTTGCCGGAGCTACACTCGCCGCGAACCTCCAGATCGGGGATCTGGCACCCAGCGAGCGGAATCAGGGCTACGTGATCTGGCTACACGGCTCCAGTGGGTCCTTCCCGATCTACGCAACCAGAGTCGACGAATCGGGCGCGATCAGCGGCCAGATCGACCTCAATGAAGCTGTGATCTGCCTGATCGCCTCGGATTTCTTCCCGTCCCTAAGGGTGTCCCGCTCGAACAACCGCGAATTCAACCGGGCTCTCGACCAGGCCAGCCTGACCAATCGTCAGGACGTCAGGCTGCCGAAGTACACGGGAGAGACTGTTCTCGAAGGCTCGATCTCGATGCCTCAGAGCGCCAAGGACACCATCGTCCCGATCTGCAACGGCACCGCGAACCAGGCCCAGACCGAATAAACAGTCGGGCCGGACTGCGCCCTTGTAGTGCCGGG
>JAUPTY010000099.1 GCA_030917845.1 Actinomycetota bacterium | reverse complement strand
TGACGTGCCCAAGGACGTTGTGAACACCTGAGAGGCAACAGAGCCCCGGTCCCATGGGACCGGGGCTCTGACCGAAAGCACCATCCGGGTCCGCCGGGAGGCTGTGGGTTCGAGCTCACAAACCAAGGAGGACCCGGATGAACACCCACCGTAATGCCCGACTCGGACTGGCCGGCCGTCACGAGCTGGTCAAGACCTGTGAAGCCGAAGGTCAAAGGGCCGCAGCCCGGCGCTTTGGCGTCTCACCGGCGACCGCGAACAAGTGGTTTTCTCGCTGGCAGGCAGCGAGAAAAGCCGATCAGCGTACGCTCGCCTGTCTTCACGACCGCGCCTCACGGCCCAGGCGCTCGCCGAATCAGCTGGCGGCCGACGAGCAGGCCCGGATCTGCAAGGTCAGAGAGGACACCGGCTGGGGTCCCAGGCTGATCGCCGGCGTGGTCGGCCGGCCCCACTCGACCGTCTCGCGCACGCTTGAGCGAGGGGGCTGCTCACGCAGGCCCAAGCCCGCGCGGGAGCCCGCCAACCGTTACGAGTGGCCCTGCCCGGGTGATCTCCTCCACATGGACATCAAGCGCTACGCGCGCTTTTCGGTTCCCGGACATGCCGTGACCGGAGATCGCTCGGTCGTATCCCGGGGTGCTGGCTGGGAGTATTCGCATTCGGTCGTCGACGATCACTCGCGCCTGGCCTACGCCGAGGTCCTGGACAGCCAGGACGCCGGGGCGGTTCTCGCCTTCACCGAAAGGGCCTTGGCTTTCTTCGAGGCCCACGGGATCGTGGCCAAGCGGCTTATGACCGACAACGCCTGGGCCTATACCCGCTCGCGCAAGCTGGCCCGGCTCTTGCGAAAGAAGAAGATCAAACACAAGCTGATCAGACCCCGCCGGCCGCAGACCAACGGCAAGGTCGAGCGCTTCCACCAGACGATGGCCAGGGAGTGGGGCTACGGGCTTCTCTACGCCTCCTCCGAGCACCGGCTGCGGGCCTTGCCATACTGGCTGGACTACTACAACGAACAACGACCACACTCAGCCCTCGGCGGAGCCTCACCCATCAGTCGTGTTCACAACCTCTCCGGGCAGGACAACTAGCCGCAGGTTCAGTTTCACCGCTTCCAAGCCCGGCTCCACCTACCTCTGCTCTCTCGACGGTACGGCGTTCACGACCTGCGCTTCGCCGCGCACCTTCTCGGGCCTCTCGGTTGGCAACCATGAACTCAAGGTCAAGGCCAGGGATGCCTTCGGCAACATCCAGGCGGTTCCAACCTCAAAGTCCTTCAAGGTCGTGGGGGACACCACGTCCCCGAAGGTCATCGGAATCAAATTCCCGAAGAAGAGCAAGATCGCGAAGGTCAAGGTCCGCTTCAAGTCAAACGAGTCCGGTGTGACTTTCACCTGCAAGCTGAACAAGGCAAAAGCCCGAAAGTGCAAGGCCCCCTGGATGACGCCGAAGCTGAAGAAGGGCCGGAACACCATCGCCATCCAGGCAACCGACGAAGCCGGCAACAAATCGAAGGCCGTCAAGCGTTTCATCAAGAGGACGGCCCGCCAGAAGTAGGTTCATCCGGTCGGGGTGATTGCCGGGGACCGGTTCGTTTGCGAGAGTTCCGTCCATGGAGGGACTGAACAAGCCGGAAGTTCACCGTCACCCGTGGCGCCTCACGTCCCGGGTAATAGTCGTCGTCCTGATCGACGCAGTGGCCCTGATCGCCCTCGCGGCCCTGCTTCCCGGCTTCTCGATCGACGGGGACGGTGCCGCCCTGTTGACCGCGATCGGGGTCGGCCTGGTCAACGCCCTGATCTGGCCGGTGCTTTCCCGGCTAACCCTGAAACTCAGTGTGCTGACCCTGGGACTCTGGGGTCTGTTCCTCAACGCCCTGCTGGTCGGTCTGGCCCTGCTGGCCATGCCCTGGGTACACATCGACGGACTGCCCGAGGGGATCCTGATCTCCTTCTGTCTGGCGATCCTGACCTCGCTCTTTTCCTCGCTCTTCGCGATCGACGAAGACAGCACCTGGTACTACAACGTGGTCCGCTCCCAGCTGAAGCGCCGCGGGCAAGTAATCGAAACTGACGTCCCGGGCGTCGTATTTCTCGAGATTGATGGTCTCGCCCATGATGTTCTGCGAAGGGCGATGACCAACGGGAACGCTCCATCGATGGCCGCCTGGGTGCGCCAGGGAAGCCACAGGATCGAGGGATGGGAGACCGACTGGTCATCCCAGACCGGCGCCTGCCAGGCCGGCCTCCTCCATGGCAACAATCACGACATGCCGGCCTTCCGCTGGTGGGAGAAGGACAGCAACCGGGCCCTGGTCACGAACCACCCGAAAGACGCGGCCGAAATGGAAGCCAGGCAGTCCGATGGCCACGGACTTCTGGCCGAGGACGGGGCCAGCCGGGCGAACATTCTTTCCGGGGATGCCCCCCATTCGATGCTGACCATGAGCACCGTGATGAAGTCACGGGGTCAGATCGGCAAGGACTACGCGGCTTACTTCGCGCGGCCGTATGGCGTGATCAAGACGGCGATCCAGTCGGTGGTCGAGATCGTCCGCGAGCGTCGCGACAACCAGCGTCAGGAGAAGACGGGGATCGAGCCGAAGATCGCCCGCTCCCGGGTTTACGCCGTGATGAGGGCCTGGGCGACGGTGATCCAGCTCGACCTGCAGGTGGCCGCGGTGGTCGGTGACATCCTGGCCGGCAGGCCGACCATCTACACGACGTTCCTGGCCTACGACGAGGTCGCTCACCATTCCGGGATCGAGCGTCCCGAGTCGCTTTACACGCTGACCAAGGTTGACCGGGAGATCGAGAGGATCCGCCGGGTCCTGCCGGAAGCACCGCGGCCTTACCGGCTGGTCGTGCTCTCCGATCACGGCCAGTCCCAGGGAGCGACTTTTCTTCAGCGGTACGGAATCACACTGGAACAGCTGGTCGAGGAAGCGACCGGCAAGCAGGCAGTAGGCACCGGGCAGGAAGGTGAAGAGAACCCGCGCGCCTACATCACCGCAAGCGCGGAGGAGGCAAGCCGCGAAGATGGCGCCGTCGGCAGCGCCGCAAAGGCGGTCGCCAAGCGGGATTCGAACCGGGACGAACTCGGCCTGAGCGGAGGCCCGGAGGGACTGGAGAAGCCTGCCTCCGAGGAGGATCAGATTCCTGAACTATCGGTCATGGCTTCCGGCAACCTCGGGCTGATCACCTTCCCCCGGGAACCCGGCCGCCTGACCCGCGAGCGGATCAACCAGCTTTATCCGGATCTGCTGGATCGGCTCAGGGCCCATCCGGGCGTCGGCTTCGTCCTGGTTGATTCCGAGCAGGGCGGACTCGTTCTTGGTCCGGACGGTTTCGTTCGAATCGAAACCGGAGAGGTCGACGGCGAAGACCCGCTGGCCGCCTTCGGGCCCAACGCGGTCGAGCATGTGCTGCGCACCCACCGCTTCTCCAACTGTCCCGACATCATGGTCAACAGCACCTGGTGGAAGGACATGGACGAGGTCGCAGCCTTCGAGGAGCTGGTCGGATCACACGGCGGCATGGGTGGAACCCAGGCCCACCCCTTCGTTCTCCATCCGGTCGACCTGCCCTGGCCGGAGGAACCGGTGATCGGGGCCGAGGAGGTTCACCACGTGCTCAAGAGCTGGCTGCCGGGCGAGACAAAGACTCTCCCGGCCTGAGAACCCTGGCCTCGAGGCCAGACGCGATCTCCACCATCTGATCCTCGAAGGCCGCGACGGGCTTCTCGAGCAACCGGCCGCGGACGCCTCGCATGCCGGCCGGGAAATATGTGCCCCAGTGGATCGGCACGGTGATCTCCGGTTGAAGCATCGCTGCTGCCTGTGCGGCGCCCCGCGGGTCCATGTGACCGGGACCGAGCTTGTGACCCCATCCCCAGATCGGCAGCAGGGCGATCTCGAGTTCACCCGCCAGTTCGGCAAGTTCCGGATGCACGTCGGTGTCCCCGGCGAAGTAGAGACGGCGACTGCCGATGATCTCGTAGCCCAGCGCTTCCACCTCGACGCCGAAAGGATGCCGACGACCGTCATGGTCCGCGGTAACGGCGGCGATGGTGACCGAGCCGATCTCGAAGGTCTCCCCGACCCGAAGTTCGGTCACCTTCCTGAACCCGGCCCGCTGGATCATCGGGCCGGCTCCAGCCGGGACGATGATCCGGGTCGCGGGGTCGAACCGCTTCAGGGTAGGCAGGTCGAGATGGTCGAAGTGAAGATGGGAGATGAGTACGGCGTCGATGTCGCTGGTGAAGGCCGGTCCGGGCGCGGGCACGTGCCTCAGCAGGTGGACCACCCTTCTCCTCATCACCGGATCGGTGACCAGTCGGACTCCGTCAAGCTCGATCAGGACGGTCGCGTGACCGCCCCAGGTGATGTGAAGATCACCCGGGTTCTTGTCGAGTAGCGGTACGCCCACAGGGGCATTATCCCGCTGGCTCAGGCCGTCTGCTCGCCGAAGACGTCCTCTTCACCATGCGGGTCGACCGCGGGGGCCGGCTCGGTGACCAGCATCGGCGGTTGACCCTTTTCGATCGATTCACGGGTGACAACGCATTTGCTGACGTCATCGCGCGAAGGCAGTTCGAACTGGACGTCGAGCAGCGAGTTTTCGATTATCGAGCGGAGCCCGCGGGCACCGGTCTCACGGACAAGGGCCTTGTCGGCGATCGCTTCGAGCGAATCCTCGGCGAAGACCAGTTCGATTCCGTCGAACTCGAAGAAGCGCTGGAACTGGCGGGTCAGGGCATGCCTCGGCTCGGTCAGGATGCGAACCAGATCGGCCTGGTCAAGCTGATGGAGGGCAGCGACGACCGGCAGACGGCCAATGAATTCGGGGATCAGGCCGTACTCGACCAGGTCTTCGGGCAGCACCTGTTCGAAGAGCTCGCCGGGATCGTCGTGTCCTTCCTCGTTGACGACGGAACCGAAGCCGATGCCCTTGTTGTCAACTCGACGTTCGATGACCCGCTCGAGCTCGGAGAAGGAGCCGCCGCAGATAAAGAGGATGTTGGTCGTGTCTATGTTCAGGAATTCCTGATGCGGGTGTTTGCGGCCACCTTGCGGCGGCACCGATGCGGTGGTGCCTTCGAGAATCTTCAGCAGCGCCTGCTGGACGCCCTCGCCCGAAACATCCCGGGTCAGTGAGGGGTTGTCCGCCTTGCGGGTGATCTTGTCGATCTCGTCGATGTAGATGATCCCCGTCTCGGCCTTGGCGACGTCATATTCGGCGGCCTGGATCAGCTTGAGAAGGATGTTCTCGACGTCCTCGCCGACGTAACCGGCCTCGGTGAGGGCGGTCGCATCGGCGATCGCGAAGGGAACGTTGAGGATCCGCGCGAGGGTCTGGGCAAGCAGGGTCTTGCCGCAGCCGGTCGGGCCGAGCAGCATGATGTTCGACTTCTGGAGTTCGACATCCCCTTCGCCGTCCTCGGCCATGCGAACTCGCTTGTAATGGTTGTAGACGGCTACCGACAGGGAGCGCTTCGCGGTTTCCTGGCCGACCACGTACTCGTCGAGGACAGAGTTGATTTCCTGCGGACGGGGCAGTCGATCGAGGTCGAGGCCGGCCGGCGCCGAGGCAATTACCGATTCCTCATCGATGATCTCGTTGCAGAGGTCGATGCACTCGTCGCAGATGTAGACGCCCGGCCCGGCGATCAGCTTCTTTACCTGCCTCTGCGACTTGCCACAGAAGCTGCAGAGGAGTTGCTCGTTGCTATCGGTCGGACGTGCCAGCGTTCTTCGCTCCTGGGTAGTGAGTGGGCCCGTCTGGTCCCACTCTAGAAGAAGCGCCGCCGCGGCCGTTCATTTTCGGACGCAGGCGACGTTGCCTCCTTCCTACGCCAACCTTTACCCCAACCCTCCCGCGGCAAGACAAGTTGCCGTTACGCTGGCCTCATGACCGAGATCAGGGCTGTGACCGCCGAGGAGTTTCCGCAATTCGAACCTCTTTTCGTGCTCTATCAGGAGTTCTACGAGGTGGAAGAGATCGACCTTGAACGAAATCGGGAGTTCTTCTCCCGTTTCCTGGGTGGCACGGCGGACGGCTGGCTGCTGGGTGCTTTCGACGGCGACGAGCCGGTCGGCTTCGGCTGCTTTTATCGCCATAAAAGTTCGCTCACCGCCACCGACATCGTTCTGATGAACGACCTTTACGTCACTGAAGCCACCCGGGGCAAGGGCACCGGCCGCGCCCTGATCGAGGCCGGCGTCGAACTGACCCGGGACTGGGGCGCCTCCCATCTCGCCTGGGCCACCGCCCCGGACAACTACACCGCCCAGAAGCTCTACGACTCGACAGCCGCCCTCAAGTCAATCTGGATCGAATACGAGATCGAGGTCTGAGCCCGCTGTCGGAAGCGACCAGGAGAAAGAAGAAGGCCGCGGCGCCTAAGCGCCACGGCCTTTCCCTGAAGTGCGCTGGACCGGGGGCTCCCACCCGGG
>JAUPTY010000098.1 GCA_030917845.1 Actinomycetota bacterium | reverse complement strand
GCCGACTTCCGCCGTGGCCTCGATGTTGTTCGCCGCGACCGTCAGCGGGAGCGGCCCGGTGATCGTCTGCCTCGCCGCGAAGTTGTCATTGGCCGGAGCGGCAAGCGCCGACCCGGCTGTGCCAGCATGAATTCCCAGCGCAGCCAGTAGTACGAGAAAGACGAAACGAAGCCTGCGAACCATTTTCCTGCCCTCCGGTTAGGTCCGGGAACACCCCCGACTCACCATGATTACCACATCAGCGGCCGTTCGACTAGAGGTCGTCGTCATCCGGCCAGCGTTCCCGGGGTGCCTGCCGCTCAGTCCGGGGCGGTCACATGCTCCTGGGTGCGCAGCTCCTCGGCCAGGCTGACCGCGTCATAGGCACCGGTGTGGCGGATGCCGTTGACGAAGAAGGTCGGAGTTCCGTGGGCGCCGCTGGCATCACCCGAGGCGGCATCTTCCTGAACACGCTTCGAGAACCGGCCGCTCTGGACATCCTCGACGAACTCGTCGACATCGAGATCGAGCTTGCCGGCGTAGCCGATCAGATCCTCAATGTCGAGATCACCCTGATGGTCGTAGAGCTCGACGTGCATTTCCCAGAACTTGCCCTGGGCGTTGGCGGCTTCAGCGGCTTCGGCGGCGAGTTCAGCGTGGGGGTGGACGTCAACCAGGGCCAGGTGCCGGTAGACGTAGACCATTTTGTCACCCATGCGTTCGCGAAGTTCGCGGACCATGCCGGTTGCCCTGCCGCAGTACGGGCATTCGTAGTCGCCATATTCGACCAAAATGAAGTCGGCATCCGGATTGCCCAGGTAGTGGTCCCTCGCCGGATCGAACGGTGAATCCAGGAATCTGGGCAGTCCGGCACTGACCTCGCCCCGGAAGACAGCGGCGAGCTTGAAGATGGCCCAGGCGAGGAAAACGGCCAGAATTGAAGCGATGAAAATGCCGACCACGGCATGGTCCTGGGTTTCGATGTCGTCATAGGCGAGTCGGGCGATCAGCAGTGAAATCGTGAAGCCGATTCCGGAAAGCGCCGCACCGCCGACCGCCTGGCCTTTGCCGATTCCCCGGGGGAGGTGACCGACGCCGGTCTTGATCGCGGCGACCACGCCGGTCGTGATGCCGAGCGTCTTGCCGAGCACGAGGCCGGCGACAACACCCCAGGTGAGGGTTGACCCGAGCGCATCGCCGAGTACTCCGCCGCGCAGGTCAACTCCGGCGTTGGCCAGGGCGAAGAGCGGGACGATCAGGTAGCTGGTGAAGGGGTGAAGGATGTTCTGGAAGCGCTCGTTTGGAGAGACCGCCTGCTGGACGCTCTGATTGGCGGAGAGGGCGACCTCGGGCAGGGGTGATTGGCGGAAGGCCCGGGCTTTGCGGGCCGCTTTCTCCACCTTCTTCGGCTGGGGAGGATAGGCGGCGACGAGCAGGCCGGCGATCATTCCGGCGAGGGTCGCGTGAAAGCCGGATTCCATCGCCGCGATCACGGCGACGAAACCGGCGGCCAGATAGGCGGAGGATCGCCAGACCCCGAGGCGGGGGAAGAGGGCGATCAGGACAAGGGCCGCCGCGCAGATCGAAATCGCGACGGGGTCGAGCGACTCCGAGTAGAAGACACCGATCACCGAGATCGCAACGATGTCATCGACGATCGCCAGGGTCAGCAGGAAGACCCGCAGCTGAGTCGGGAACTTCGGTCCGACGATAGCCAGTGCCCCGAGCAGGAAGGCGGTGTCGGTGGCGATAACGATGCCCCAGCCGTGCTCGTCGCCCGAGTCGGAAACGATCGCGAGGAAGATCAGAGCCGGCAGAAGCATGCCCCCGATGCCGCCGAGCACGGCAACGGTGACCCGCTTGCGGTCGGTCAGCTCGCCCATCGATAGTTCACGCCGGACTTCCATGCCGATCACGAAGAAGAAGAGGGCCATCAGCGCTTCGTCGATCCAGTAACGGAACGAATGGTCGATTGACCAGTCACCGACGTTGATCGAGAGGGCAGTGCCCCAGAAGCTGTCGTAGGTGTCGGCGACCGGTGAGTTGGACCAGATCAGCGCCGCAACCGCGGCCAGCAGCAGCAGCCCCGCGCTGCCGGACTCGGTCGCCAGGAACTGCCGCATCGGCTTCGCGACCTGAGCCGCAAGATCGCGTCTAATCTCGGTTGTATCAGGGTCGTGAGGTACCTGCGCCACGTCCCCATTGAACCTATCGGGTCAAAAGATCGGCAACACCCGCCAAAAATCAGCCTGGCAGGGATTTACGTCAAATAACCACGTAAATCCCTGCCACCTCAAATATTTCAGCCCGAACCCGCACCAGCCAGAGCCGGTTCATCCATTACTTGTCTCTTGAACCGGCGGGTTCAACTTGGAGGGCGGGTCGGACCCCGCCCGACTCCTAATGAGTAAGCCCGGCCTGGTCGGACTCGATGCGGTCTTCGAGAGAATCGAAGGCGGCTTCGGCTTCTTCGACCAGGACCTCGACCTTGAGGCTCCCGGCGTTGGTGATGATCTCGTTGCCGGTCACTTCCCCGATCAGTTCGAAGTCGACTCCCTGGCCGCCCAGCTTCTCGAGCTCTGACTTCTCACCGGCGAGGATGAAGCCGCCGGGGCCTTCTCCGAAGAGAGCGTCCTCATCGGAACACTCGCGGCGGGCCAGAACGGGGGCCAGGTTGGTCTCGCAACCAGTTCCGGAGGCGATGGCAAGTTCCGCCAATGCGGTCGTGACCCCGCCGTCGGAGACGTCGGTAGCGGTGCGGATACCGCCCGAGCGGACCGCTTCACGAACCAGTTCGATTGCCTGTTTGACCGGGGTGATCTCGCGGACGGGGAGGCCCTTGCCGAGCTGGCCGAGCTGCTTCTCGAGTTCGGAGCCGGCCAGCGACGGATCGAAGGGGCCGACCAGGGCGATCGAATCGCCCTCGCGCCAGTTCTCGCCGGCGACTTTGGCCGGATCGGGAAGCTCACCGACCATGCCGACCACCGGGGTCGGGTAGATCGGACCCTGCGGGGTCTCGTTGTAAAGCGACACGTTGCCGCCGACGACCGGCGCTTCAAGCGCGCGGCATGCTTCGGCTAGACCATCGATCGCACGGCCGAGCTGCCAGGCGACGCCGGGCTTCTCCGGGTTGCCGAAGTTGAGGCAGTTGGTCACGCCGAGTGGCTCGGCTCCGACCACGGCCAGGTTGGCGGCGCATTCGAGCGTTGCCTCGATCGTTCCCTGGAAGGGGTCACAGGCAACCCGGCGGCCATTGCCGTCGATCGCCACGGCGATTGCCCGGTTCGACTCCGGGATGTCCAGGACCGATGCGTCGGCGACTCCGGCCCGGTGAACGGTGCGTGAGCCGACGATCGAGTCGTACTGCTCGAAGGCCCAGCGTTTGGAAGCGACCGAGGGCGAGGCGAGCAGCGCCAGGGCGATGTCACTCGGGCCGGCATCGGATTCGATCGATACGCGGTTCTGGTAGGTCCAGTCGGTCGGTTCCTCGGGCTCGAGGTCATAGAGCGGGCAGCCGTCAACCAGGTCGTCGATCTCGATTTCTCCGACCGTCTCGCCGTTCTTCAGGATCCGGAAGGTTCCGCTGTCAGTCACCTCGCCGATCACGGCCGAGGCGGTCTGCCACTTGGTGCAGAGAGCGAGAACCTGATCGACCTTCGAAGGCTCGACCACGGCGAGCATCCGCTCCTGGGACTCGGAGACCATGATCTCGAAGGGCTCCATGTCTGCCTCGCGGAGCGGCACCAGGCCGACGTCGATGTCGATGCCGGTGTTTCCGGCCGAGGCCATCTCGCCGGCGGAAGAGGTCAGTCCGGCGGCTCCGAGGTCCTGGAGTGAAACCAGCAGGTCCCCGGCCAGCAGTTCCTGGCAGCACTCGAGCAGCTTTGCTTCCTCGAAGGGGTCACCGATCTGGACGGTCGGGCGCTTCGCGTCGTCGCCTTCGTCAAGCTCGGCCGAGGCAAGCACCGAGGCGCCACCGATTCCGTCACGGCCGGTCAGTGATCCGAAGAGCACGACCTTGTTTCCGGTTCCGGCCGCTGCCGCGCGGACCATCTCGTCGGTGCGGGCGATCCCGACACACATTGCGTTGACCAGGGGGTTCTGTTCGTAGGGGGGCTCGAAGTAGATCTCGCCACCGACCGTGGGGATGCCCATCGAGTTGCCGTAGTGACCGATGCCGCGGACCACTCCGTCAACCAGGTAGTGGGTACGCTCGGTGTCGGGCTCACCGAAACGCAGCGAATCCAGGAGCGCGATCGGACGGGCACCGAGGGCGATCACGTCCCGCAGGATTCCGCCGACCCCGGTCGCCGCACCCTGGAAGGGCTCGACTGCAGAAGGATGGTTGTGGGATTCGACCTTGAAGGCGATCGAGTAGCCGTTGCCGATGTCGACCGCGCCGGCGTTCTCGCCGGGACCCATCACGACCCGGGGTCCTTCGGTCGGCAACTTGCCGAGCAGCTTCTTCGAGTGCTTGTAGGCGCAGTGTTCGGACCAGAGCAGGGAGAACATGGCGAGTTCGACCCCATTCGGCTCGCGGCCCATCTTCTCGCAGATCAACTCGAATTCATGGTCGGTCAGACCGAGCGCGCGATGCGCGCTCTTTACACCAAAACCTTCGCGGTGGGGGCTCGGCTCGCTCACGCGGCACCTCCAGTGGCAGTCAGGGCGGGGCCCTGGAAGATCGCCAGCCCGTCGGTCGAACCGCTGAAGGCCTCGACCGCATGTTCGGGGTGCGGCATCAGACCGAGCACGTTGCCGGCCTCGTTGGTCACCCCGGCGATGTCATTCACGGAGCCGTTCGGGTTGTGCCCGGGGGCGTAGCGGAAGGCGACTTGATTGTTTGATTCGATCCGATCGAGGAGCTCTGGCGGGGCGAAAAAACGGCCGGACTGGTGCTTGAAGGGAATCGAGATCGTCTGGTCGGCTTCGAGTCCGGTCAGGAACGGTGAATCAGCTTCGCCGACCACCAGGTCACCCTGGCGGCAGATGAACCGGGTCCGCTCGTTGGTCAGCAGGGCACCCGGCAACAGGCCGCTTTCGCAAAGCACCTGGAAGCCATTGCAGATGCCCAGAACCGGGCCCCCGGCAGCCGCAAAATCAGCCACCGCGGTCATCGCGGGTGAGAAACGGGCGATCGCTCCTGCCCGGAGGTAGTCCCCGTAGGAGAAGCCCCCGGGGACGACGATCCCGTCGAGTCCGGAGAGGTCGGTCTCCTCATGCCAGACCAGTCGGGCCTGGTCGGGACCTCCGCCGCCGGCAATCTGGCAGGCGTTGAGGGCGTCGCGTTCGTCGCAGGATCCGGGGAACTGCAGTACGCCCCAGGTCATCCTGTGATGGTCTCGATCTCGTAGTCCTCGATCAGCGGGTTGGCGAGGAGCTTCTCGCAGAGTTCCTCGAGCCGGTCGATGCTTTCGGCCTGGAGTTCCACGATGCGACCGACCCGGACATGCTCGATTCCCTCGAATCCGAGCGCCGGCAGGGCTCCCTCGACTGCTTTGCCCTGGGCGTCGAGAATGCCCTCCTTGGGCCGGATCAGAACGCGAGCCTGAATCAAAGTTCCCGTCCCGTGATCCGTTCGAAGGCCTCGCGGTACTTGGCCTGCGTCTGGGCGACCACATCTTCCGGCAGCTCCGGTGCGGGCGGGTTGTGATCCCAGCCGGCGGCGTTTGCCCAGTCCCGGACGTACTGCTTGTCGAAGGAAGGCTGGGTCTTGCCGGGCTCGTACTGGTCGATCGGCCAGTAGCGCGATGAATCGGGGGTCAGGACCTCGTCGGCGAGAACGATCTCGGCCCCGTCATAGCTGCCGAACTCGAACTTGGTGTCGGCGAGGATGATGCCCCGCTCGGCCGCGTGGGCGGCACCGTACTCGTAGATCTCGATCGAGATGCGGCGAAGCTCTTCCATCAGGTGGCGGTCACCAACGATTTCGGCGGCCCGGTCGAAGTCCACGTTCTCGTCGTGGTCACCGAGTTCGGCCTTGGTCGCCGGGGTGAAGATCGGTCGCGGCAGCTTGTCGGATTCCTTGAGACCCTCGGGCAGGCCGACTCCACAGACTGCGCCGGACTCCTGGTACTCCTTCCAGCCGGAGCCGGAGAGGTACCCGCGAACCACGCACTCGACCGGGTACATCTCGAGCTTTCGTACCCGGACAGCACGCCCGGATACTTCGTCGGGCACATCATTCGAAAGGAAATGGTTCGGGACGATGTCGGCGGTGTTCTCGAACCAGAAGTTCGACATCTGGGTCAGGACCTTCCCCTTGTCAGGGATTGTGGTCGGCATGATCACGTCGTAGATCGAGATCCGGTCGGAGGCGACCAGCAGGAGATCGTCCTCGATCTCGTAGATCTCTCGGACCTTGCCGGAATTGACGAGTTTCAGGTCTTCAATCGAGGAGCTCATTGGCTTCGACTCTACAAGAGCATGTGAGCGGACCCGGGGGCGGTTTAGCCGCAAATTCGGACCTTTTCGGTCTGTG
>JAUPTY010000097.1 GCA_030917845.1 Actinomycetota bacterium | reverse complement strand
GCCGGATCAGGGTCGATCTCGGTCAGGGCAAAGCTATCGCGATTGGCGTCGAGGGTTTTCAGACCCTCGCCGGTGATGTACACGACGACCTTCTCGCCATCCTTCAGGTCACCGCGTTCGGCCAGCTTCTTCAGCACGCCGACGGTGACTCCACCAGCGGTCTCGGTGAAGATCCCGGTCGTCTCGGCGAGCAGGCGGATGCCTTCGCGAATCTCGTCATCCGAGACCGCGTCGATCGATCCGTGGCTGGCATTTGCTTGAACGACCGCATAGGGGCCGTCGGCCGGATCGCCGATCGCAAGGCTCTTTGCGATCGTGTCCGGCTTCTGCGGACGGCAGACCCTTGAACCTTCGGCAAATGCCGTCGCCACCGGGGAACACCCTTCGGCCTGGGCGCCGTGGAAGACCGGATCGCCTCCCTCGACCAGACCTACTTCCTTCCATTCCTGGAAGCCGCGGGCGATCTTGGTGAAAAGCGAACCTGAAGCGATCGGAGCAACCACCCGGTCCGGAAGGTTCCAGCCGAGCTGCTCGACGGTCTCGAAGGCCAGCGTCTTGGATCCCTCTGCGTAGTAGGGACGCAGGTTCACGTTCACGAAGGCCCAGGGCTTCTCGTCGGCAAGCTGGGTGCAGAGCCGGTTCACATCGTCGTAATTGCCGTTTACGCCGACCAGGTTGGTTCCGTAGATGTCAGTCGCGAGCAGCTTCTGCTCCTCGAGGTTGGACGGCACGAAGACGTAGGAGTCAAGGCCCGCCGCGGCCGCGTGCGCGGCGACCGCGTTGGCCAGATTTCCGGTCGAGGCACAGGCAACGGTTTCAAAGCCAAGTTCCTTGGCCTTTGCGATCGCCACAGCAACCACCCGGTCCTTGAAGGAATGGGTCGGGTTGGCCGCATCGTTCTTGATATAGATCTGGGCTTCCGTCCCCAGGCGCTCGGAGAGGCGATCGGCCTTGATCAGCGGGGTCATCCCCGGCTCGAGCGGGTCCCCCGGGCTGCCCTCGAAAGGAAGGAAGTCAGCGTACCTCCAGATGCCGCGGCTTCCCGCCTGGATCCGCCGGCGGGTCTCATGAGGGTCCAAATCCGAGTAGTCATACCTGACCTCGAGCGGACCGAAGCATTCGGCACAAAAGAAATTCGCACCGAGGTCGTACTCGGTCGAGCATTCCTTGCATTTCAGATTCTTTACTGCCATCCGATCGTTACCTTTCGTCAAGATTTCCCGCTGCGGGAAAACAAAAACCTTCGCCTGTGGGGCGAAGGTCCGATCGGACTTCTCCCCACATCTCCCGGTCAGAAGACCGCTGGATTTGGCACCTTCAACTGACTTTCGTCTGATGTGGTTGCCGGGGTTTCATTGGGCCAAGTCCCTCCACCCCTCTAGATGTGGCGCTTATGTTGGAAGAGAGCCTAGCAACCCGTTCCGGGGGCCGCCCGGCTGACGTCTGGAACGAGGCAATGCAGAAACAACTCGTTCACGCAGTTCTGGCGATGCTGGTCTAGGGTTACCGCATGCCCGCGAAGCGAATCGACATGAATGGAGGCGGCGATGCCGAACCTCCCTCGTCTTCGCCGTGCGCGAGGGACTGATTCACTGAGTCGGGATTCAGCCGACGCCGAGGTCCACGCCCCCCGGGTGGAGGAAATCTCCGCGAGCGGTCTGCGCTGGATCAACATCGAGAGCCCCGGTGCGGAGGAACGGACCTGGCTCGAGGAGAACTTCGAATTCCATGCCCTCGACATCGAGGACGTGCTCTCCCGAAACCAGCGACCGAAGATCGACGAATACCCCGACTACCTATTCCTCGTCGTCCATGTGCCGGTCTTCGATCGCAATGCGAAACGCCTGGTTGCCGGCGAGATCGACATCTTTGTCGGTCCCGACTTCATGGTCACCCTGCCAAACCAGGGTATTCCGCCGGTCGAGTACCTCTTCGAGCGCTGCCGCGCCGATGACACGCTCCGTCACAAGCTTTTCGCCCGCGGCTCCGGATATCTGATGTACCGCCTGGTCGATGACAGCTTCGATTACTGCTTCCCGATGCTGCGAAAGATCGGCAACAAGCTCGACGCGCTCGAGGAAGAGATTTTCGAGGGACGCTCGGAAGAGCTGGTCCGCGACCTCTCGAATGCGAAGCAGGAGATCATCAACTTCCGCAAGGTGATCCGGCCCCAGCGACCGGTGCTCCGGGACCTCGAGAACGTGAAGTCCCGTTATCTCGCCAGCGACCTCGATCTCGAGATCTACTTCGACGACATCGTCGACGCCCACGAACGGATCTGGGACATGCTCGAGAACTACAAGGAAATCGTGGTCGCGCTTGAGGAAACCAACGAATCGATCCTCAGCCACAAGGTCAACGACATCCTGCGGGTCCTGACCTCAATCAGCGTCATCGTCCTGCCACTCACCCTGATCGCCTCGATCTTCGGCATGAATGTCGGTCTGCCTGGCGGCGGAGACCCCTCCTCGGGAACCAGTTCGCAGTTTTACGTCGTGGTCGGAGTAATGGTGGCCCTGCTGCTCGGCATGGTTGCCTATTTCCGCAAGCGCCGCTGGCTCTAGGTCCGGGCACTGCGGTGACATAGGATTCGTCGCCGATGAGCGAGAACCGCATCTGGGCCCCCTGGCGACTCAAGTACGTAAAGGACGCCGACAAGGACAACGAGGACCAGTGCGTCTTCTGCGCCAAGCCCGCGCTCGGCGATGACGAGACGGCCCTGATCGTCCACCGCGGCGAGCATTCGTTCGTGATCCTCAACCTCTATCCCTATACGAACGGTCACCTGATGGTCGCGCCTTTCGATCACGTGGGCCGGATCCAGGACATCCCCGAGGAGACGACCACCGAGATGGTCTCCTTCGCCAAGCTGGCCATGAACCGGCTCGAGGATGTCTATAGCCCGCATGGCTTCAACGTCGGCTTCAATCAGGGACGCTCCGCCGGAGCCGGCGTCGAGCATCACATCCACATGCATGTCGTCCCGCGCTGGGGCGGCGACACGAATTTCATGCCGGTGATCGCCGATCACCGGGTGATGCCCCAGTCCCTCGAGGACAGCTACCGCGTTCTGCGCGGAGCATTCGGCGAGTAACCAGTCCCCCGGCAGGAAAGGCTCCACCATCTCCATTTTCAAGGCATACGACGTTCGTGGTCTCTACGGCGACGAGATGAACGAGGAAACGGCCGAACAGATCGGCCGCGCTTTCGTGCTTACGATCGCCGACCTTGCGCGGAAGAATCCGCATGACCTCAAGCTCGGACTCGGCCGGGACATGCGACTCTCCGCTCCCTCGATGGGAGCCGCCTATCGCGACGGCATGATCAGTGAAGGGGCCCATGTGATCGACGCCGGTCAGGTCTCGACCGAGATGCTCTATTACCTGGTCGGCAGTCGCGGACTCGACGGTGGCCTGATGTGCACCGCCTCGCACAACCCGAAGGCATACACCGGTGTGAAGCTGGTCCGCGAAGGAGCCCTCCCCCTCTCCGGTGATGCCGGGATCGGCGACATACGCGGACTTGTCGAAGCCGGCATGGGCGTCTCGCCCGGCGGAGGAAGCCACGAGAAGATCGACCTCTGGGACGAATTCCATGCCGAGGCGATCAAGTTCATCGACCCGGACAAGGTCAAGCCGATGAAGATCGTGGTCGACGGCGGCAACGGCATGGCCGGCCCGATGGTCGGCCCGATCCTGAAGAAGCTGAACATGGATCTGATCGAGCTCTACTTCGAGCCGAACGGCGAGTTCCCCGATCACGAACCGAACCCGCTGCTGGAAGAGAACCGCCAGCTGATCATCAAGGCGGTCAAGGACGAGAGCGCCGACCTCGGCATCGCCTGGGACGGTGACTCGGACCGCTGCTTCTTCATCGACGGCGACGGGCGCTTCTGCGACGGTGACTTCATCTGCGCCCTGCTCGCCCGTGCCGCGCTCGAAGCGGAGCCTGGTGGCCTGATCCTCTACGACCCCCGCTCCAGCCGTGCCGTGCCGGATGTCGTGGCCGCCGCTGGTGGACGAACCGATCTCTCGCGGGTCGGACATGCCTTTTTCAAGGCGATGATGCGCAAGGAAGGCGCCGTCTTCGGCGGCGAGGTCTCCGGTCACTACTACTTTCGTGACTTCTACTGCGCCGATTCGGGCACGATTCCGGCCCTCACGATTCTGCAGCTGCTCTCGGTCGAGGGCAAGAGCCTCAGCCAGATGATGGAGGAGTTCCACTCGAAGTATTTCATCTCCGGTGAGATCAACTCGGAAGTCGCCGATCCGCAAGCGAAAATGGATGAGATCGAGGCGATGCATCCGGACGCCGAAATCACCCATCTGGACGGGGTCTCGGTCGACTACGAGGACTGGCATTTCAACGTCAGGCCATCGAACACCGAACCCCTGCTCCGGCTCAACCTCGAGTCGCTGGTCTCGCGCGAAGACATGGAGCAAAAGCGCGACGAGATCCTGGCGGTAATTCGTGGCTGAGCCTGATCCGACTCTCGAATCGGAGAGGGCACTCGCTCAGGCCAGGGAATGGGGCATCCACACGATCCCGGTTCCGACTCCGTTTGCGGTGGCGAGAATCAACTGTTACCTGATCGAGGGTGATCCGCTCACCCTGATCGATGCCGGTCCCCGATCGGAGAAATCCTGGCAGGGACTCGAGGCCTGTATCAACGCCGCTGGCCATGCTGCCGAAGACATCGAGCTGATCGTCGCCACTCATCAGCACATCGACCACATTGGTCAGATCAGCACCGTGGTCGAACGGTCCGGTGCCGAAGTCGCGGCGATTGACCTCGTCGTTCCGCGCCTCGCCGAGTTCAACTGGGGCTCCGAACAGGAGGACCAGCTGGCGGTCAACCTGATGGTCCGATACGGCGTGCCCGAGGACATCGCGAACGTCCTCAAGGAGGTAACCGCCAGTTTCCGGGAGCTCGGTGCTCCCGTATACGTGACCCGGCCTTTTTCGGCCGGTGAAAGTTTGACCATGGGATCACGACAGTACGAGACCTTTTACCGGCCTGGTCACAGTCCGTCCGACACTGTCTTCTGGGATGAGGAACGGAAACTGATGTTTGGCGGCGATCACCTCCTGTCACACATTTCATCCAACCCGCTCATCTCGAAGCCACTGGACGGCACCGAGGGACGTACAAAGTCATTGATCAACTACCGCGAATCGCTAAGAAAGACTGCCGGGATGCCGGTCGGGATCATGCTTTCGGGACACGGACTGGCGATCACCGATCATGCCGTCCTGATCGAAAAGCGCCTGGCCGGCCAGGATCGCCGGACCGAGAAGATCTACAACCTGGTCGCCGAGGGCCACAGTTCGCCCCATGGCGTGGCCAACGCCATCTGGGGTGACATCGCGCTGACCCGGGCCTATCTGACTCTTTCCGAAGTGATCGGGCACCTCGACATTCTTGTCGCGGACGGCCGGGTGGTTGAGGATGAGGGCGAGAAGTTCTCCACTTTCGAGGTCACCGCATGAACGCCGTAACCCCGGCTCCAAAGCACAATGGCAAACGCCGCATGTTGATCATCGTCAATCCGTACGCAACGACCGTCTCGGACCGGCTCAAGAATCTGGTCGTCTACGCCCTTCAGGGACGTTTCGAAGTCGAGGTTGAGGCGACACAGAGCCAGGACCACGCGACCGAGATCGGCCGTGACGCTGTCGATGGCGGATACGACATCGTGGTCGCCTTCGGTGGTGACGGAACCGTCAACGAAGTCGCCAACGGTCTTGCCGGCACGGATATTCCGGTCACCTTTCTTCCGGGCGGCAACACCAACGTCGTTTGCAGGACCCTCGGGATTCCCAATGACGTGGTCGACGCGACCGAGCATCTGCTCTCCCTGGCAGACAACTTCCGGCCGAGGAAGATCGACCTCGGCAAGATCAACGACCGGCACTTCGTCTTTTCCTGTGGTGCCGGCATTGACGCGACTGTGGTCGAGCAGGTCGATGCCAATCCCAAGTGGAAACGCCGCGCCGGCCCGTGGTTCTATTCCTGGGTCGCGACAAAGGGCTATTTCAAGAGCTACCTTCGCGATCCGGTCCAGCTCGAACTCGAGATCGACGGCGAGCTCCATACCGGCGTCACCGCCCTGGCCCAGAATTCCGATCCCTTCACTTACTTCAGCAAACAGCCGGTGCGGGTCTGCGAGAATGTCGCGATCGACGATGGCACTCTGGGATTGATCCTGCTGAAGCGGGCCAACCTGCTGGACATGGGGATGGTTGTTCCCCGGCTCCTCACCGATCGGCTGAAAGCCCACCGCCACGGCCAGGTCGAGGCCTTCGAACACCTGAAGGAGGCCCGAATCCGGTCCGCTTCCAGGGACGAGTCAGGCCAGACCCGACCCTTCCCGGTCCAGGTCGACGGCGACTACATCGGCACTTTCGAGGAAATCAACCTCGAAGCCGACCCCGGCGCCCTCACCATCATCGCCTGAGGCCGACCGGCCCTAGA
>JAUPTY010000096.1 GCA_030917845.1 Actinomycetota bacterium | reverse complement strand
TACTGCTGCGAGGCCGCGAACTCGTTGGAGATCTGCGCGTTCAGTGCTTTGGCGAAACTTTTCTTGGCGGCCATACCGTCTCCTGTCGGGAAGTGTTGATGCAGGTTGCCTGAACTCAACCTAGCGAAGTCGGCGACTTTGGTCAGCCGTAGACGGAGTTAGATGACTCTAACCCTGATCCGGCTTTCCGAAGCCGTTTCCGGGTACTTCCATCGGACTGACCGGGAGGCCGGGTTCGGGTTCGGCGGCGTTGTAGCCGACCGGGGCGGTGTCGTTCGGATTGTCGGGATGGAAGAGCGCTGCCAGGTACTGGATCTGGTCGCGCCCGACGCCCAGTTCCCACTGACCGCCTCCGTAGGCGCCGATCCCCTCCGCTTCGCAGTAGTCGTAGGCATCGAACGATGACTTCAGCCCGCCCATCCGGGACGGCTTGATGTTGATCACCTTCGGCTTGTGCTCGAGCGCGGCGATCTCATCAACCGAATGGATCGGCGCATCCCAGGTCACCCGGTGCCAGTCATTGGCCAGGACCTCGCGGGTTTCCGGGGTCACATCCGGGTCTTCGATCCAGGCTTCGGGGAAGGCGACGAGCAGGCGGCGGTATAGCTCCGGGTCTGTCTCGATGTCAACCACGGTGCCCTTGTACTGGCCCTTGAGGTCGAGAGTGTTCACGGCGCCGGTCTCGACCAGCTCGTCGATCAGGGACTGGTCCCAGTCCAGGGAAGGATCGAGCTTGAACTTCAAGTCCGGGTAGCAGTCGAGTTTGACCCGCAGCCGGCCGACGTCGGAGTCGGTGCCACCGGGCCCTCCGGTGAGCCCCATCGAGGCCACGAAGTTGAGTGGATTGAGCGGTCGATCGAGAAATCCGGCCAGCGAGGTCCCGGCCTGCCAGAGCGCGAGGTCGAGTGCGGCCGACTCGAAGGCCCATCGGCGGTAGAGGCGGGAGACATCCCGTTCCGGCGGCGCGGGGAAGAGATCGAGGGTGCCAATCAGTTCGCAGAACTCGCCGACGGTCTTCGCGTCGGTGAAGTCCTGGACGGGGCCGGCATCCTGGAGGGCGATCTGGTCGAGGGCCTCGTAGGTGATGTCCTCACCGAGGCCGGTCATGCCGCCACCCTCGATACGGATCACCGTTGTGAGACGCTCGAAATCGGGGGCCGGCCTGATCGCCAGACCTTCCATTGACCACGACTCAATCTCGACCGGAAGCTCGGCAACACGCTCATAGGTGCTCATGGGGTCACCCTATCTGGGAGCGCCCGCCGGCCCGGAAATCAGAGTCGCCGCTGACCCGAGCGGGTACGGTTGTGGCATGTCTTCCCTGATCCACACCTGTTACCGGGTTTTCGACCTCGACGAATCGATCGCTTTCTACAAGAAACTGGGCCTTGAGGAGCATCATCGCCTGCCGATTGGTGACGAAGCGGTCAACGTCTACATGGGCCATGAAGGTGACGGGCCGCGGCTCGAACTTACCTTCAACTATGACCAGGAAGAGCCCTACGAGATCGGCACCGGCTATGGCCACATCGCCTTCATCGTCGATGACCTCGACAGCACCCTCGACGGGCTGGCAATCGAGGGAATCGCTCCCGAAAAGCCGCCGTACACGGTCAGCGAGGGCGGATCCAGACTCTGCTTCGTCCGCGACCCGGACGGCTACCGGATCGAACTGATCGAAGGCGACCCCGGCCGGGCCGACTAGGTCAGCAGCCTGGCCCGCAAGGTCTCAAGCACTTCGTCGTCGAGGCCAAGCCCTTCCGACATGTAGGTGTCGATCGAGCCGTACTTCCGGTCCATGACTTCGAGCGCGGTTTCCAGGTAGCTGGGGTCAACGCTCAGAACCGTGCGCAGGACTGCGGGATCGCCTCCGACCGCGTCGAACTGGTCGAAGTAGGGCTTGAGGGCCGGCAGCAACTGGACGTTGGTCTGGAGGTAGTCGTGGAAGACGTCATCCTCGGAGACCCCGAGAAAAAGCAGGATCGAAGCAGCGGCCCAGCCGGTTCTGTCTTTGCCGGTGGTGCAGTGGAAGAGCGCAGGCATGGGGTCGGCGTCGGCCAGGTCGGCGAAGAACCGGCCGAACGAATGGTTGGCCGAAGGCAGTTCGATCAGTTCGCGGTAGGCAGTACGCATCATCTCCGCGCCCTGGCCATCAGACAGGGCGTCGTTGATCGCGGCCGGGTCATCCATCTTGGCGAGCAGACTGGCCGGGCCTGTTCCGGAGCGGTCAGCCAGCACGTCGAGGCCGACCTGCCTGGCTCCGACGTTCCTGTCCGGGGTGGCTTCCTGTTCGGCTGTCGTCCGGAAGTCGAAGACGGTCCGGAGACCGAGCTCCTCGATCTTCCGGAGATCCGGATCACTGAGTCTTCCCAGGAGGACGGACCGGTAGAGCAGGCCGCGCCTGACGACCTGTCCGCTGGCGGTCCCGTAGCCGCCGATGTCTCGCAGGTTCGGCAAGGTCTCGACCGGGATGTTCTCCCCCGGCGACGGTGTCACCTCGCTCATTCGGCGATGACGCGCAGTGTGGTGAGTTCCCGGTCGGCGGCCCCGCGGACGTAGCCGCCATGGGAAACCGAATCGGTGATGTAGTCAAGCGTCTCGCGGGTCAGCCTTTCCCCCGGGAGCACATTCGGAATTCCGGGTGGGTAGGTGGCCAGCGGCTCGGCGGCGATTCGGCCTTCGGCCTCGCTGAATGGAACGACCTCCTGCTGGCCGAGGAAGGCATCCCGCGGAGTCATCGCCGGGTCTCCCCAGGGTGGCGGCGGCGCGAATTCGGGCTTCTCGCTGAAAGGTTCCGCTTCGATCGCTTCGAGGGCCGTGAGAATGCCGTCGATCAGACGACGGGCCCGCTGCGGTGTGCCGGTGCCCATGCCGAATACGGCAACGGCGACCGTGTCAGAAGCCAGTTCCAGGTTGACCCCGGCAAGGTCCCTCGCAAGCTCGGCGATGTGGTACCCGGTGCTGCCGGTTCCGCGCACGTCGATAGTCAGGCGCAGGGGATCCCAGCCGGCCACGCTTTCGGCTTCGAGCAGGCGCTCGTCAAGCACGTCGAGTCCCGGAATCGCCTTGATCTCCTCGCGGGCTTCGGCCAGCACCTCGATCGTTTCGGTCAGCAGTCGCTCCCCGTTGATTGCCGCCTGTCGGCGGGCCGCGTCGAGCGAGCCGCAGAGCAGGGAGTTCGGGCTGGTCGACTCGGTCATCGAGATGCAGCGGTCGATGATCGCCTCGTCGAAGCGGTCGGTCGCGAGATGGATCATCGCCGACTGTGTCAGGCTCCCGACGATCTTGTGGGTCGAGGAGATGACCAGGTCAGCCCCACTGTCGATCGCGCTCGGCGGAAGGTCGGGGTGGAACTTGAGGTGAGCGCCCCAGGCCTCGTCGGCGACCAGTGGGACTCCCCGGCTGTGAGCCACTTCGGCGAGCGCCGGGATGTCAGCACAGGCGCCGAAGTAGGTGGGGGATACGACCACCGCGGCGGCCGCGTCCGGGCAGCGGTCGAGTGCCTCGGCCAGTGCTTCGGGGGTGAGGCAGTGGGCTACCCCGAGGTCGGGGTCGATCTCGGGTGAGGCGAAGGTCGGTTTGAGGCCGGCCATGATCATTCCGTCGATCACCGACGAATGAACGTTCCGCTGAACCACCAGTTCCCCGCCCATGTGGGCAACCGCCAGACACATCGACTGATTGCCCTGGGAAGCACCGTTGATCAGGAACCAGGTCCGCTTTGCCCCCCATGCTTCAGCCGCCAGCTGCTGCGCTTCCTGGAAGGGGTTCGGATCACCGACGTCGATACCTTCGATCAGGGCGGGAATGTCGTCAGCGAGTCCGGTCTGGCCAGCCAGCAGATGGAGCCGGTCGTCGGCACCGATTCCGCCCTGATGCCCGGGAACATTGAACCTCCCGGGGTCGCTCTGGGCGAACTCGAGAAGTGCATCGACATAGGGGGTGTGGTCCTGACCGTTAGACATTGCCCGAGTCTATTGGGGCGCATCGCCGTGTCCAAAGGTAGGCTCCGACCCGATGGCAGTTCAGCTGAAATTCGCCCAGAGGAATCGGAACCGCATTTTTGCGGCGTTCCTCGCCGTCATTGCAGCCGCGGCCATCGCTGGCTGCGGCGGTGATTCCGAAGAGGACGTGACCCGGGACGCCTTCATTGCCGAGGCCGATGCAATCTGTGCCCAATACACGGCAAACTCGGATTCGCTGGAGGCCCAGTTCGATGCGGCCCTCCAGAGCAGTGACCTCGAAGGTGCCGCCCGGTACTTCGAGGACCAGGCCGCCGAAGTCACTGCAATGCTCGACGAGCTTGAGGAACTGACCCCTCCGGTGGCAGACCAGACCACCATGGACCAGATCATCGCGCTCGGCCGGCAGCGGGTGGATGTCGCCGAAGAAGCGGCCAGCGCAATCGCCGGTGGCGACAAGGAAGCGATGATCACTGCGGGCAAGGAAGCGTCGCTTTTGGCCGGCCAGTACTTCCAGCTGACTGACAGCTTCGGCTTCGAGGCCTGCGGCAGCGGTGGATCCGGTGTGTCGGACGCGTCCGGTGCGACCGGCACCACCGGCACTACCTCCTGACCCTTCGGGCAGTCCCCCTGTCAGACAGTCCGGGCACCGTTTGACCCTGCCGATCCGGGATAGGCTCGAATCCCCAACCCGAACGGGAGTAAAAATGAGTGTCAAGTCCAGAACCGGGCGTCTCGTGGTGCTCGGAGCAGTCCTCTTCACCGGCATGGCCTTTGTCGCCGGATGCGGTGGAGATTCCGATTCCGGCAGCGATGACTTCGTCGCCAGCGCCAACACGATCTGTGCCGACTACCAGGCTCAGTCTGACGCGGCAGAGGCGGATTTCACAGCAGCGATGAATTCCGGAGATCTCGAAGCGGCCGCGGTCGTCTTCGAGGATCAGGCTGATGCGATGTCGACGGCCATTGACGAGATGGAAGCACTGGAAGTGCCTTCCGACAGCCAGGAGAACGTCGATCAATTCATTGCATTGAGCCGGGACACGGCTGACGTGACGCTCGAAGCTGCCGATGCGATCCGCAACGATGACCGACAGGGTCTCGAAGCAGCGGTCGCCGAGGGTGACGCGCTCGATGCCGAATCAGATGCGCTCGCCGAAGAGATCGGTCTGACCGATTGCCTGAGCTCGGAGGACGAGGCCTAGGCGAAGGCCCGGACCCGGTGGTACTCCTGCGGCTCAGCCGTAGGGGTACCACCAGTCCTTAACTTCTATTTCGGTGTCGATGTGGGCATGCTTGGCCTCGCGGAAAGCGTCAAGGCCTTCGGTACCCAGTTCACGGCCGATCCCGGAGTTTTTGAAGCCACCGAAGGGTCCGGCGTCATTGTCGGTCAGCGGATCGTTGATCCAGACTGAACCTGAACGGACTTCCTTCACGCAGCGGATCGCCCGTTTCAGATCCCGGGTGTAAATGTTCGCCCCGAGTCCGAAGTCGAGCCCGTTGGCGAGGCTGATCGCTTCGTCGAGATCCCTGACCGGAACGATCGGGGCTACCGGTCCGAAGGTTTCCTCGCGCAGCAGATCGGCTTCAGCCGGCACCCCGGTCAGCACGCAGGGTTCGAGGTAATGACCCTTCTCGAATCCGGCCCGGCCTCCGCCCGTGAGCAGTTCGGCCCCGGCCGTGACTGCGGCCTCGACCTGGGCGACCGCCTTGCCCCGCTGGGTGGCCGAGACCATCGGGCCCATGTCGGTCTTCGGATCGAGCGGGTCACCGATCACCAGCGATCTGGAGTGCTCGACGAAGGCGTTGACGTATTCATCGAAGACGCTCTCCATCACGTAGAAGCGCTCGGAGGAAGTGCAGACCTGTCCGGCATTCAGATAGGCCGCCCAGGCTCCACCCTGCGCGGCGACTGCGACACCATCGGGACCGATGTCATCGCAGACGATGAAGGGATCCTTGCCGCCCATCTCGAGGTTGACCCGCGCATTCCGTGAGGCAGCGGTAACGCCGACCTTCTGGCCGGTCGCGACCGAACCGGTGAAGGCGATGCAGTCGATCCCGGGGTGCCCGGAAATCCCGGCACCGATTTCACCGGCCCCGGCCAGCAGGTTCACCGTGCCGGGCGGAAGCTCGGAGAAGGCATCGGCAATGGCCAGGGTCGAAAGGGGTGTCAGCTCGGAGGGCTTGGCGACGATCGTGTTGCCGGCCGCAAGCGCGGGCGCGACCTTCCAGACGAGCAGCAGGAGAGGGAAGTTCCAGGGCACGATGCAGCCGACAACGCCATGCGGTTCCTTGACCACCACCGAGAACTGCGAAGCCTCTATCGGGGGAATCACCCTGCCGATCTCAGAACGGGCCACCTCGGCGTAGTAGTCGAAACAGGCGGCACACCATTCGACCTCGTCGGCCGATTCGGAAAGCGGCCGGCCGATCTCGGTGGTCATCAGCAGTGCGAGCTCATCGGTCTTCTCGCGCAGTGCCGCGGCGATCCCGTGAAGCAGGGGCGCCCGATCCACCGCGGGCATCGTCCCCCAG
>JAUPTY010000095.1 GCA_030917845.1 Actinomycetota bacterium | reverse complement strand
AGCCCCCGTGACGGGAACCTCGGGGTCTACCTCGCGTTGAAGCGTGGGATCGCCTTCGAGCGGGAAAACTCCCGCTGGACCCGCGAAGTCCTCCAGATCCTCGGCTGAGACTCTCCGGCAGGTCGGCGCGCTCGCATATGCTGGCGGCAGACCGGGTAACGGTCTGTAGAAGTCGCAAACCAAGGAGAGGAACCAGATGCCTACTTTCGTGATGCTGACCAACCTGACGGCCGAAGGCGTAAAGACGCTCAAGCACAACCCCGGCAGGGTGGCCGAAGTGAATCGCGAAGTCGAGGCACTCGGGGCCACCGTCGTCGCCCAGTACACGACGCTCGGCCAGTTTGACTTCGTGACCGTGATCGAGGCCCCCTCCGAAGAAATCATGGCCAAGGTCTCGATCGAGATGCGCTCCCGTGGAACGATGACCAGCCAGACCCTGACCGCGCTCTCGGCCGAGCGGCTCGCCGAAGTTCTTTGAGTATCCGCATCCTCGTCCTTGGCGGTGGCGGGCGTGAGCACGCCATCGTCAAGGCGCTTGCCCGCTCGCCGCAGTCGCCCGAGCTTTTCTGCGCCCCCGGGAACCCGGGTATCGCAGCCGATGCCACCTGCCTGCCAGATCTCGACCCGGTTGATCCTGCCGCGGTAACCGCAAGGGCAGCAGCGCTGGAGATCGACCTGGTCGCGGTAGGACCCGAAGCCCCCCTGGTCGCCGGAGTGGTCGACGCCCTGGAGGAGGCTGGTATCGCCGCCTTCGGACCGAGCGGCGAGGCAGCCCGGCTGGAGGGATCAAAGTCCTACGCCAAGGAGGCAATGGCCGATGCCGGGGTGCCGACCGGTGGATACGCCGTCGTGACCGATCGGGAATCGGCTCTCGCCGAGGTAGCCAAGGCGGGTTGTCCGATCGTCCTCAAAGCCGACGGACTGGCGGCCGGCAAGGGCGTCCTGATCTGCATGGACGAGACCGAGGCCGGGGAAGCGATCGAGGTCTTCTTCACCGAACAGCGCTTCGGCCAGACCGAGGTCGTGGTCGAAGAGTTCCTCGAGGGCGAGGAACTCTCCCTGCTCGCGATCTGTGACGGCGAGCGGGCGATACCGCTGGCCCCGGCCCAGGACTACAAGCGCATCGGCGAGGGCGACACCGGGCCGAATACCGGCGGCATGGGTAGCTACTCCCCGGTCCAGACCGTGTCGCCCGGCCGGCTGAAAGAACTCTCGGCGGCCGTTCATCAGCCGATTGTCGACCTGATGGCCCGCCGCGGCCATCCCTTTCGCGGGGTTCTCTACGCCGGCCTGATGATGACCACAGACGGCCCGAAGGTACTCGAGTACAACACCCGCTTTGGTGACCCCGAGACCCAGGCTGTGCTGCCCCGGCTCGAGTCTGACCTGGTCGACCTCTTCCTCGCCGCCTCGATTCCCGGGGGGCTTTCCGAGAAGGAAGTCAGCTTCTCCGAGCAGTTTGCGGTGACTGTGGTTCTCACTTCCGCCGGCTATCCCGCGTCCTCCTCGAAGGGCGATGTGATCACCGGCCTCGAAGAGGCCGCCGGTTCGGCCGAGGTGGTTCATGCCGGGACGGCCGAGGAGCACGGGAGGATCGTCACCGCCGGTGGCCGGGTGCTGAACCTGACGGGCCTTGGCCCTGACGCTGCAACCGCACGCGATCGCGCTTACGATGCGGCTGACGCAGTCAAATTTGATGGCAAACAGATGCGACGTGACATTGCCGAACGGGCGGTCCGACGCGAGAGAGACCAGGAGCAATGAGCGAAATCCCCCAGCAGCCTGAAACCTTTTCCTCGGTCGAGGAACTTTTCGAGGAGATCGAAGTCGATCAGCCCCAGGTCGGCATCATCATGGGCTCGAAGAACGACAAGCCCAAGATGCAGCCCGCCGGCCAGGCGCTCGAAGAGGCCGGAATCACCTACGAGGTGCGGGTCATGTCGGCCCACCGGGATCCCGCGCTTGTAGTCGACTACTGCACGAACGCGAAGATGCGTGGCCTGAAGGTGATAATCGCCGGCGCCGGCATGTCCGCCGCCCTGCCTGGCGTCGCCGCCGCCCACACGGAGCTTCCGGTGATCGGCGTGCCGATCCTCGGCAAGTCGCTCGGTGGTCTCGACGCCCTGCTCTCGGCGGTCCAGATGCCTCCCGGCGTTCCCGTTGCCTGCGTGGCAATTGACGGCGCCAAAAACGCCGGCGTGCTCGCCACCCGCATCATCAACCTGGCGGCGTAAGGCCACATGATCGAGCGCTACACCCGCCCGGAAATGGGCGCGGTCTGGACCCAGGACGCCAAGTTCCAGTCATGGCTGGATGTGGAACTGGCGGCCACTGACGCCTGGGCCGAGGAGGGCGTAGTGCCGGCGGAAGCGGCCGTTGTCTGTCGCGAGAAGGGTGCCTTCACGGTCGAGGAGGTCAACGCCCGGGAAGAGATCACCAACCACGACGTCGCCGCTTTCGTGGATGTGGTCGCCGCCTCGATCGGCGAGGAAGGGCGCTGGATCCATTTCGGTCTGACCTCTTCCGATGTGCTCGATACAGCTCTGGCGGTCCAGCTGACCAAAGCCGGGGAGATCCTGGTCGCCGGCGCAAAGGCCTACCGCGATGCCCTGATCGAACGGTCCTTCGAGTTCCGCGACACACTCGCCATGGGCCGGACCCACGGAGTTCACGCCGAGCCGACGACCTTCGGCCTGCGACTCGCGGGTTTCGCCTTCGAAGCGGACCGGAACTGGAAGCGCCTCGAGAGGGCCACTGCCCAGGCCGCGCGCGGGAAGCTCTCCGGTGCGGTTGGAACCTACGCCTCGGTGCCTCCATCGATTGAGGGTCGGGTAATGGAAACGCTCGGCCTGACCCGCGAAGAGATCGCGACCCAGGTGGTACCGCGTGACCGCCACGCGGAATTGCTTTCGGCGATCGCCCTCGCCGGTGCCGGGATCGAACGTTTTGCGACCGAGGTCCGGCACCTGCAGCGGACCGAGGTCCGCGAGGCGGAGGAACCTTTCGCCACCGGCCAGCAAAAAGGCTCTTCGGCGATGCCGCACAAGCGCAACCCGATCCGAACCGAGCGCCTGACGGGCCTGGCCAGGCTGCTCCGTGGCTACGCCCAGACCGGCCTCGAGAATGTAGCTCTCTGGCATGAGCGCGACATCTCGCATTCCGGTGCGGAAAGGGTGATCCTGCCCGACGCCACCATCTGTCTCGACTACATGCACCATGTCGTGACCCAGGTCGCCACCGGACTTGTCGTTCATGTCGACCGCCTGAAGGCGAATCTGGAACAGACCAACGGCGCGGTCTTCAGCCAGCGGGCACTGACCGCACTGGTCGAGGGCGGCATGACTCGCGACGACGCCTATCGCACGGTTCAGGCTGCCGCCCACGAAGCCTTCGACGGCGACACGCACTTCCGCGAACTGATCGGCAAGGCTGCCCCGGAACTCGACCTCGACGAGATCTTCGACTACAACGCCTACCTGACCCACCTCCCCGAAGTATTCGAAAGGTTGGAGGAGATCCGGTAACGGATCTCTCTTCAACGGACACCATCAAGATGGAGGAGATCCGGTGAAGCTCTACACCTGCGGTACTGGCACCAGTGGCCCCGCGGCAATGCACCCCTGCGCCAGGGCGGGCAAAGCCCTGGATGAGGCCGGCTACAAGTACGACATCGAGAAAGTCGGCGGCTATCGGTTGATGCCCTGGACTTGGAAGAACCGGGCAAGGGACCGCAAGGTGATCAAGGAACTCTCCGGGACCAACGAAGTGCCGATCCTGATACTTGACAACGGCGAGGTGATCAGCGATTCCGGGTCGATCGCCAAGTGGGCGAAGGAGAACCCTGCCCCCTGAAGTCAGGCGGATCGGGCCGGGTCAGGCACGGGCTGCCGCCGATGCGATCGCCCGGGGCTTCCAGAACAACGAGATCTGGATGTGGCTGCTTGCCGACGACCGGGTTCGGGCGCGGGTAGAGCGGCGTCAGTATCGCGCTCTCGTCAAGCATGTCTTCGTTCCCCGGAAGTCCGGCTGGGTCGCGAACCGGCCTGACGGCGAGGCCGCGGGCGCGGCCCTCTGGTACCCGCCGGGCACCAAGGAACACAACTTCCGCGAGTCGATGGCGGAAAGCCTGCCCTTCCTTCCGGCCGGCATCCCCCATCTCGGCAAGGCCTCGCGACTCCAGAACCTGATCACCTCGAACTGGCCGAAGGAGGAGCACTGGTATCTGTCGGTGCTCTCGGTTTCTCCGGAATCTCAGGGGAAAGGCTATGGCAGCGCCCTGCTCCAGCCGGGCCTCGACGCGGCGGACCGGGACGGAATCGGTTGCTGGCTTGAAACCCAGCGGAAAAGCAATCTCCCCTTCTACTCGCAATTCGGGTTCCAGCTACTCAGGAAGCTCGAAGTCGAGCCGGGGGTTCCGCTCTGGCTGATGTGGCGGCCGCCGCCGACCGGTTAGGGACCGCAGAGCGTGCTCTGCAGTACACCGTTCGGACAGACCGAATGGAGCCAGAAAGCATTCGGGAAAACTGCGCCGGTGAAGATTGCCCCCGTGAAATCCGAGTTGATGATCACCACTGAGCCAAGGGATGCATTAGTCATGTTCACTTCGTTGAAAGAGGAAATCTGGATCGAGCTGGCATGCATGAAGGAATCGGTGAAATTGGCTCCGTCCATGATCGTGCTGCTCAGGTTCGCCGAGTAGAGCAGCGTCCCGGTGAAATTGGCCGGGTTCGGCTGGGCCACCACGCCGTAGAGATTCGCGTTCTCAAGGTTTACGTTGGTGAGATTGGTGCCCGAAAGCGTCGCACCCCAGAGGTTGGCGTTGATCAGGTTCGTTGTGGTCTTGGCAGGTTCGTTCGAAAACGGGGGTGGTGGTGGCGGCTGATTCGAGCCCTGGAGATTGGCATTTGTCAGGTCGGTCCCGTAGAAGCTGGAGTTGCTGAAATCACCGTTGGTCAGAATTGCGCTGTTCATGCTGGCCCCGTAGAGCCTGGCGTTCTCGGCGCTGACCGCGGTCAGGTTCGCCTTGTTCATGGTCGCGTTGGTGAAGTTTGCGGTCGAGAGAGTCGCCCCGTTCAGCTTCGCCCCGACCATCCAGGCCCCGCGCAGATCGGCGCTGGTCAGATCGGCTCCGCGGAGATCCGCGTTCTTGAGGTTGGCGTTCCTGAGGTCGGCTCCGCGCAGTCTCGCGTTGCGGAAATTCGCGCCGTTGAGTTTGCCGTGGAACTCGAGCTGCCAGTTGAGTTTCTTGCCCGCGCACTTCGCCTTCTGCTTAAGCACGCAGCCGTTCACTGTCTTTGCCTGAACGGCGGGGGCGAGAATCAGGGCGGCTGCCAGCACAGCCAGGGCGAGGAGAATCCGGATCGGGCTCATGCCCTGACCCTAAGCGAAGCGGCGAAACTCAGCCGGGAACCGTGGCCCGGCGGGCGCCCTTGATCTGGACGATGTCGCCGAGAAAGTTCACCGCGTAGAGGGCGCCGCGATTGAATCCGCTCTTGCCTCCACCGAACGCGACGTTTGAAATCTGGGGAATGCCGGAAGCAAGCACACAGACCTGCCGGTCCGGAGTGATCTTCCAGACTTCGCCCGCTGCCCAGGCGGTTGCGTAGAGGTTGTTGGCGTCATCCCGGGTCAGGCCGTCGAAGGCCGGAACCTGGTTGTCCAGGCCAGCCGAGGTGAAATATGTGGTTACGTTCGAAGGGTCCGCAATCTCGACCCTTGAGATCTGACCGGGAACGACGAAGGTCTGGTTGACGAAGAGGTACTTGCCGTTCTTGCCGACCACCATGCCGTTACCGCTCTGCACCTCTGACCAGCCGTGGTTGGTCACGCCTTTCGGCGAAATCCGGTCGAGCTTGAGACCGAAGTCGTTCGAGGCAAAGACGACTCCATCACTGGTCGTGGCCACCCCGTTTGCCATCCCGAGCCCGCGTGCCCATGTGAAGTACTTGCCGGTCAGCGGGTTCACCTTGAGCAGGCGTGCTTGCGGGTTCAGGTCTCCGCTCTGACCTGCCGCGATCGTGTTGCCATTGCCCCAGAGCAACCGGCTGCCGGCCCAGGCGAGACCGCCGGAACCTGGCGTTGCCCTCGCGATCACTTTCGGATCGCTGCCCGGGCGATCGAAGCGAAGCAGGGAAGCTGGGTCGTCAAAGGCGGCCTGGGTGGCGGAGACGAAGAGCTTGCCCCCTTTGCCGGAGACCAGAGATTCGAGCACGCCCTGGCCGGAATACAGGGTCTTCTGGAAGACCGGACCCTCGCACTTGGGCACCGCCAGAGCGGGAGTTGCGGCCGCGAGACCACAGGCAGAAAGAAGCAACGTGAAGAGAACGAGACGCTTGGGCATGAGCCAGACCCTAACGAGCCTGGCTTTCACAGACCGAAAGGTCCGAATTTGCGGCTAAACCGCCCCCGGGTCCGCTCACATGCTCTTGTAGAGTCGAAGCCAATGAGCCCCTCGATTGAAGACCTGAAACTCGTCAATTCCGGCAAGGTCCGAGAGATCTACGAGATCGAGGACGATCTCCTGCTGGTCGCCTCCGACCGGATCTCGATCTACGAC
>JAUPTY010000001.1 GCA_030917845.1 Actinomycetota bacterium | reverse complement strand
CGCCGGATCGGTCGGGGTGATCATCGCGGCGGTCATCATCCTGACTACCGGGTGGGAGCTCGCCGACCCGATCGTCTCGATCGTGATCTCGGTCCTGATCGCGGCCAGCGCCTGGTCGATCCTCCGTGACTCGGTCGATGTTCTGCTCGAAGCGGCCCCTCCCGGCATGGACACGGAGGAGATCGGGTATGCGATGGCCTCGGTCGACGGCGTCGATCAGGTCCATGACCTCCACATCTGGCAGATCACTTCCGGACTGCCGATGCTGAGTGCCCATGTTCTGGTCGGTGCCGCGGCAGATTGCCATGGAATCAGGAGCGAGCTGGAGGAGCTGTTGCGCCAGAAGTACGAGATCGGGCACACCACGCTGCAGGTCGAGCATCTCGGCCGCCAGAAGCCAATCCAGATCGGTCAGTAGTCAGATCTGAGCGTCCGGGGACGACGCTAACTTCTGAATCGTGAACTGGTTTGACGGGCGTCTCGCAGCCTTCGACATAGAAACCACTGGCACCGACATCGAGAGCGACCGGATAGTCACCGCTGCGGTCAGTCTGGTCGGTGGCGGCGAGCAGCCTGAGAGCAGCAGTTGGCTGGTTGATCCCGGAGTGGGGATCCCGGCCGAGGCAACCGAGGTTCACAGGATCACGACCGAGATGGCGAGAAGGGACGGGGTCCCGACTGCGGAGGCTGTCGAGGAGATCAATTCGATCCTGACCGAGGCGCTGTCGGAGGCGATTCCCGTGGTTGCATTCAACGGGCGGTTCGACCTCACGATCCTCGATCGCGAGTCCCGCCGCCACGGCGTCGAGCCCCTGGTTGACCGGGTCGGCGGAAGTGACGGCCTTCTGGTCATCGACCCTTATGTGCTCGACAAGCAGGTGAACCGCTTTCGCAAGGGCCGCCGGAACCTCGGCCTGCTTTGCGAGGCCTACCGCGTGCCGCTGACCTCGGCCCATGCGGCTGATGCCGATGCCCTCGCCGCAGCCCGTCTCGCCTGGCGGATGGGCACTACCTATCCGGAACTCGGCGAGATGGAGATCTTCGAGCTTCATGAGCAGCAGATCATCTGGGCCCGCGAACAGGCGGAATCGCTCCAGAGCTACTTCACGGAGCAGGGACGACCCGAAAGGGTCGAGGGCGCCTGGCCCGTGGTGCCGGCCGGTCAACCGGTCGGATTCGAAGACCGCCTCGCTGCCTGAGTCCGGTCCCGCCCGGCGCCGGTGGCTGCTGGCTGAGAGAATCGGCCAGTGACCGAAGTCCACAAGGCAGATGACCATGTCGAGGTCGAGCTCGAGGAGAAGGAGGAGATCAATCTCCTCGACGAGCTTGGCGGCCCTCAGGGGATCGCTGATTCGAGCATTCCCGGCCTTGCCTTTGTCATCGCTTATACGGTCACCGGCCAGAAGCTGGAGCTTGCCGCAGGGATAGCGGTCGGCATAGCCCTGCTGATCGCCCTGGTGCGGCTGATCAGGGGGGAGAGAGCCCGGTATGCAGCCTCCGGCTTCCTTGGGGTTGCCCTCGCCGCATTCATCGCCACCCGCACCGGCAAGGCCGAAGATTTCTTCCTTCCAGGGCTCCTGTTCAATGGCGGATACGCATTGATCTACGCGATCTCGATCGCCGTCCGCTGGCCGCTCATGGGTGTATTCATCGGGCCTCTGATCGGTGAAGGCATGAACTGGCGACAGGATCCGGATCGGGTTCGGCTCTTCAGCAAGATCAGCTGGATCTGGGTCGGCACCTTTCTGTTGCGGCTGGCCGTCCAGCTGCCGCTTTATCTCTCCGGTTCGCTGGTTGCTCTCGGGATAGCCAAGACCGCCATGGGGCTTCCGATCTTTGCGCTGGCGATTTATCTGAGCTACCTGATGCTGCGGGCTGCGGGTATAGACCTGAAGCAGAAGGCCGAGCCCGAAGAAGCTGCCTGAGACTGCCTGAAAACGGGGCGTACTGAGCCCGCCGCGCCATTGACATACAATGTCTGGCCGCTTTTGTCTCCGTCTTCTTCAATCCCCAGAACCGGCGCGGCGCCCGCACGCGCCGGCGCCAGTGGCGACGCAAGTTCGCGGCCGAAGCGGAAGCAGGTACCGATCCGCCTGAGGGTCGGTGCGTCGGAAGGCCTGTACCGGATCCGGCCCTTCGAAATGACCGTCCGTACCCATCCACCAGAGCGGCCGGACGAGTTCTTCGACGTTGCTGACCTCTGGACGCTCGACAAGGACGAGTTCGGTTCCCGGGGCCGGATCGACACCACAATGGGCGTCGGCATGGCCGCCGCCGCCTGGGCGCCTCTCCGCAGCCTGCTCGAAGCCGATGTGCCCGATCGCCTGGAGCTGAGAGACGAGGAAGTGCTCGATCTCCTGGATGGCGCAGCCGAGCGACTGGAGTCTTCGGGAATCGCGCTCGAATGGGATCCCGGCCTGAATCAGAGCCTCAGTGGCAAAGTGGTGGTCGGCAGTAGCGGTCGCCTCAGCCAGAGCGTTCCGGACGTTTTCGATGCGAATGCCCTGCAGGGCTTCTCGTGGCAGCTCTCGCTGGACGGTACGCCACTCACCGAAGAGGAGATGGAGCTCGTCGCGGACGCTGACGGGCCGATCGTCCGGCTGCGGGACAGTTGGGTGCTCGTTCCCCGAGTTATGGCCGACCGGGCCCGGGATCCGGATCTGAAACCACTGACGGCTATCGATGCGCTCAGCGTGGCCCTGACCGGCAGCACTGTCGTAGATGGCCAGCAGGTCGAGGTTGAAGCCAAAGGCTGGGTCGCCCAGTTGCGCGAGGAAGTTACCGGCGACAGCGAACAGGACCTGATCGAGCCGCCTCCCACGCTGACCGCCACGCTGCGCGAGTATCAGGTCGAGGGTCTGAGGTGGCTCCACCGCATGACTTCACTCGGACTCGGCGGCTGCCTGGCCGATGACATGGGCCTCGGCAAGACGGTGATGCTGATCTCGCTCCATCTCCACCGACGCCTGAACCCCCAGACTGCGGGTCCGACTCTGGTCGTCTGCCCGGCTTCCCTGCTGGGCAACTGGGAGCGGGAGATTCACCGCTTTGCCCCTGGCGAGGCGGTGCGGCGTTACCACGGACCGAACCGCAGTCTTGACCAGATCACCGGCGGGTTTGTGCTGACCACCTACGGAACGATGCGCCTGGACGCTGAGCGCTTTGAGGCGGTGCCCTGGGGGCTCCTCGTGGCTGACGAGGCCCAGCATGTGAAGAACTCCCGTTCTGCCGGCGCCAAGGCCCTGAGGACGATTCCGGCGCGCTCGCGAGTCGCCTTGACGGGCACGCCGGTCGAAAACAACCTGAGCGAGCTCTGGGCGATCCTCGACTGGACCACGCCGGGACTGCTCGGCAGCCTCGGTTCGTTCCGCAGGAAGTGGGCCGACCCGATCGAACTCGAGAGCAACCAGACGGCGACCAGGCTGCTGAACCGGCTGGTCAGACCCTTCCTCCTGCGCCGCAGGAAGTCCGATCCGGGCATCGCCCCGGAGCTCCCGCCGAAAACGATCACGGACCAGCCGGTCGAGCTGAGTCCGGAGCAGATCAAGCTTTACGAACAGGCAGTCCGCGAGAACATGCTCCAGATCCGCACTGCGGCCGGAATCAGCCGGCGCGGCCTGGTACTCAAGCTGCTGACGTCCCTGAAGCAGATCTGCAACCACCCGGCCCAGTACCTGGGCGAGGAAGGTGGACCGCTGGCCGACCGATCCGGCAAGCTCGAGCTGCTTGACGAACTGCTCGACACGATCCTGAGCGAAGAGAGTGCAGTCCTTGTGTTCACCCAGTACGTGGCGATGGCCAAGCTCCTCGCCCGGCATCTCGAAGAGCGGGGGATCAACGCCATGCTGCTTCACGGCGGGACCGCAGTCCGACAGAGGGAACGCATGGTCGAACGTTTCCAGGATGGTGAAGTTCCTGTGTTCCTGCTTTCGCTGAAGGCAGCGGGAACCGGTCTCAACCTGACCCGCGCCGATCACGTCATCCACTACGATCGCTGGTGGAACCCCGCCGTCGAGGAACAGGCGACTGACCGTGCCCACCGGATCGGCCAGGAGAATTCGGTTCAGGTTCATCGCCTGATTGCCGAAGGCACGATCGAGGACCGGATCGCCTCGATCCATGAGACGAAGCGTGAACTCGCGGATGCGATCGTGAGCACCGGCGAAGCCGCGCTCACCGAACTCAGCAACGAGGACCTCACCGAACTTGTTGAACTGAGGAATGCCGGCTGAGGTCTCCGGCCTGACCGTCTGTGGGTAGCGGTCATACTCTCGCCATGGCCGAGACAGCAAACGACTCCGGCCGGACCTGGCGTGGCCAGACCACGCAGGAACGGCAGAGCGATCGCCGCGATCGTCTGATCGAAGCGGGAATCGAGCTATTCGGTACCCGGGGTTATGCGAACACGCCGGTCAAAGCGATCTGCGAGGAAGCCGGGCTGACCGAACGGTATTTCTATGAAGCCTTCGAGGACCGCGAAGCCCTGCTGGACCAGATTTTCGAAATCCTGATCGCCGACTGCCGTCGCGCCACAATGGACGCGATTGAAAACTCCACCGACGAGCTGGGTGCTTCGATGCGGGCCGGGTTGACGGCTTTCGCCCACGAGCTGACCCGGGATCCACGTCGGGCCCGGATCCAGGAGATCGAAGCGGTAGGAGTGAGCCCCGAGCTGGAGAGAAAACGCCGGGAAGCGATCCACGCCTTCGCCGCGATTGTCGCCGACCGCACCAGGGAGCTTGGCGGCAAGGAGAAGATCGGACCCCTTCGTCTGGACGTGCTCGCGCTCGGCCTGGTCGGGTCGGTCAACGAACAGCTGATCGACTACGTGCTCGGCTACCTCGAAATATCTCTCGAGGACCTGATCGAAAACCAGATCGCCGCTTTCACCGCGGTCGCCGGCCAGCTCTACGAATAGATCGCAGAAACTGACAACGGTTCGTGTCAAACCTGCGAGAATTGCCGCATGAGCGACTCTCAGGCAGCCATTCCGAAGACGATCGTGATCACCGGCGCAGCGCGGGGCATCGGACTGGCGACTACCCGCATCCTCGCCGCTCGCGGGCACCGAATCGTGATGTCCGACATCGACGGAGAACTGGCTGTCAGCGAGGCCTCGGCGATCGGCAGTGGCGCAAGCGGCTTCGCGCTCGACGTCACCGACCGGGAGGCCTTCAGGGAACACCTTGCCTCGGTCGAGGCCGATGTCGGACCGATCGACGTGCTCGTGAACAACGCCGGGATCGCCTCGGCCTCGCCGAACATCCTCGCTCAGGATCCCGAGATCACCGAGCGCACCATTGACATCAACCTCAAGGGCGTCATGAACGGGACCATCGAGGCACTCAAGCTGATGGAGCCACGCCGTCGCGGCCGGATCGTCAACGTCGCATCGCTCGCCGGGCTGATGGGCGTTCCGGGCCTGGCCGCCTATGCGGCCTCCAAGTTCGGAGTGGTCGGCTTCACGGAGTCGGTGCGGATGGAGTTCGATGATTCCGGAATTGGATTCACCGTGGTCATGCCAGGGCCGGTGTCGACCGGAATGATGGACGGAACCTCGTCATCGCCTCTGGTCTCGATGCTGAGCCCGGAAGAGATGGCCATGGGCATCGCCGAAGCGATCGAGAGCGGCAAGGAAAGGGTCGCCCTGCCGCGGTCGAGCTGGTTCCTCGCCAGATTGACTTCGATTCTTCCCGCCGGTTTCGGCATCAAGGTCGGCCGCTGGACGAAGATCGATCGCATCTATACGGATGTTGATGGCAGCGCCCGGGAAGCCTACGAGCGGCGAATCCGGCGCTGACCCTTATCGTGGGTCCGTCGACGGATCCGCGATTGAAACCGGCACCCGCCAGGCCACGGCCGCCACGGTCGAAGCTGTCTGGCGCATCGAATCGGTCCGTCTGGTCGCTTCGCTTTCCCGCTGGGCCGGGGATGTCGGACTGGCCGAGGAAATGGCCCAGGAAGCAATGGTCAGGGCACTTGAGCAATGGCCAGAGACCGGGGTGCCCGACAACCCATCAGCCTGGCTTCTGACCACGGCGAAGAATCGGGGAATCGACCGAATCCGACGGGACGGGGTGCTGCAGGATAAGTACGGTCTCCTCGCGGGTGAACTGGAGCGGAGCGACCCGGAGCCAGGCCCGGAAGAATCTGTATTCGATCAGGAGCAAATCGGCGATGACGTTCTCACGTTGCTATTCACTGCCTGCCATCTCGCCCTGACCACGGAAAGCCAGGTCGCCCTCACATTGAAGGCCGGGGAGCAGTGGATGCGCACCGACCTGTCGGCCGAGGCTCTCCGGCTCGGCCGTATCCTGGCTGGCCTCGCACCCGCCGAACCGGAAGTCCACGGACTGGTCTCGCTGATGGAAATCCAGGCTTCACGATTCCCGGCGAGGATCGGGCCGGACGGGGAGCCGGTGCTGCTGATGGATCAGGACCGAAGCAGGTGGGACCGCCTGTTGATCCGCCGCGGTCTTGAAAGACTCGAGATGGCCCGGAGTCTGGGAGGCTCCGGCTCGTACTTCCTTCAGGCCTCTATCGCCGCCTGTCACGCAAGTGCTGCCACCCTGAAGACACCGATTGGAACGAGATCCTCGGGCATTACGATTCACTGCTTGAGCTGCGCGATTCGCCGGTCACCCGCCTGAACCGGGCGGTCGCGGTATCAATGTCAGGTGACCCTGAGGGGGCTCTGGACATCGTTGATCAGCTGGGGACAGATCGGAGGCTTCAGAGCTACCATCTGCTTCCTGCCGTTCGGGGTGACCTTCTGGAGAAGCTCGATCGTGGCGAAGAGGCCGCTGAAGAGTTCAGCCAGGCCGCGGCGATGACGGGTAACGAACAGGAACGGCGGGTACTGGAAGCCCGGGCGGAGAAAGCAAAAGAATTTGCCGGCTGTTGTCGATTCAGGCCCCGGCCGTTCGTCTAGTTGACACAGGCCGGATTCGCCGGCCCCGGAAAAGGAGACTTCAATGCGCTGCATGGTGATCGTCAAGGCAACTGCCGACTCGGAAGCGGGAGTGCTGCCCTCGGAGAAGGATCTGGCCGAAATGGGTGCCTACAACGAAGAGCTGGTCGATGCCGGCGTGATGCTGGACGGCGCCGGTCTCCATGCCAGCACCAAGGGGCCCGCCTCGAATATGGCGACGAAGAAGCCCAGGTCACTGACGGTCCCTTCGCGGAGACCAAAGAGCTGATTGCCGGCTACTGGATCTGGGAAGTCGGGTCATTCGAGGAAGCGATCGAATGGGCCAGGCGAATCCCCTTCACCCACGGCGAGGGCGTAGAGATCCGCCAGGTCTTCGAAGCTGAAGACTTTGGTGAGGAATACACGCCCGAACTTCAGGAGAGGGACGCCGCTCCGGACGCAAAGATCCAGGAGCAGCACGGATCCTGAAGCCTGCCTCACTGCAACAAAAAAGGGCCCCGGTTCCGGGGCCCTTTTTTGTTGTGACTTCCTGAGGCTTACTTGCCGCCCGGGAGGCGCTGCTCGAAGAAGTCCATTACGTCAGGCTGGGCCGCGGCCACGATGGGTCCGTGCTCGACACCTTCGTATGTCTTGTAATCGACCGAATCCCCGAGTGCGACCAGCTCGCCGTTGAGCGTGTCAGTCAAGAACTTGGGCGTGGTCCCGTCAGCGGTGCCCTGGGCAAGCAGGATCGGTGCTGCCGTGGTGACGGCCGGATTCTGGGCATCGAGGATGCCGTAGAGCGGCTCGAGGTCAACTCCGTCACGGAGAAGCTCGGACGGGGCGATCCCGCCGAGGCTGTCCGGTCCCGAGATTTCCGACAGGCACTTGGTCCGCGTGAGCGGGTAATACGGCAGGACGGTGTCCGAGAGCAGCTCCTGTGCGTTGATCTGCGGGTACTCCACAGACATGCCGCGGACCAGCAGGCTGGCCAGCGCGGTCAGGCCGTTCGGATCGGTCAGGCCGGGCAGAACCTGCGCCTGGAGCTTGAAATGCGATGCCGGTGCGTAGGCCACTGTTCCCCTGAGCTTCAGCTCGGGAGTCCATTTGGCTGCCTGGCCTGCCGCGAAGAGCGCAGCGTGGCCGCCCTGGGAATGGCCGGCGATAAGGAACTTGTTGCTGATCTTCGAACCAAGCTGACGGGCAGCGCGGACGATGTCGAGTACGCCGCGACCGGAAGACTTACCGACCAGGAAAGGATGATCGCCCGGAGTGCCGAGGCCCTGGTAGTCGGTACGGGCGACGGCGTAACCGGCCCGCAGCCACTGGTTCATGATCGGATCGGTGTAGGAGATGTAACCGTCGGCCACTCCGCCCTTGGTGTTCCGCGAAGGAGCGCACTTGTCAGCGATGCCGGTGGTGCCATGTCCGTAGCTGACGATCGGCCAGCCGCCCTTGGGCGCTTTGCCCTTGGGAACGCTGACAGAGCCGGAAACTGCCACGGTCTTGCCGGCGGCCGACTTCGAGGTGTAGAGGACCAGCTTGGTCGAAGCGGCGCTCTTCAACGGCACGCTGCCGGCTGCCTTTCGCTGCCAGATCAGCTTTCCGTGTGCTGAAGGCAGCTTGCCCTTCGGCTTGTAGAAGTTCAGCCCGGCCGGGCCCTGCTTCGGTCCCTTATTGGCCTTCTTGGTCTTCTTGGCGGCTGCGTCGGCGCCGGCCGGACTGGCCGTCCCAACCAGCAGGGCTGCGGTGAGCAGCATCGCCACTGCGAGCACGATGGTGCGCAGGCGGTTCATTTCAAGCGTCAAGTTCTCTCTCCATTAATTTCTGAAAGTCAGTCGGTTGATCCGACCCGGAAACTCTACTCCTGAACCCGCTAAAGCACAGGAAGGTGCGGTCCGGGTTGCATCAGACCTGCCGTTCGTTGCGCCCTTCACCCGATTTGCGAAACACTTGCTGCCATGACCGACATCCTCTCGCGCCGTGACGTCCAGTTCCTGCTCAACGAATGGCTTGATGTCGAACGGCTGACCGAGCGTGATCGCTTTCATGGCCAGACCGCCAATGACTGGAATGACGTGCTCACCCTTGCCGAACAGGTTGCCACGGACCAATTCCAGCCGCATAACCGCAAGGCTGACCTGAACGAACCGGCTGTCGGGGAGGACGGGAAGGTCGTTCTGATCCCGGAAGTGGCCGAGGCGCTGGAAGTGCTGAAGGAAACGGGACTGATGGCTGCGGCGATGCCCGAAGAGGTCGGAGGCATGGCGCTGCCGATGACCATCTCGAGCGCGATCTTCGCCTGGCTTCATGGCGCCAACGTCGGTACCGCCGCCTACCCGATGCTGACCGCGGGTGCGATCAACCTGCTGATCGCCAACGGTTCCGAAGAGCAGGTGCAGACCTGGGTCCAGCCGATGGTCGAGGGTCGGTTCCACGGAACGATGTGCCTCTCCGAAACCCAGGCCGGAAGTTCACTCTCGGATATCACCACCAAGGCGGTGCCCCGGGATGACGGCACCTACCGGGTGACCGGCAACAAGATGTGGATCAGTGCCGGTGAGCACGAACTCGGTGAAAACATCGTCCACCTCGTGCTCGCGAAGATCCCGGGTAGTCCTCCGGGGGTGAAGGGGATCAGCCTCTTCATCGTTCCCCGTTTTCTGCTTGAAGAGGAGGGCGGATTCGGAGAAGCGAACGACGTCGTCCTGGCCGGCGTCAACCACAAGATGGGTTTCCGTGGCACCGTGAACACGGTGCTGAACTTCGGCGAGGGTGTTCACACCCCCGGTGGGGAAGCGGGAGCGGTCGGGTACCTGATCGGTGAGCCGAACCGCGGTCTGGCCTACATGTTCCACATGATGAACGAGGCCAGGATCGGGGTCGGACTTGGAGCCACTGCTCTCGGCTACACCGGCTTTCTCAAGTCGCTCCGCTACGCCCGGGAGCGTCCGCAAGGCCGACCGCTCGCCTCGAAGAACCCGGAGGATCCCCAGATCCCGATCTCGGAGCACACCGACGTCAAGCGGATGCTGCTCGCCCAGAAGAGCTACGTCGAAGGTGCCCTCGGTCTCGAGCTCTACTGCTCGAGCCTCGTCGACGACGAGATGACCGCCCCCGAAGAGGCAGACCGCGACCGGGCAGCACTTCTGCTGGAGATCCTCACCCCGATCGCCAAGAGCTGGCCCTCACAGTGGTGTCTGGAAGCGAACTCGCTGGCGATCCAGGTCCACGGCGGATACGGCTACGCCCGCGAATACGACGTTGAGCAGCACTACCGCGACAACCGGCTGAACCCGATTCATGAAGGCACCCACGGGATCCAGGCCCTCGACCTGCTCGGCCGGAAAGTCACGATGCAGGGAGGCGCCGCATTCGGGGCTCTGTTCGAGTCGATCTCCACGACGATTTCCGAAGCTGAATCCGCAGGGGGCGAGGCTGCCGCACTGGCCGCCGCGCTTCAGGCGGCCCTGGCGCGTCTGGCCGAGACGACTGGTGCGCTCTGGGCCGACCGTGACCCGGAGCTCGCGCTCGCCAACGCGACCGTCTACCTCGAGGCTGCCGGTCATGTGGTGCTCGCCTGGATCTGGCTGGAGCAGTTCCTTGCTGCGGCCGGCAAGGAAGGTGACTTCTACGAAGGCAAGCGCCAGGCCGCCCGCTACTTCTTCCGTTTCGAACTGCCGAAGACCGGGCCTCAGTTCGACCTGCTGACGAGCCTTGACAGGACCACCCTCGAGATGGAGGAGGCCTGGTTCTAGGCATGGATTCCTCCGCGATCACCGAGACGGGGGCCGTCGGGATAGCCAGGCAGATCAGGGCGGGGCAGATCACCCCGACCGAAGCCGTCGAAGCAGCGATCAGCCGGATCGAGCAGGTCAACCCGGACCTGAACGCAGTCGTGACCACGACCTTTGACTCGGCCCGGCGGGAGGCGGCCGACGCCGATTACAGGATCACCGAGCAGGGCGCAGAGGGACTGCCGCCACTCTTCGGGGTTCCGATCACGATCAAAGACTGTTTCCCAGTCAAAGGAGCCAGGTTCACGGCCGGCTCATGGTTCCATCGCGACGATGTAGCCGATCACGACGCTCCTGCTGTGACCAGGCTGAGGGAAGCGGGAGCGATAATTCTCGGCAAGACCAACCTGCCGGACATGTGCTGGGGCTTTGAGTCCGTCAACCCGGTCTTCGGCCGGACCGAGAGTGCCCGTGGAGCGGGCTACTCGGCAGGAGGGAGCAGCGGTGGCGAGGCAGCGATAATCGCCGCCGGAGGCTCCGCCCTCGGACTCGGGAGCGACATCGGCGGCAGCCTCAGGAATCCCGCTGCCAACAACGGTTGCGTTTCGCTGAAGCCAAGCACCGGACGGGTTCCGGACGACGACCACGTTCCCGAGGTGCCAGACCAGTTGCGACCCTGGAACCACGCCGGCCCGCTGGCCAGAAGGGTGGAAGATCTGGCATTGGCTCTCGGGGTTCTCGATGGGGGCGGCGAGGTGACCCTGCCCGATATAGAGGGTGTGACCTGCCGGGTGTTCACCGGCAACCGGTCGATGCTGGTCAGCCCCGAAGTGAAGGCCGCGGTGAAACGGGCCGGCGCCGCGCTGGCCCAGGCAGGGATGCGAACCGAGAAGAGTCCATCCCTGCCGATCCAGAGGATGGGAGTCCTTTACTCGAACCTGCTTCGCGAGTACGGCATGCCGGAGATCGAACTCCAGCTTGGAGGTGGCCAGGGTTTCAGTTGGCCAGCCGAGATGAAACGGGCTATCCGGGGAGATGCGCGAATCAGCGCCGAAGCCCTCAGCGTCTACGGCTACATCGCGTACGGAGGTCGTCTGAAGCCGGGTCCCGGCGACAGTCTCGAGACCCTGGCCCGTCTCAGGCAACAGGTGTTCGAAGCCGTGGGCGACGGAGTTCTGGTCTGTCCGCTGCTCCTGACCAGGCCCCTCAGACACGGGGCTACATGGCTCCCGCTGGCCCAGATTCCAATGGCGGTGCCCTTCAACATGACCGGATTGCCCGTGGTCGTGCTGCCTGCCTACTGGACCGCAAATGGCCTGCCGCTCGCGGTTCAGGTCGTCGCCGGCCCCGGAAGGGATGAACTGGCTTTGGCAACAGCAACAGCACTCGAGGACGGTCTCGGAGGCTGGCGCCCGGTGGGATGACCTCGCGTCTCGACAGTCCCACTTGGGTAGGCTCAGTTCATGTTCAGATCGAGGTGGTTCGCCGCCCTGGCGTTTGTTGTTGGCGTGGCCTTTCTGGCCGGCTGTGGCTCAGATGAGGACAGCAATACCAGCTCCGCGAAGGAAACCGACGTTGCTTTCTCAGCCGGAATGGTTCCGCATCACGAGTCGGCAGTGGAAATGGCCCGGATAGCCCTGAAGGAATCTGACCGGCCCGAGATCCGCCAACTTGCCAATTCGATAATCACCAGTCAGCAGGCCGAGATCATCGAACTCAGCGCGGCCTACGAACGAATTGCGGGGGAGGAGTTCGACCCTGACGAAAGTCCCGGCGGAGGAATGGACCACGGAGTGATGGGGATGAGCTCCGATGAAATGGGCATGGACATGGATCCCGACGATCTTCGCGGCGCCGAACCCTTCGAGCGCGAGTTCATCGACATGATGGTTCCTCACCACCAGGGAGCGATCAGAATGGCCGAATTGCAGCTGTCTGAAGGTTCAGACGGAGAGCTGAAGAGCCTGTCCAGACGAATCATCGCTGCCCAGTCGGCCGAGATCAGTCAGATGAACCGGTGGCGAAAGCAGTGGTACGGCGAAATCTCAACTTCCGGCGACATGCCCATGATGCACGACTCGGGGCAGATGGGCAAGGGGAACTGAATCATTGATCGCCAAAAGGCGACGCGCATCAACTCCGCTGTTCTTCGGAGTAACATCCCCTCAATGGGATTGCCTTTGGGTGGGTTTCCATCGATGGAGAAGGTTCCATCGATCACAGACGGAGCGAACTGGCTCGTCGATAGTGCGACGGCTGTAGCTGATCGCCTGAAACTGCCACACAACAGGCTTTACGACGAGTGGGTTTCTACCCGTGACCCGGCCACCTGGCCCGAGCCACCGCAGGGTGATGGCCGGCCCGCGATGCTGATTCCCGGCTTTCTCGCCGGGGATCCTAGCCTCGCGCCGATGGCGCGCTGGCTGAAACGGGGTGACTGGACAATGGCCAAGAGCGGCGTTAACTGGAATGTGAACTGCACCCAGTCAACGATCGAGGCGATTGAAGCCAGGCTTGAAACGGTGGTCGGACAGACCGGCAAAAAGGCACTGCTCGTCGGACAAAGCAGGGGAGGGGCAATGGGCAAGGTGATGTCCGTGCGCCGGCCTGACCTGGTCGACACTCTCGTAACCCTCGGATCGCCCCTCAACGATCACTTCGAATTTCACCCCAGGGTCTGGTTCGGAATCGGCATCATCGGGGGTCTCGGTCAGCTCGGCATCCCCGGCTTCCTGAGCCCTGACTGCGCCCAGGGCGACTGCTGCAAGGAGACGAGAATCGCCTACGGCCGACCGTTCCCCAAAGAGGTACGTTTCATTTCCTTCTACTCCAGAGGGGACAACATCGTGCGCTACCAGGCCTGCCTCCACGGCGCCGCCGAGCAGATCGAAATCGAGAGCAGTCACCTCGGTATGGGCCTCGACTCCGAGGTCTGGCTGAAGATGTCCGAGGAACTCCAGGCCGCCTGAAATGGCGGACCTCAGGCAGCTCACCGCACTCGACGCCCAGTTCCTGGCGATCGAAACCGATCGCAACTACGGGCATGTCGGTGGCCTTGCGATTCTCGACCCCTCTACTGCACCGGGCGGCAAGCTGACCATCGAGGACCTGAAGCAGCTGATCCTCGATCGTCTTCACCTGGTCGATCCGTTCACTCAGCGTCTTGTTTCGGTGCCGTTCAGCATCGACTGGCCCTACTGGACCAGAGACGAGCATTTCGACATCGGCTATCACTGCCGCGAGATCGCCCTGCCCGATCCAGGCAGCAAGGAACAGCTGGTCGAACAGGTCGGCCGGATCTATTCACGGCGCCTCGATCGCTCCCGGCCACTCTGGGAGATTTATCTGATTCACGGTCTCGAAGGGGGCAAGGTCGCCCTGCTTTCCAAGACCCACCATGCGGCTATCGACGGGATGTCCGGCAGCGAAATCCTTTCCGCGCTTTATGACATCACTCCAGAGCCTCGCGAAGTGGAACCTTCCGATGGAGAAGAGGATCACTCTGCTCCCGACGGTCGTGACCTGCTGGCAGCCTGGATAAAGGGGATTCCGCGGGCACCTCTCAATGTCTTCGACCGTGTGACCACGGTGGTCCCTCATGTTGACATGGCGGTCGCCGCCTTTGGCTTGCCTGGCAGCCGGCAGATCAGCAGGGTCATGTCGAGGGTCCGGATCAGACTGGGCGCCGACGAGGATCACGTGATTGAGAGACCGCCGATGAAGGCCCCGAAGGGACCGTACGGAGCTTCGCTTTCGCCCCATCGGGTTTTCGGACTCGGCTCGGTCTCGCTGGAGGACGTGAAGGTCGTGAAGAACACCTTCGGTGTGAAGGTGAATGACGTGGTGATCTGCCTGGTCGCCGGCGCAGTTAGGCAGGACCTGATCTTCAACCGTGAGCTGCCCGATGAGCCTCTCCTGGGAATGATTCCGGTCTCGGTCCGGACCGAGGAAGAGCGGGGCACTTTCGGCAACAAGGTTTCCGCCATGATCGCTCCGCTGCCGACCCACATTGAGGATCCGGCCGAACGGCTCGAGTACATCCACTCGGTGATGAGGGTTGCCAAGGATGGCCACGACGCCCTCCCGGCCGAGACCCTCAGGGACCTGACGGCCTTCGTTCCACCCGCGCTTCATGCCCGGGCCGCAAGGGTGGTCACCCAGCTCGCCGGCCGCTTCACCCGGCCCCCGTGGAACGTGATCATTTCCAATGTGCCCGGTCCGCCAATCGACCTTTACTTCGCCGGGGCAAAGCTGGAGGCGATGTTCCCGCTCTCGATCATCTCCGACGGGATCGGCCTGAACGTGACGATCATGAGCTACCGCGACTCGATTGACATCGGCATCACTGCCGACCGTGAACAGACACCGGAAGTCCAGACCCTTGTCGACGGAATGCAGTCGGAACTGGACCTGCTGCTGGCTGCCGCCCGGACTGTCTGAACGGGGAGAACCATGGATCTGGAGACGATGATCTGTGAGACGGAGGAGGGGATCGGACGCATCACCCTGAACCGGCCCGAACGCGGCAACGGCCTCACGCCGCAATTGATCAGTGAACTCGCAGAGACGGTGGAGCATCTCGATCTCGACCCTGAAGTCAGGGTCATGGTCCTGGCCGGCAACGGTACCGGTTTCTGTGGCGGTTATGACCTCGTGGCCAGCGCCGAGAATATGCTGGAGGGAGAGTTCGGTTCAGAGGATGCACCGGAAGGATCTCCGGTCGATGCCAGGGTCCAGGCCGAAAACCACGACCCCTCGAAGACCTGGGATCCGATGGTCGATTACGCCGGCATGAGCCGGAACGTGAAGGCCTTCATGTCGCTTTTCCACTGCACCAAGCCGGTCATCTGCAAGGTGCACGGTTTCTGCGTTGCCGGCGGCACCGACCTGGCCCTCTGCAGTGACCTGCTCCTGATCTCGGATGACGCCAAGATCGGTTACCCGCCCGCCCGGGCATGGGGCTCACCGACAACCTCGCTCTGGGCCTACCGACTCGGGGCGCAGCGGGCCAAGCGCCTGCTCTTCACTGGCGACAGTCTCAGCGGAAAGGAAGCCGCCGAAGCCGGCCTGGCGATCGAATCGCATCCAGCCGGTGAGCTGGATCAGGCGGTCGATGATCTGGCGGCCAGAATTGCCATGCTGCCCCTGAACCAGCTCCAGATGATGAAGCTTCTGGTCAACCAGTCCCTATACGCCCAAGGTCTGCATCAGACCCAGATCATCGGCACCGTCTTCGACGGGATCACCCGCCACACCCCTGAAGGCTACGCCTTCCAGCAGCGGGCCGCCGAGGCCGGTTTCATGCAGGCCGTCCGCGAACGTGACGAGCCATTCGGTGATTTCGGACTGAAGCCCGAGGGCAGTTAGCGCGCCAGCGCGACCACGGCGATGGTCGCGATGCCGAGAAGAATTCCCCCTCCGGCCAGGAAGATGCCGCTGCCCGGAACTACCGGTTTTTCGGGATCTCGATCGGCCGACAGCTTGCCCCTCTGAACGCCAAAGAAGATAAGCCCGACACCGAAAACGCAATAGGCGACACCGAGAAAAACGTAAGGCCACTCGATCACCGCAGTGTCAAGCAGGGGCACGACACGGGCCAGACCGACGCCGACTGCAATTGCGGTGAGTCCGGTTCTGACCCAGGCGAGCTGGGTTCGTTCTCCGGCAAGTCGAGTTCTTGTGAGGTCATTGTCCTCACGGGTGGGCATGCGGCTAATGCTATTCGTTGCGCAGCAGGCCCCGGCCGGTTCACCGATAATCGGAAAGCATGAGTTCCGAAACCGGAGAGGAGCGGTCATTCGTTCAGGCCCCGACGCTGGAGAACCAGCTGGTTCGTCTCGAGCAGCTTGACTCCACGCAAGAGTCCGATCTGGCGAGGGTGGCGGCCGAGGGGGATCTCTGGCGTACCTGGTACACCCACGTACCAGCCCCGAAAGAAGTCGAGGCCGAGATCCAGCGCAGGCTCGCGCTCCAGAGGGCGGGGGAGATGGCCCCCTGGGGGATCGTCGATCCAACCACGGACAGGGTAGTCGGCATGACGACCTACATGAATATCGACGAGGAAAACAGGCGCCTCGAAATCGGCTCCACATGGATGGCGACCACCGCCCAGGGAACCGGAATAAACCCGGCGGCAAAACTCCTCCTCATGACCCGTGCCTTCGAGGTACTGGATTGCATCGCGGTCGAGTTCCGGACTCACTTTCACAACTGGCAGTCGCGCGAGGCGATCGCCCGGCTAGGGGCCAGACAGGACGGCATCCTCCGTAACCACATGCTCTGGCGAGACGGCACGATCCGTGACACGGTCGTCTTCTCGGTCCTCGATTCCGAGTGGTCAACCGTGAAATTGGGTCTGGAGGAGCGCCTGTCTAAGCATCCAAAGACTGCTGGTAAGCCGTAAACCACAATTCCGAGAAAACTTTTGACATCCGCGTAAGTTTCTCCGGACCTCTTCGTTATCTCCATAGAAGCGTCAATAAACAAACCCGAATGGAGATTCAAATGAAGAACGCAGTCGACACCATCAAGCAGCTTCGTCCCGCCACCGTCATCGCCATCCTGGCGCTGTTCGTAGCCGTCGGCGGCACCGCGACAGCGGCGTCCGGCCTGATCAACGGCAAGAACATCAAGAACAACACGGTGACCGGCAAGAAGCTGAAGAACAAAACGATCACCAAGAACAAGCTCGCCCCGAAGACGATCAAGGCACTGAAGGGCCAGAAGGGTGCCCAGGGTCCCCAGGGCAATCAGGGTGACCCCGGTGCGGACGGTGTCGTTTCTCCGCTCTACACCGATTCCGGCAGCGTCAATGTCCCGGCTGACACGGAACTGGGTATCACCACGCTCAACGTTCCGGCCGGCAGGTACATCGTGACCGCCAACGTCTCGATCACCACCAACGCCACCAACTCCGTCAGCTGTGGCGTCTCCGCCAACAACAGCGGCGGCGAAAACAGCAGCACCTACGACAACGACGGCGGCGGCCGGACCACGATCCCGGTTCAGTTTGTGACCGAGAACGCCAACGTCACCGCGATCACTCTCGGCTGCGCCGCGGGCAACCAGATCGCCGGCGTCTCGGGCGACATCCTGGCCATCCCGGTTCAGTAGCTCGAACCCCTTTCGGGGAAGTGTCGATCAGCCGCCTCCGGTGAACCCGGGGGCGGCTGTGGTTAAGAGATCACGCTTCCCCGGGGACTCGCCCCGGAGGTTGCCGGCGCAGGCAAAGTGCGATTATTCCGGTCGTGCTTGATGTCTCGACAACGGCGTGGCTGGTAACGGTCGGAGTGGTCCTGGCCCTCTTCACGGTGGATCTGGGCCAGGCGATCCTTCGTCCTCATGAAGTCCACTTCCGCGAAGCGGCACTTGCCTCGGTCTTCTACATCGCGGTGGCCCTTGGTTTCGGCGTCGCTTTCGGGTTCATCGCCGGCTGGGAGTGGGGAGGGGAGTACTTCGCCGGTTACATCCTCGAGAAGAGCCTCTCGGTAGACAACCTCTTCGTTTTCGTGGTGATCATGACCACCTTCGCGGTGCCCAAACAGCACCAGCAACGGGTGCTGATCATCGGCATCTTCCTGGCGCTGGTCCTCAGAGTGATCTTCATACTGCTCGGCTCCGCGCTGCTCGAGAGCTTCTCGATCATGTTCCTGCTCTTCGGGTTGCTGCTCCTGTTCACGGCGATCCAGCTGTTCCGCCATCGCGAGCAGGATCCGTCGATCGAGGACAACGTCGTGGTCAGCCTCGCCCGGAAGCGGCTGCCGATCACCGACGACTACCACGAGGGGAAGCTCGTCACCAAGATCGACGGCAAGCGCTTCTTCACACCACTCTTTCTGGTGCTCCTGGCGATCGGAAGCGTCGACATCCTCTTCGCTCTCGACTCGATTCCGGCGATTTTTGGAGTCACGCAGGAAGTCTTCATCGTCTTCGCGGCAAACGCTTTTGCCCTGCTCGGCCTTCGCGCCCTTTTCTTCCTGGTCACCGGACTGCTTGAGCGACTGGTCTACCTTTCAACCGGGCTCGCCCTGATCCTCGCCTTCATCGGGGTCAAGCTCGCACTGCACTGGGGCCACATCCAGAACGACAGTGTCCCCGAGATCTCGACCACGCTTTCACTCGGGGTCATCGCTGTCGTCCTAACGGTCACTACTGTTGCCAGCCTGGTCAAGTCCAAGCGTGACCCGTCAGTCAAGGCACATGCCGGGTCACTGCGCAACCACCCCCCGAAGGACAAATCGGGCGGTCCGTCCGGGGAATAGACACCCGTGATTCCCTTTAGTCCTTCAGGCGAGCAGTTCGAGATCTCATGCGGTGATCAGAAAGCCACGATCGTGGAGATCGGTGGCGGAGTCCGGACCTACGAGGTGGGCGGGAGACCGGTGCTCGACCCGTACCCGGTTGACCAGATCTGCGGAGGAGCCCACGGAACCCCCCTGATTCCCTGGCCAAACCGGCTCGATCACGGTAGTTTCCGGTTCGAGGGGGAGAAGTTCCAGCTCCCCCTTACCGAGCCCGAGCAGAACAATGCGATTCACGGCTTCCTGCGCTGGGTTCCCTGGTCGGCCGACGTTCACGAACCGGACGCGGTGACGATGTCAGCACGAGTAGCGCCGAGACCGGGGTACCCGTTCAGCCTCGATGTGTCAGTGGCCTACCGGCTCGGCGACGAGGGCCTCGAGGTGACCACCGAGATCATGAACCGGGGTGACCGCACCTGTCCGGTCGGTCACGGCCAGCACCCGTACCTTTCCGCCGGTGGGGGTTTGATTGACGACTGTCTGCTGCAGCATCCCGGGACGGTCAGGATCCTGACCGGCGATCGCCAGCTTCCGGCTGGCCGCGAAAGAGTGTCCGGCACGCCCTTCGATTTCGGCGAACCGCAGAGAATCGAGGGAGCCGAGATCGACTTCGCTTTCACGGACCTCGTCCGAGACGAAGCCGGCCGCGCCTGGACCCGCCTCGAAGGTCCCGACGGCAAGACCGCTTCGATCTGGCTCGATGAGAGCTACCCGCTGGTCGAGCTCTACACCGGCCACACCCTGGCGCCCGACCTGGCCAGGCGGGGGCTTGGCACCGAGCCGATGACCTGCGCTCCGGATGCCTTCAATAACGGCGAGGGACTGATCCGGCTGGAGCCCGGCGGAAGAACCACCGCTACCTGGGGCGCGACTCTGGAAGCCTGAACAGGTGGCCGAAGACAGCCGGCCTCGATCCTGCGCTTGATGCCGCTTTCGACCAGGTAGGTTGAACGCATGGACCTTCAACTACGGATCGCCGACAAGACCTGGCCTGTGCTCAGCAAGCTCATGGGTGGCCACGCTCGCGTCTACCGGCTGACCGGAGGCCGGGTCGGTCATCACATCCCCGGGGTCCCGCCGATGTGTCTGATTGATCATGTCGGCGCCAAGAGCGGCAAGAAGCGCACGAGTCCGTTGTTCTACATCGAAGACGGCGAGAACGTCGTGATCATCGCTTCAAAGGGCGGCTACGAGAAGAGTCCAGCCTGGTTCTACAACCTCAAGGCGAACCCGGACACGACAGTCCAGATCGGCAAGGAAGTTCGACCGGTAAGAGCTCACGTCGCCGACGAGGCCGAACGCAAGCGACTCTGGCCCAAAGCGGTCAAGGTTTACCCGTCGTACCAGCAGTACCAGGACCGCACCGATCGTAAGATCCCGATCGTGGTCCTTGAACCGCGCTGAGGGCTCTTGCCCAATGCGCCAGAACACCGGCCGGTAAGCTGCCGGTATTCGGAGGTCGAACGGGATGGAGAGACGGAAATGAGTTCAGGGTCACGCGGCGTCCGATCTTCGGCAGGAGGCTTGCTGATCGCAGTCCTGGCTGTGACCCTGCTCGCTTTCGTGCCGGTCCAGGCCGGTGCCGCCGACACCGGCTCGATCTCGGGCCAGGTCCTGAACACGGCCGACAATCCACATTCCAACACCTGCGTGGACGCCTACGACACGGACAGCTTCGACTCGGGCTCCGCCCAATCCGATTCGAACGGGAATTTCAGCATCATCGGTCTGGAACCCGGCGAGTATTTCGTCGCCTTCAGCCGGTGTGATTCCAGCGAGAACGTCGCTCGCGAGTATTACCCGGACAAGGGATCCCGCGCCGAGGCGACGCCGGTACCGGTCACGGCAGGTGCAGACACGCCGGGCATCGACGGACAGCTTGAGCGTGGCGTCTCGATTTCAGGAACTGTCACGGGCAACGGGCCCACATTTGCTCCATACCTGTGCTTTGGCGGAGTCTCTGCTCTCGATGTGGGGGGAGACCTGGTTGAGACGGACGACTTTCCTGAAATCTCCAGCGCCAGCATGCCGGGCTATCCGATCAAGTTCAAGGTGGAGAAACTGAAGCCCGGCAGCTCATACCGGCTGAAAGCCTCCATCTACTGCGGGTGGATGCCGGTAACTGAAACTTACGACCGCACCGAGTTCTTCAGGGACCAGGCGTCACTGGCGGCGGCCGCACCGATATCGGTCGGCATGGGTTCAGCCATAACGGGCATAGACATCAATTTCGACTCGCCGGATCCGGAGATCACTGCCCCCGACACCATTATCGATTCGGGCCCGACCGGGAAGATCACCACCGACGAGGCGACTTACGCGTTCAGTTCCAGCGAACCTGCCAATACGGCGGGCTTCGAGTGCAAGCTTGACTCGGGTGAGTTTTCTGACTGCTCCTCACCGATGACTTTCACTTCGCTGAGTGAAGGGCGCCACTCGGTCGCTTTCCGGGCCGAGCACGCGGTCGTCGGAAACCAAGACCAGAGTCCCGCCACCCGCACCTTCAGGGTCGATACCGACGGATCCCCGAATCCGAAGGCCTGGATCAGCGCAGTTGTCGTCAAGGGGCCGAGCAAGCTCAAGCTGGGCAACGAAGCCACCTTCGGGGTCAGGGTCACAAACTCAGGAAAGGACCGAGCCACCGGAGTGAGACTCCGGGTCATAGGCATGGGGGCGAGCGCCATTAGCCCGGTCGGCTCGATTCCAGCCAGATCTGCGAAGACCCTCAAGCTGAAACTGAAACCGGAAAGGGGAGGCCGGGGTCAGCTCACTTTCAAGGTGAGTTCAGGGAACGCAGGCAGCAAGAGCGCTAAGCGACGCATCACTGTCAGCAAACGCTGAGCTACCCGGTGCGCTGCTGACAGGCTTCGTTCTGCTCCAGGTACTCACCCAGGGGAAGGAGATTCGTTAAAGCCGTGTTGCCCGAAGCATCCAGCCCGGTGATGGCAGTCTGGACAGCGGCGAACGTCCCGAGATAGATGTTTTCGACCACGTCCAGTCGGTAGCCTGATTCCCCTTCCGGAGACACAAGAATCGACTCAATGTCGTTGCCGACGATCCCCAGAACGTCGTAGTGCTCACAACCGGCGGGAGTCGCGGTGAAAATCCTGCCCATGGCTATCTCCGCTTCGTCAGCGCAGCTGCCGATCTCGTAGACCTGGAAGGCACACACTTCTTCACCAACCTGCGCGACTGACACCTTGCCCTCACCGGGAATCACGGTGTCGCCGATTCCGGTGACCTCAACCGGCTCCGTCGGGCTTCTCGCAGCTACACCGTCCGTCACCAGTTCGAGCTGCTCTCGCACAGCCTCTGGTTGCTCACTGATTGTGCTCTCGCTTGCTGGCTCAATAACCGCCAGCGAAGGCTCCTCGGACTCGGTTCCGGCCGACGCAATACCACCTGGCCGGTCAAGCATGAATGCTCCGAAGGCTGCCAGCACTGCCATGAATGCAATCAGGGAATACTTGTCTCGCCTGGAAAGTGTCATGTTCATCGATCTCCTGATCACCGGGGGTGGGTTGCGTTAGAGCCGATATAGCGGTTGCCATCTGCCCAGTGATAATTAAACATCCAGCCGGGCCTCCAACTAGGCGGAATGTTGCCACTTGGGCTACCGGTTCCGCATGCAACCTGAAAGATCGTGCCTCCATCGTCCTTGATCGCAACACACTTTTTCTGCATGGAGTTCGGGTAAACGTCCCAGACCTGTCCCATTAGCCAATTTCGTTTGGTCACGTCGGCATTGAACCAGTGACGGGTGGTGGTTGGAAGCGAATTGTCGTACCACTCACACCACCAGACGCTTGCCAGCCCCGCACAGGAATCGTTGTGAGCCTTGGCCTCCTGAGCTCGTCCCAGAGCGATCATGGACGCCAGTATCGCTATTGCCAGAAGTGTCGCGGCCCGAAGCCTGGAAATAGCTACAGATCCCCTTTGGCATGAGTTCATTGGTGCTCAACTCCTCCGTTCCCCGAAATATGTGCCCGCCACTAACTCAGATCGAGCTTAGCATTAATGTGTCGAGGTTTCCGGTCTTGTTGAAAGGTATATAAACCGAATTTGTGCAATGTCAATTTGATCCGCCCAAGGGGGGACTAGAACCGTAAATCCACATATGTTTGTTTGTTTACTTACGAATGGCCGTGGGCCTATAAAAAACCTCTAGGGGCTTGAACTCAGTGTGGTTTTGTTACGAAATAGTTCTCTTCCGCGATCGTCAAATCCAACGAGGGAGATACTTCGTGAGTCAACGTTCCTGAGTTCAAGGACATTGCCGGAAATTCGAATCGGCGGTTTCGCGTCGCCCGCAACATCGATCGCGGCTACCTGATCATCGAAGAGGCCGGTCACGTGTTTCAGATTTGGACTATCTGTTTCCGAGCGCCAGGTGATTACCTCACCTTCTCCGACGTCGTCCAGGGCGGCGCAGTCGCTCACTCCGTAGCTTTCGGGTCCGGTGAAGGAGCAGATCGTGTCGTCCACGACCAGCAAAATGGCAGGTGTTCCGAGGTTCGTCTTCACCTGTGCGAACGCGGAGATCGTCGTGGGGTCGGGCTCGGAGGCTGCCTTGCGAAGGCTCAGGGGAGCCTGTCCCTCAAGTCGCATCTGCCTCGCGGTCTCACCAGCGGCCCGGACCACTGCCGTCTCGGCAATTCTTGGTTCCAGTGTTTCGAGCGACTCCTGGGTCATCGGCTGCAGCGCCGAAATCGATTCGCGACCTACTTCGGATTCACTCAGCTTCACGGTATTGGAGAAGAGGGAGGAGAAGGGGTTCGTGCCGCTGGTGGCCCAGGCGGCTCCTACACCGACGGACATCGCGGCCAGAACGGCCAAAGCTACTTGCATGAACCTGTTCATCCTCGAATGTCCGAGGCCTGGCGGCACGCTCTCGACGGGAACGGGATTCGCTGCCCGGAGCCTTGCGTTCAGTTGCGCGTTGGTCATATCGGTTCCTCCACTTGGCTGACCCTCGCTTCGAGCGAGGTGGCGCTTTGTTCCAGTGATCGCCTGAGTCGGTGACGAGCACGATGAAGTCGAACCCGAAAGGCCGTAGAAGACAGGCCGAGGGATCTCGAGGCCTCTGCGGGCGTCAGTTCCTCCCAAGCGATCAGAAGCACCGCTTCCCGATCTTTCGGTGACAAGGACTGGAGGGCGTGACTCAGCTCGGAATCGAGAGATTCAATCTCGAAGTCAGGTTCCCTCCGAGAGTCGAACTTGGTGATGGTTGCAGGGTCGACCGGAAAGGTTCGGCTGCGGGCCCGGTATTCGTCAAACAGGAGGTTGCGAGCGGTGGTAATCAACCAGGCCCGGCAATGCTTGAGGTTCAGATCTTCGCGTTGCGCCCAGGCAATGGCGATCACTTCGGCGGTGATTCCTTCCGGATCCCTGCTTCCTCGCCGCCTGCAATAGGCGGCAATCATGGGCCGCAGCTGCTCCACAGCCTCGAACCCGGGGGTTTCTTTGCTCTTGATCTTCACGTCTACTACTGAATGGTTTGGGCGCGCCCAGCGTTACAGCTGTCCCAAAAATTCTCAGTTCTTGCCGGAACCGTGGTGAACGGCGACCTTCGACGAGCGTGATCGAAGACGAAGTTTGTAATGCGAGATCCGCGTGGGAGCCGGTTTCCCGCCAACCATGCCAATTCTCGCCCTATGCTCGATAATGTGTCTTATGTCAACTTGGAAAGTTGAGCTCAATGGCGTTGGCTATGGCTGTCCTTCCGTTCACCCGGTGCGGCGATAGCGGATGTGTGTGGCCAGCGGTGAATGCAGAACCTCCACCGGCTCCATGTCGAATGACTCAACTCCGTCGAAGATGCGCTCTCCGGATCCCAGCAGGACCGGCCTGATGTCAAGCGTAAGCTCGTCGATGACCCCGGCGATCAGGGCCTGTCGAACGGTCGAAGCTCCGCCGGCGATGTCAACACCGTTTTCTCCGGCCGTCTCCAGCGCCTGTGCGTAGGCCGCGTCGAAGCCCTCGGTGACGAAGTAGAAGGTCGTGCCGCCCTCCATCTCGATCGGTTGGCGGGCGTAATGGGTAAGCACGAAAACTGGCGCGTGGTACGGCGGCTCAGGCCCCCACCAGCCGCGCCAGTCTTTTTCCCATTCGCCGCGGGTTGGTCCGAACATGTTGCGCCCCATGACGTAGGCACCGCGCGGACGCATGAGCCAGCCGGCCGCCGTCCTGTTCGCATCGTTTACGCGGTCGCCGCCAAGGTGCCAGGCGTGGACTTCTTTCCCTCGCTTGCCGAGCGGATCCTCTTCACTCTGTTCCGGCCCGGCGACGAAGCCGTCGAGCGATACAGACACGTGGCAGGTCGTGTCCAAGCTGACTCAAGCCCCCATTTTCTGGCAATTGATCATCCAGTCGATGCCGAACCTGTCGACACACATGCCGAAGATCGCTCCCCAGGGCGCCTCTCCGAAGGGCGTGGTCACGGTCCCGCCTCCGCTCAGCTTTTCGAAAAAACCCCCCAGCCCTTCTTCTTCGTCGCCGTTGATCGTCACGGAGTAGCCCGAGTGACCCCCGCCGGAGTCGATATGGCTGGGCGTGTCCGAGCCCATCAGGACCATACCGTCGGGAGTAGTGATCATCGAATGCATGATCTTGTCCTGCTCGGCCGGGTCCTCGCTGAGGCCGAACTCGCCAAAAGTGGAGAAGGTGATCTCCCCTCCGAGGATCGAGTGGTAGAAGGTCATTGCCTCGCGGGCGTTGTCCTTGAAATTCAGGTGCGGGTTGAGCCGGATGGTCATCGGAGTCCTTTCGGCAAGTACGGGATCACTTCTTCAGAAACGCAGCGACACCTTCGGCGAAGGTCGACGACCTTGTGTTGTCGGCGAAGGCGCGGATCTCGGCGTCCGCGTGTCGCTCAAGTGTCGAGCTCTCGCTTGCCTGAAGCAGCTGCTTGGTTGAAGCGACCGCGTTCGGCGCGAGAAGGGCAAGCTCCTCCACCAGATTCCCGGTCGCCGATGTCAGTTCTTCTGGCGGGACGACGTAATTGATCAAGCCAAGATCCAGCGCTTCCGTGGCCGAGAGTCGTTGCGAAGTCAGGTAAAGCTCGAGCGCCTTCCGGTATCCGACGATGCGAGGGAGAAACCAGCTCACGCCAGCGTCCGGATTGGTCGCGAGTTTCGCGTAACCGAGCGTGAAGGCAGTCTCCTTCGAAGCGATCACCAGATCACAGGCCAGCATCGCCCCCAGACCTCCACCGGCCACGGCGCCGTGCACCGAAGCAACGGTCAGCTTGCTTGATTCGTACAGGAGGGCGACCACGGCATTGATCCAGCTACCGATCTCCCGAACGAAGTCATGGGCTTCCTCCCCGTGGTCCCGGAATGCCGGCAGATCACCGCCTGCACTCCAGACCGGACCCTCCGCCCTGTTCACGATCACCCGGACTTCCGGGTCAGCATCAGCTTCGCGCAACGCCGCGAGCCACTCGCGGGCACTATCAACGTTGATGCGGCTGGGACCAGTCGGTGCCTGGAGGGTGATCGTGGCGACCGGACCGGTTCGATCCAGGCATGCCCAGGTATCGGTCGAGCTCATGAGGTTTCAGATCCTTCAGTCATTCAATGACCCTATTGCTCGTAGCTTCAACTCGTTTCAATATCCCTCGCGCAATGGCTGGTCACAGGAATCGCCAGCGTGCAAAGTCTCATTTCGTTCACGAGTCTGGTCAGGGGAACAAATACTGTTGGCGAACCGATGCCCCTCCCCCCTCCTCCGGTAGCTCCCCTGTCCTCGGCGGGGCATGATTCTCCGGCTTCGATCTTTCTGCGTTTCCTGAAGTTCGGGTCACTCGCCTGGGGCGGGCCGGCAGCGCAGATCGCGATGATCTCGAAGGAGTGCGTCGAGGATGAGGGCTGGGTCGACCAGGAAACTTTCAAGAAGACTCTCGCTGTCTATCAAGTGCTGCCGGGTCCCGAGGCCCATGAGCTCTGTGTCTACTTCGGGAGGATTCGCGGAGGCAAACTCGGTGGCTTTCTCGCCGGTCTCGGCTTCATGCTCCCCGGTTTCCTGCTCATGCTCGGGTTTTCTGTGCTCTATGTGAAGGCCGGGCTCAGCGAACGCTTCGAGGAGGCATTTTTTGGAGTCCAGGCCGCGGTCGGTGCCCTGATGGCAATGGCCATCGTGCGGCTCGGACGCAAGTTCATAAACGACGTCCCCCTCGCCCTGATAGCGATAGCGAGCCTCGCTCTGACCCTCGGCGCAGGGCTCTCCTTTTTTCTGGTTCTGGTTCTGGCCGGTCTTGCCTATTGGGCCTGGATCGAAAGGGGTCTGTTCTTCAGGGGAGCCACCTCCGTCGCCCTCCCGGGCGGCTGGCTGGTGTTGGGCCTGCTCGCTGCGGTGAGCTTGCCGCTTGGTGCGACGATCTTCCTCGAGGGGCTGAAGGCCGGTTTGCTCACGTTCGGTGGCGCCTACACAGTGGTCCCCTTCCTGCAGGACGTTGCCGTCGACAACCAGGGCTGGTTGACCAATGACGAGTTTCTCGACGGGATCGCGATCAGCGGGGTGCTGCCAGCGCCACTCATCATCTTCTCGACCTTTGTCGGTTACCTCGCGGGCGGTCTTTCCGGGGCGCTGCTGATGACGCTGGGCATCTTTCTACCGGCCTTCGTGCTCCCGATCTTTTTTCATCACCAGCTGGTGGCAACGGCAGAAAACCCGGTGATAAGGCCCTTTCTGCTCGGAGTCGCGGCCGGGGTGATCGGTCTGATCGCGGCGGTGACCGTCCAGATACTCCGCGAGAGCATCACTGACGGATCTGCGTTGATCATCGCCCTCGTTTCGTTCGCGGTTCTCTACCGTTTCCAGGGAAAGCTGACCATGGTTCTGGTGATCCTCGGCGCAGGCATCGCGGGAGCCATCTTTCAACTCGTCTGACCGGTGTAGTTCGGCTAATAACGGGTACCCGTTCCCTGCCCGGCATCAGGTATCTCGAATGAAAGGCACCGTTTCGTTGACAGCATCAGAAGCAATAATCGAAGGCACCCCGGTCATCTTCGAGATCACGCCCCGGGGCCCAATCAGCGAAGCAGTAATCGAGCATCTTTCCGAACCCGGCGGCAGTGATCTGATCTCCATTCACAGCCAACAGATTCTCGCGGCGGCCACGGACCCCGGAAGTGGAGACTTCCAACTCACCCAGTACCTACTGCACGAGTTGGACTACCGCTCGATTCCCGGAATCGGAGACTCCTGGGAAGAGGACGTGGAGATCTTCGAGCTCCGGAACTTTCTCGATGCTGCCTTCCTGGGGAGCCTTGAGACGGCAGTCGGCGGCTTCGAACCAGTCATTCCGGGGGCAGTCGGTGATGAGCTCTTCCGGCTCGAAAGAGAAGATGAAGGCCCGGGACTCTCCAGATACCTCGAGTTCAGCGCTGATGTCCACCAGTTTCGTGAATTCATGGTGCACCGTTCGCTCTACCAGCTGAAGGAAGCCGATCCCCATACCTGGGCGATTCCACGCCTCGCCGGAAAGCCGAAAGCGGCGCTGGTGGAAGTGCAGACCGATGAGTACGGGGGTGGCGATCCTGAGCGGATGCATTCGAGGCTTTTCGCCAGCGCCATGGAAGGGGTCGGGCTCGACTCCTCGGAGAACGCTTACCTGGACCGGATACCCGCCCCCACTCTGGCAACCGTCAATCTGATGTCAGCCTTGGGGAAGAAGCGATCCCGGCGAGGGGCAATCACCGGCCATCTCGCGATGTTCGAGATGAGTTCCGCAATCCCCAATCGAAGCTACGGCAACGGTCTGAGGCGACTCGGATTTGACGAACCGGTGACACGCTTCTTCGACGAGCACGTCGAAGCCGATTCGGTCCACGAGAACATTGCCGCCTACGACCTCGCCCAGGGACTCGCGATGCTGGAGCCCGAGCTCACGAGTGACATTCAGTTCGGGGCGCGTGCCCTGATCCTTCTCGAGCAGCGTCTGGCTGTCCACCTGCTCGGTTGCTGGGAGCAGGACCGAACTTCTCTACTGAGCTGAGGCTGGCGACCCCGGACCGGCGTTCGCGGACCCCGGCTCAGTCCTCGCGGTTGCTCTCAGACTCGAATCCGATGGTCTTGTGGGTGCCGTCACAGAGTGGCCGGATCCTGGACTTGCCGCAGCGGCAAAGAGCAACGACCTCGCGGTTCATCTCGATCTCTTTGCCGTCCTGGTCAGCGATTCGGAAAGGTCCGCGGACCAGGTAGGGCCCGTTTCGGTAAGGCGTAATGACTGTGACTTCCTGATCGCTCGACATACCCCGGAGCTACCCCGTGTCGTCGCGATGAAACCCTGACCGGGCGCCCTGGAGTCAGTTCAAGGGCTTCCTCGCCCGCACAATCATCGATGACGCGTGGTCATGAACGCGGTGGCTTTCACGGAACGAGACATCGGTCATCCCAGATCCTTCCAGGGCGCTCCGGAAGTCGTCCTCGGTCAGGGCACCGGCGATGCAGCCCGCCCAGCCGGCCAGATCCTTGCGCTCTGCGTCTGACATGTCGGGGTCGGCAATTACATCCGACACAGCGAAACGAGCGCCCGGCTTCAGCACCCGGTGGATCTCGTTGAAGACCTCGGTTTTTCGTGAGGACAGATTGATCACGCAGTTGGAGATAACCACGTCAACGCTGTTGTCAGGTAGCGGAATCTCCTCGATGTACCCCTTGACGAACCGGGCGTTCTCCACACCCGATTCGGAAGCGTGTTTGCGCGCAAGCTCAAGCATCTCGTCGGTCATGTCAAGGCCGATGGCCTCTCCCGTCGGTCCGACCCGCTTTGCGCTGATCAGGACGTCAGCCCCACCACCGGATCCAAGGTCGAGCACTGTCTCCCCTTGGCTCAGGTCCGCGACCTCGGTGGGGACGCCGCAGCCGAGAGATGATTCAACTGCAGATGAGCAGCAGGAATCTCCTGTCGACTTGTCGTAGAGCGAGGATCCGAAGACCTGCTCGCCCTCGACGTTCTCAAGTTTTACCTCCTGGCCGCTGCAGCAACCCGTACCGCAGCTGCCCTTGGCCGCCTCGGCATATCGGTCCCGAACGTAGTCGCGCATTTCGTCTTCGGTCAGATCGTCTGTCTTCAACTCAGCCATGCGGAAAGTTCCTCCAGTGCCTCGGGGTTCACGTAGTAGTAGGCCCAGAGTCCCTGACGTTCCGAGTCGACTATTCCTGCCACCCGCAGCTTCTTGAGGTGATGGGAAAGCGTCGACTGGCTGACGTCGAACAGCGGGACCAGCTCGCAGACGCAGACCTTGCCGGCGTGCTTGCGAAGCACGTCGATCAGGGTCAGGCGGATCGGGTCACCCAGGGCCTTGGCGATTTCCGCCATCCGCTCGGCCTCCGCCCTCTCCACGTCGGGATAGACGACCGGCTCGCAACAGGGCTCGCCGTTCGGACTCTTCTGTTTAGGGGTCAGCGTCAGTTCAGAGCTCATCGATATCCATCAAAACAGTTCCATTCATATTTGTCAATAGATACGATTACCATCAATGGAATCCAGGGGCAGGCCCCTCAGCGTCGGGATAAACGGTTTTGGGCGGATGGGCAGGCTTGCCCTCCGCGCTGGCTGGGACAGCGACTTACTCGAATTCGCCCATGTGAACGAGATCTCCGGCGACGCTGGTTCGGCGGCCCACCTCCTCGCATTCGACTCGGTTCATGGCCGCTGGAAAGACGAAGAAATCGGTTCGGCCAGCACCACTATTCGAATCGGTGAAAAGGAACTCGCTTATACCTCCCACAAGTCTCCCGGCAAAATTCCCTGGGAGCAGTCCGGTGTCGACCTGGTCATCGAAGCGACCGGTGCCTTTCGCACCCCGGATCTCCTCTCCCCCCACTTCGATCACGGGGTTCGGGAAGTCCTGGTTGCGGCTCCGGTGAAGGAGGAAGCCCTCAACATCGTCTACGGGATCAATCACGACGATTACAAGCCCGGACGCGATCGCTTACTCACCGCGGCGTCCTGTACCACCAACTGCCTTGCTCCGGTGGTCAAAGTCATTAAGGAGGGGATCGGCATCCGGCACGGATCGATCACCACTCTCCATGATCTGACCAACACCCAGGTCGTTGTGGATGCCCACCACAAGGATCTGCGCCGGGCGCGCTCCGCCGGAACCTCCCTGATCCCTACCTCGACCGGGTCGGCAACCGCGATCGGATTTATCTTTCCGGAGCTTGATGGCCGTCTCGACGGCCTCGCAGTCCGGGTTCCGCTGCTCAACTCCTCCATCACCGACTGCTGCTTTGAAGTAGAAGAGCCGACCACGAAGGAGAGAGTCAACGACCTGCTCCGCTCCGCTTCGGAGGGCGAGCTCGAAGGAATTCTCGGGTTCGAATCACGCCCGCTGGTTTCGGTCGACTTCAAGGGCGATCCGAGGTCGGGGATTGTCGATGCCACATCGACCAGGGTGATCAACGGAACCCAGGTGAAGATCCTTGCCTTCTACGACAACGAGTGGGGTTACGCGAACCGGATGGTCGACATCGCAGAAATGATCGCCCGGACACTTCCCGCCGGGGAATGATTGATGGTCGGCTCTGCACGCAGAGAAGGTGACCTCAGGAACTACGTCCTGGTCACGGCTGCCTACTGGGCCGACACGCTTGCCGACGGGGCCAGCCGCATCCTCGTCCTGTTCTTCTTCTACCAGCTCGGCTACAGCGCGCTCGAAGTGGCCACGCTGTTCCTCTTCTACGAGTTCTTCGGGATCCTCACCAACCTCTTCGGCGGCTGGATCGCCACCCGGCTCGGGCTGAAAGCCACTCTTTTCTCGGGCCTCGGGATCCAGATCCTGGCTCTGGGGATGCTGGGTTTCGCACCCGAAGACTGGCTGGTCGTTCCGTATGTGATGGCATCGCAGGCCCTTTCAGGCATCGCCAAGGACCTGACCAAGATGAGCTCGAAGAGCGCGGTCAAGCTTGTGGTGCCCGAAGACTCCGATTCCGCCCTGTTCAAGTGGGTCGCGATCCTGACCGGCTCCAAGAATGCGCTGAAAGGAGTCGGATTTTTCCTCGGAGGGCTGCTTCTCGGTCTGGTCGGTTTCCAGACCGCGATGCTGATCCTGCTCGCAATCGTCGCGAGTGCCCTGATCACGACCTCCCTGCTCATGCGCGGCAGCCTCGGCTACGCGGACATGGGCGCAAGGTTCCGGCACATGTTCTCCAACACCCGGGAGATCAACCTCCTGGCGGCCGCCCGCCTCTTTTTGTTCGCGTCACGTGACGTCTGGTTCGTAGTGGCCCTGCCGGTTTACCTTCGCAGCGTCCTCGGCTGGAGCTTCTGGGAAGCTGGCGCCTTTCTCGCCGTCTGGGTAATTGGCTACGGCGCAGTCCAGGCGAGTGCGCCCGTCCTGTTCGCGCGTCGGAGTGCGGAAACCGGGCATACCCCGACCGGGCGCACCGCCGCAAGGCTGGCCTTTCTGCTGGCGGCGTTCCCGGCTGCGATCGCAATCTCCCTCGCCGCAAATGTCGATCCGACCCTGGTCCTTGTTGTTGGACTAATCGCATTCGGGGTCATATTCGCCTTCAACTCGGCCGTCCACTCGTTCCTGGTGCTTTCCTACACCGACGACAGGAACGTCGCCAAGAACGTCGGCTTCTACTACATGGCGAATGCCGGCGGTCGCCTGATCGGCACGATCCTTTCCGGTGCCGTCTACCAGTGGCTTGGACTCGAAGGATGCCTGTGGTTCTCGGTTGCGTTCGTGCTCATAGCCGCGACCATTTCACTGTGGCTCCCTGCGGAAGGAAAGGGATCAGGGCCAGCTCTGGCTCCGGTCTAGAGCTCGACGTTTTCGCTTGACTTCTGGCGGCCAAGCAGCGGCCAGCAGACGATAGCTGCGAGAGCTGCGGTGCTTGCGGCGACCAGAATCACCGCATTCAGACCAGAGGCGATTCCCGCGAGAACGCTCGCCCCGGAGTTGACTTGATGATCGAAGATCGCCCCGAGACCGGCGATTCCGATCGCGATTCCAAGTTGCCGGCCAGAGTTGTTTATGCCCGAGGCAAGACCGCTCTTCTCAACCGGAAGCACACTGACCATCGCTGCCGCCAGTGAAGGGCTGATCAGCCCGATCGATATTCCGCCGACGATGATCCCCGGCAGGAGCCGGGTCCAGGCGTCATCGGCGTCGATCCCGTAAATAGGCATGAGGCTGACGGCCAGCAGCGCGAGGCCCGAAGCCAGCGGAAGCCGGATCGTCACCCGTGAAGTCAGGCGTCCCGCAAACGGGGCGACCAGGAATATCGAAAGAGTCATTGGCAGCAGCCGGAGACCGGCCTCAGTGGGCCCGAATCCGAGGCCTTCCTGGAGATAGATCGCCAGAAAAAGCAGCAAGGGGTAGATCGCGATCGACTGGGCAAGGGAAACGATTGCGGTGCCGGTGAATGGCTTCGACTTGAAGAAGCGGAGAGGCAGCATCGGGTCGGCTGATTTCAATTCGACCCGGATGAAGGCGGCCGCGAGCAGGGCACTGACCAGGAAGGTTCCGAGGATCAGGGGACTCCCCCAGCCGTCTTCGTTACCCCGGATCAGGCCAAGGACCAGAAGGAAAGCGGAGGCCGCAAAGAGAACTGTGCCGGCGAGGTCGAAGCGTGAGGATTTTGGTTCGCGTGATTCCCGGACGAACAGCAAGGTGCCAGCCAGGGTGAGGACGCCGATCGGAACGTTGACCAGGAATATCCAGCGCCAGCTCAATCCGTCGATCACCAATCCGCCGACCAGGGGACCGACCGCAAGCGCAGCCCCGGTGACCGCACCCCACACTCCGAAAGCCAGTCCACGCTGCTTCCCCTGAAACTCGTTGGCCAGCAGAGCCAGGGACGCGGCGTACATGGCTGCGGCGCCAAGGCCCTGGAATCCTCTGGCGATGTCAAGTACGAGGGCGTTGCCAGCTGCTCCTGCGATTGCCGAACAGACAGTGAATACGATCAGGCCGGCGGAGAAGACCCGCCTGCGGCCGATCCGGTCGGCAAGCGACCCGCAGGCGAGCAGGGTAGCGGCCATTACCACCGTGTAGGCATCGATCACCCATTGTGCCTCGTCAAAAGTCGCCCCGAGGTCAGCCCGGACCGAAGGCAGGGCGACGTAGACGATCGTCACATCGAGCAGCAGAATCGCGGTCGCGACGGACGCCACGACGAGGGTTATCCATTTCTCAAGCCCCAGGCCCCCGAGCGAGCTCGAATCGGTCATCCGCGACGGTCTTTCAACCAGGAGCCTCTTCACTCTCGGCGGGATCGCGGATTCTCAGCAGCAGGGTTGCACCGATCAAACCACTGAGGATCGAGCCGAGGAAAATGCCGATCTTTGCGGCATCGGTCAGCGCGACATCACTGAACGCCAGGTCGGTGATGAATAGTGAGACGGTGAACCCGATTCCACCCAACGCGCCGACTCCCCAGACCTGAGCCGGTCGCATCCCTTGCGGGAGAGTTCCGGAACCAAGTTTGAGGGCTAGAAGCGCTGCCCCGGATATGCCGAAGATCTTTCCGACCACCAGTCCCACGATGACCGCCCAGGTGACTTCGCTTCTGAGGGCATCACCCAGCACCCCTCCACCGAGATCGATGCCGGCGTTGGCCAAAGCAAACAGCGGGATGATCAGGAAAGCACTGACCGGGTGAAGTGCATGTTCGAGCTTGCGGTGAACCTCGCGGCCCCTAAAAGGCCGGACCGGAACCATCAGCCCGAGCGCCACCCCGGCAATCGTCGCGTGAACCCCAGACTCATAAGTTGCGAGCCAGACCACCGCGGCAAGCGGGACATAAGGCCAGATTCGCCAGATCCCGAACTTCTGGAAAGCAAACACACACAACAGCCCACCGACCGCAAGTGCAAGCCAGCCGAGCGAGACACCGCCGCTGTAGAAGGCGGCGATTATCGCGATGGCGATAATGTCGTCGACGATCGCGATCGTAAGCAGAAATACCCGAACCCCGGTCGAAACGCGATCGCCAAGCAAGGCCAGGATCCCCACCGCGAAGGCGATGTCGGTGGCTGCCGGGATCGCCCATCCGTCGGCACCCGCTCCCCCACCGGCGATCAGAGTGAAAAGCACTGCCGGGAGGGCGACACCGCCGATCGCCGCCACGACCGGGACCATGGCGTCCTTTCTCTCCTTCAGTTCCCCGGAGACCAGTTCACGCTTGATCTCGACTCCGACGATGAAAAAGAAGACCGCCATGAAGAGGTCGTTGATCCAGTGCTGGAGATCCAGATTGATCTCGAAGCTCCCGGATCCGACTGAAATGTAGGAACTCCAGAAGCTGAAGTAGGAGTCACTCCAGGGCGAGTTCGCCCAGACCAGCGCTGCTATCGCCGCCAGGAGCAGTACGACTCCGCCCAGGACCTCGTCGTCGAGGAAGTCCGTGAGCGGATCAATGACCTTGTCCTTGACCTTGGCCCTCACCGGGGGGATGCTCCCGGTTCGCTGCGCTTCAGGCGCGGGGTGACGTCATGGTCGCCAAGGGGCGGGAATGCGGAGAGTTGGTGTCGTTTCACGGGTCGTCTTTCGGGCACGGCTGCTGGACGCCGACCAGTCTTCCCGGCACACCGCGAGCGAGGCTATCAAGCGCTGCCTCTTTCGAGTTCGACTCTCCTTCCGGAAGGGAAGACAAAGGGCGGCGACCCCAGCGCCGCCCTTTGCGGACGGTTCGTTAAAGGAACCGGCTGCTATTCGGTGTCTACCTGACCAGCGAGGGCGAGGGAACCGCTGCGGACGTCAGACAGGTGACGCTCCTGGATCGGGAGCGCCCACTGAACGAGTTCCTGAAGCTCAGGCTCTCCGCTTCTGCGGCTCAGCTCGCCGAGGATTTCCCAGTGACCCACTTAACCCGCTTCGGCCATCGTCATGAATTCGACTCCGTCGAGTCCATCCGAGTCGTCACCCAGATAGGTGGACATCATCTCGGTGGCTTCCTGTTTGGTTTCCCGGGCCTTGTCGAGGATTGCGGTCTTCGACCCATCCCGCTTGTCGATCACCGAGGTGCAGCGCTCTTCGGTCTGCTCAGCCTCGCTCTTCATCGTCTCGAGAGAAGACAAAGCCTGCTCGTCTTCGATCGTCGGAGCGACCTTCTCGATCGCGCCCTGCGCGGCCTGCGCCAGGCCGGTTACTTCCGCGAGCTTCTCTTCGACTGTCGTGATTTCTGCCATGTCGGTGTCCTTTCGGTTGCTTCCTTTTCCATGCAGGAGGTACCCGCGAGGGGGTGAGCTACACCGGGATCAACCCGAGATTCGATCGGTGCGGTCCCTAGCGACCCTCCCAGCCGGCAGCTGAATCAGATCGCTGAGCGAAGGCTGGATTTCCTTCGCCCCGGCCGAGCGGAGCTCGGCCTTGGAAAAGCCACCTGTCAGCACTGCGAGGCAGTCGATTTCCGCCCGCTTCGAGGACTCCACGTCCCAGATCGAGTCGCCGATCATTAGTGCCTTCCGCCCTTCGCGTTTTGAGAGCGCCGCCAGAACCAGGTCAGGCTCCGGCTTGGTCGCGTCAACATCAGAGGAGTTGGTGTGGCCGTGAATGGCCTCGGTGGCATCGAGCAAACCCAGATAGTGATCAACCTCGTTTCCCTTGGCAGAACTGGCGAGTATCAGTCGAAGGCCACGTCCGTGCATTTCGTTCAGGAATCCCGAGGCGTCCTCGAACGGCCTGACTTCATCGATCAGCTCCTGAAAATTCTCGGACTCGGCTTCCCTGATCTCATCTCCATGTGCCTGCTCGGCGGTTTCCCCGGCCACCGAAGCCACCATCTGGTCGCCACCTTTGCCTACGTAGCGATGGACCTTCCAGGCTTCTGCAGCTATGTCGAAGGCGGCGAAGGCCCGTTGCCATGCCAGAACATGCTGGTAGTTCGAGTCGACGAGAGTCCCGTCGATGTCCACTATCAGCGCTTCTATTTCATCGCTTTTTTCGGGCATCCCTTCCTTTCAGATCGTCTTTTGCCAGTTGGATGTACCCCCGTGGCGGCGGCTCCAACCGGGCGAGCCTGGACGAAAGTTCCGTTTCAAGCCGGTCAGGCCGGGAACCATGCCTTCCGAGGCTCAAATGACCAATCCACGCCACGAAGAATCGTGGGAGCGCACCGACCGCAATCTCAACGACCTGCTCCAGGAGCTGCGTGTGGCGTTGCCCGGGGTCCAGGTTCTCTTCGCCTTTCTGCTGGCCGTCCCCTTCCAGTCACGTTTCGGTTCGGTCACCGGGTTTCAGGAGTCGCTCTACTTCGCAACCCTGATATTCACCGCTTGTTCCTCACTTCTTCTCATCGCGCCGACCGCCTTCCATCGGCTCACCTTTCGCCGCCAGCAGAAGGAAAGGCTCCTCCTGTTCGCCAACCGGTTCATGATCTGGGGGCTCGCCTTCCTTGCGCTGGCGGTGACGGGTGCGGTGACTTTGATTACGGACTACCTGTACGGGTCCATCCCGACAATTGCCGCTGGTGTGACCTCACTCGCGGCTTTCGGGATGATCTGGCTCTACTTCCCGCTCCGGGCCCGGTATGGCTAGCAGCGCTGATCAGTCCGCAGCGACTGCTTCCACGACTTCGTGGCAAAAGATCTCCAGGTCGTCTGGCTTGCGGCTGGTGATCAGGTCATTTTCGATGTGAACCTCTTGATCGACCCAAGTACCGCCGGCGTTTTCGATGTCAGTCCTCAGGCTGGGCCATGAAGTAAGTGTCCGGCCATCAATCACACCCGCCTCAATCAGGGTCCAGGGAGCGTGGCAGATTGCTCCGACTGTCTTGCCGTTGTCGAAGAACTCACGGACGAATCCGACTGCTTCCGGATCGGTTCTCAGATTGTCCGGATTTGCAACTCCGCCTGGCAACACCAGGGCCGCGTAATCGTCCACGGAAGCGTCCGTGACCTTGCGGTCCACAGTGAAGCGGCTTCCCTTGTCCAGGTGGTTGAAGGCCTGAACTTCTCCTTCTTCCGGCGCCAGGACCTCCACCGAGGCACCCGCATCCTTCAGGGCCTGGAGCGGACCCTTCAGTTCGATCTCCTCTACGCCTTCGTTGTCGGCGAGGATCGCAATTCTCTTGCCTTTCAGTCTGCTACTCATGAGGTCCTTTCATTGTCGGTTCATGTCTGGAGTACCCGGTTCGGTCCGGGCCGACTCAGAAGAGACGCGGTTTCGTAGCCCCGCGGTGCGGGAACCCTCGTGAAGCAGAACGCCTTGGCTGATAGACAATTCAATGACGAAGCACCGTGCGTATTTCGGGCTCCGATGCGAGCCCGGAGTTTCGATTCGGGGGCCTTCCAGGGATCCCGGCTGGGGACGGAACGCGGGATTGTCGGTATCGGTGAACCGCTGGAAGCAGTTCCCGAGACGCTCGAGGAGGCGGTGAACCGGACGGCCGAGAGTCACGGAGACAAGGCCGCGCGCATGCTCGTCCGTTTCGCTGGTCTGCCCGAAGGAAGCCTGGTTTGGACTCGCACTTCGGATGACGTCTTTCGACTCGGCAAAGTGATCGGTCCATGGTGGTATGACGATTCCGAGGCCGCCGGAAGATCTGGGATACACCAGGTCCGGGCCGCCGACTGGATCCCGTGCAACTTTGACTCCGCGGCCACACCGGAAGCAGTGATCAGCACGTTTGATCGAGGAGGCAAGAACTTCCAGAGGATCATTTCCAGGGAAGCTGAACGACGGTCCAAACGGCTCTGGACATGGAAACGGGGCCGAGGTTGATTAGAAAATACGAATTCGGAAATACATAGCTGGAAGGTGCACGGCCCAGACTTATTGAGGCTCAAGGGCATGAGACAAATTGAGCAGCAAGGAGCATTCAGGCATGAACCGGCGCATTCACAGGCAGGATCACCCGGGCCTTCTGGACGAAGAAGACCTTTGGCAAAGAAGAGATGAACCGGCGGTACGGAGGGAGTTGACCGAGCGGTTTCTTCCTTACGCGAAGAGCATTGCAATCAGGTACCGGGGGGAGGCCGAGTCACTCGATGACCTGATCCAGATCGCGAGTCTCGGTCTGGTCAACGCGATCGACCGGTACGACCCCGAGCGGGGACTTCCGTTTCTCGCTTTCGCCTCCCCCACCATTCACGGCGAGCTGAAGCGGCATTTCCGCGACCGCGTGTCTGCGATCAGGGTCCCGCGTGGAATCTACGAGAGGATCGGCCGCCTCGAGTCGGTTGAACGTGACCTTTCTGGTGAGCTGGACAGGTCGGCGAGCCTGACCGAAGTCGCTGCCGCCATGGACTGCCCGGTCGAACAGGTGCTCGAAGCGAAGGAAGCGGTTCGAACGAGGCACGCCATCGGCCTTGCGTCTGCCGAAAGCGAAGAAGAGGCATCCCTGGAAGATGTACTCGGCAGCGAGGATCCCGGCTACGAGAGGATCGAGGAAAAGATGCTGCTCACGGAGGCCCTCGAGGCACTCGAGCAGGATGACCGCGAGATCGTGATCCTCAGGTACCGCGAGGAGCTCTCGCAATCGCAGATTGCCGAGAGAATTGGCTGTTCCCAGATGCACGTCTCACGGAAGCTCCGCAAGATCTTCGACAGCCTGAACGAGGAGTTGGTCGAAGAAAAGTCCGAAAAGGAATCCCGGCAGCTGTCCCATAGCGTCTGACAGGAAACGACCCGGGAGCCCGGTGAAGGGCTCCCGGGTCGCCTGTGGCGAAGTTCGCTCAAGACGCTGTAGAGATCGCTTCGATCAGATCTCCGGTCGCTTCATCCGAAACCTGCTTGGCGATGTCGCCTTGGCTAACGATGCCCACGAGGTCGTGCCCGTCAATCACCGGCAGTCGCCTGACGGCATGTTCCTTCATGGTCCTGATGGCCTCTTCGATCGAGTCGTCAGCCCCGATCGTCACCGGCTTTCCGTCTCTAAGCTCGCCCGCCATCACTTCCTGCGGGTCCCTGCCCTTGGCGACTACGGCGGTGACAATATCCCGGTCGGTGAGCATGCCTTTGAGACGGTTGTCTTCGCCACATATCGGCATCGCTCCCACGTTCAATTCGGTCATGCGAGTGGCCGCATCCGCAACGCTGTCATTCTCGCCGACGCATTCGGTGCCGCCGGTCATGATTTCGCTTGCTGATTTGCTCATTTCCTGCCTCCTTGTAGTTGGTCGGTTCCTGCTGGCTCTGGCTACCCGCTGGCTGGACGGTCAAACGAATGTCGGCGCGGCCGTCTGCCGAACTTCTGCAGAGTGAAACGGGCCGAGCCCCGGGTACCCTGCTTTCATGGCTGAAGATTGGCGATAGGGACCTCCGGGATGGCCGGGCCATCACAGGCAAACTGCCTTTACTTTTCGTTCTGGGTGATGTGCTCGGCGCAGGGATCTATGCCCTGGTGGGTGAAGTTGCGGCGGAACCGGGGGGTGTGATCTGGCTGCCGATGTAGGTCGCCCCCTGGCTGATGCCGGAGACGGTTGTGAGATCGGGACTGCGGGTACCGGTGTAGCCATGAAAGCACTGGCAATCAATTGCACGCTGAAGTCCGACCCGGAAGAATCGAATACCGCGGCCCTCACCCGGGTGGTTCTGGAGGAGCTTGAATCCCATGGTGTCGAGACGGAGTTGCTGCGGGCAGTTGACCACGAGATTCTTCCGGGTGTCACATCGGATGAAGGCGAAGGGGACGGCTGGCCGCAGATCCACGAACGACTACTCGAAGCGCACATCCTGATCATCGCTTCCCCGACCTGGCTCGGACAGCCTTCCAGCGTTGCCAAGCGGGTTCTCGAGCGAATGGACGCGATGATCAGCGAAAGCGACGATCAAGGAAACCCCGTTGCCTACGGGCGAGTGGCCGGCGTCGTCGTCACCGGGAACGAGGACGGAGCCCACCACGTGATCTCCGAAGTTGCCGGTGGGCTGATTGACATTGGTTACACCGTCCCTGGTCAAGCCTGGACCTACTGGAACCGTGGTCCCGGGCCCGGCGACGACTATCTCACCAGCACAGCTGGCCGGGATTGGTCACACGAAACGGGTCGCACCGCTGCCGGCAATCTCCTTACCGTGGCAAGAGCCCTTGAAACGGCCTGGTGAGATGCCCTGCCGCCCGGTCAGTGGTTGCGCAAGGCGTTGATCAGTTCCTTCTTGTCCATGTCTGAGCGGCCGTCAATGCCGACTTCCCCGGCCCGGTCGCGCAACTCCTCTACGGTGCGGTCCTCGTAGTCCTCGGCTTCGCCGCCCTTCTTTCCGACGTTCTCACAGGAAGCTTTCGCGTTGGCGATCCGGGCTGCCTTCTCCTTGCTGGCACTGTCTTCGCGCAATTCTTCGTAGAGCTTGTCGTCTTTGACGCTCGGTCCGTGATCTGAGCCCTTTGGCATCCTGATCAGCTCCTTCTCGTCTTGTTTTCAGAGTCAGGATCGAACCCGACCTTGCCAGGCGGGTACCCGTCGCCTCACGAATGAATCAGTCTCCGAGAGCCTCGATCAACTGGCCCTTGTTCATCTTCGACCTTCCCTTCAGGCCCCGTTTCGAGGCAAGCTCGTAAAGGTCATCCCTTGACAGGCCCTCGAGGTCCTTCGGCCTGCGGCTGCGCCGGCGCGAGCTGGCGAGCGTCTCCTTCAGGGCTGCCATCAGGTCCGGGGCGGCTGTTGGTGCTTCTTCAGGTTCGGCAGGAGCCTTGATCTTGCGGCCCTTCTTCTTGCTGGTGATCACCTTCTTCAGTCGGGCTCTGTAGCGGTCGCTGTATGAATCCGGATCCCAGTCTGCGGATAGCTCGCCGACGATCGCGACCATGTCGTCGAGCTCGGCGGCGGCGATCTTGGCGTCGGCCGGCCCGGGCAGATCGGATATCGACCTGATCTCGGCCGGGAAGTGCATGGTCGAAAGTGCCAGCGCATCTCCCCTGACCCGGATCGCCGCCAGATACCCGCGGCTGCGCATTACAAAGGTCCCCATCGCCAGGAGGTCCCCTTCGGTCATTGCCTCGACCAGCAGCCGGTAGGCCCGCAGGGTTCCGACCGACCTGTTCCCCGGGACCATGTAATAGGGATGGTCGAACCGGATTGGATCGACATCGGTGCGGGTGACGAAGGTTTCGATCTCGATGGTCTGGGTCTTCTCGGGTTCCAGGTTCTCCAGTTCCTCGTCGGTGACCGGAATCAGCCGACCGTCATCAAGCTCGTAGGCCCGACCGACTTCTGACTGATCGACCGGCTTGTCCTCGGCAGCGCAGTACCGGACATGCTTCACCGGCGATCCGTCGCTGGTGTGGATCTCGCGAAAGTGAACTCCCCGGTCCGTGATCGCGGAGTAGAGCTCGACCGGCACACTGACCAGACCGAAGGAGACAGTCCCTTTCCAGAGCGGACGCGGCATCAGTTCGAAGCTCCCTGAGCCGCAAGGCTCTCTTCGAGCGCTTTCGAAAGATCGCCGGTTGGCTTCTTTTTCTTCGACTTGCTCTTCTTCGGCTTCTTTCCTTCAGCCTTTCGCTCAATCAGGTCCATCACTGCGGCGCGATACTCGTCCTGGAAGCCGTCGGGCTCGAACTCGTCCGTGAGCCCGGCAATGAGTTGGCGTGCCATCTTCACTTCCTTGGCGGTCGGCTTCTTTCCGCCCCCGGGCATGTCGAGATCACCGACGTCGACGATCTCATCCGAGAACCTCAGGGTGTGGAGCGCGAGCCGTTCCTGAAAGGCCCTGACCGCGACCAGATACTCGCGATTGTGGAAAGAAAATCGGCCGATTCCTGCCCTGCCTGTCTTCTCGAGGGCCGCGGAAAGAACCGAGAATGGTGTGGCATCTTCGCGGCAACCGAGGAAGTAAGTCTTGCTGAACTGGAATGGATCGATCGAACTGACATCAACGAACTCCTCGATCTCGATGGTCTTGGCTCCGTCACCCGCAGCGGCGTTGATCTCGTCCGGTTCCAGCAGCACGTACTCGCCGGATGAGATTTCGTATCCCTTTCCGATCTGGTCCTTGTCGACCGGCTTCCCTTCTTTCCTGCAGATTCGCCGGTGACGCAAAGTCGACTCGTCCTTCGTGTGAATCTCGCGAAAGCCGATGCCCTTCGGCTCGATCGCCGAGTAGAGCTTGATCGGCACTCGAACCATTCCGAAGGCGAGGGTTCCGTTCCAGATAGAGCGCGGTGCCATGGAGTCTAAGTACCCCGAATCCGGTTCATTGACACCAGGACGGGTAAACCGGTAATCACTGTGCCAAACAGGATGCCATCCCGGATCGAACCGATGAAAGCCCACCTTGGTGAGGCTGACGATTCTTCACGCTGGCAATGCGAGGTCAAGTGGGATGGTTACCGGGCCATCGCCTTCTGTGATCGCGGTCTCCGGCTTCAGGGCCGTCGGCTCAATGACATCACGCCGTCGTTTCCGGAGTTGAATGAGCTTGGTCAGGACAAGTCGGCCCGGGGGACGATTCTTGATGGGGAACTGGTGGTTTTCGATGATCTCGGCCACCCCGACTTCCAGTTGATGCAGTCGCGCACCGAGCGGCATCTCAAGTCAACCTTCCTGATCTTTGACTTGCTCTGGGCAGGCGGTGTCGACCTCCGGGATCAGCCATACGAAGCTCGACGGGAGAAGCTCGAGTCGCTCAGGATCGAAGGGAAGCGCTGGTCCGTGCCGGACCGGCTCGCGGGCGAACCGTCTGAAGTTCTGGCCGCCACATCGGATCTGGGCCTGGAGGGCATCGTCGCCAAGCAGCTTGACAGCCCCTACCTCGAAGGCAAGCGGAGCCGGCACTGGATCAAGATGAAGAACTCAAGAAGGCAGGAGTTCGTCGTGGGCGGCTGGCTGCCGGGCAAAGGCCATCGGTCGGGAACGCTTGGCTCTCTGCTGCTTGGCTACTACGAGCCGGGAACAGCCCGGCTGCGATTTGCCGGGCGTGTGGGCACGGGCTTCGACGACCAGCTGCTGTCACGGATCACGGCGGATCTCGAGGAGAAGAGCCAGCTGGAGTCCCCGTTTGATACCGCTGACCGGGCCAGCATTCCTGCCAATGCCCGCTGGGCACGACCGGAGTGCGCAATCGAGGTCAGGTTCACGCAATGGACCCATGACGGCCGGGTCCGAAACCCCGTGTTCCTGGGATTTCGCCCGGACAAGACTCCGGCTGAGGTCGTCAGGGAGGAGCGGCCTTGAGTCTTGATCTTTACGATGATCGTCGCCTCACTTCAGAGGCGGTCGGTGGTCCGGATAAATGGAAGCTGGAAGTGGACGGAACGCCGATGACGCTCTCCAACCTGGACCGGGTTCTCTACCAGGAGTCGGGATTCCGCAAACGGGACCTGATCGATTACTACGCGGCCGTTGCGCCCGTGCTCCTCCCCCACCTCCGCGACCGTCCGGTGACCATGCGGAGGTTCCCTGATGGCACGAGCGAACCCGGATTCTGGGAGAAGCACTGTCCCGACTACCGCCCCGATTGGGTCGAAACCGCAACTGTCAGCAGCGACTCCAGGGGCGGATCGATCGAGTACTGCCTGATCAACAACCTGCCAACTCTCATCTGGATGGCCAATCTCGCCTCGATCGAACTCCATGTCCCTCTGGCCCGGGTCGAGACCCCCACTGTCCCTGACTCGGTCGTCTTTGACCTCGACCCTGGATCTCCAGCAGGCATTCTTAACTGCGCTGAGATCGCCTTGCTGATCAATGAAACCTTCGAACGTCAGGGACTCCGGTCATTCGCGAAGATCTCCGGCTCAAAAGGCATTCAGGTCTATCTGCCGCTGAACTCACCAGACATCGACTTCGAGCGAACCGGTGCCTTCGCCCACAGCCTCGCCCGCGGGTTTGAGAGCGAACTGCCTGATCAGGTCGTATCCAGAATGACCAGGAGCCTGAGGAAAGGGAAAGTCCTGATCGACTGGAGTCAGAACTCCCGGCACAAGACCACGGTCGCCGTCTACTCGATGAGGGCCACACCTAGCCCCTCTGTCTCGTTCCCGGTCAGTTGGCAGCTTCTGGAGAGGTCCCTGGACAATGATGACCGGTCCTTGCTGGCCTGCACTCCCGATGCCGCTATCGACTCGCTTTCGAGTGGGGATCACCCTTTCCAGCCGGTGCTGGAGACGCAGCAGAAGCTCCCCGGCTGAAGCGGACGGGTTGGACAAGCCATTGCCCTGATGCACCGGATTCCGAATGGTGGGATGCTCCCGGGCACAGTTTCTGTCACGCGCCTTTGAACGGAGAGTCAGTTGGGTCACTACAAGAGCAATGTCCGGGACATCGAGTTCAACCTTTTCGAGGTTTTCGACACCGATGAGATCCTCCAGACCGGAGCCTTCGGTGACCTTGACGCGGACACCGTCAGGATCATGCTCGAGGAATCCTCCAAGCTGGCCGAGGGTCCCGTGGCGGCCGCTTTCGAGTCAAGCGACCGCACTCCACCTACTTTCGACCCCGAGACCCATGAAGTAACCCTCCCGTCGGAATTCAAGGAATCTGTCTACGCCTGGACCGAAGCCGACTGGGAGAAGATCGGCCTGATCGAGGAAGTCGGTGGCATCCCCGCCCCCGCCACCGTCTCCTGGGCAATCAACGAGTTCATGTGCGGCGCCCTGCCGGCAGGCTTCTTCTACCTCGCGGGACCCGCCTTCGCCAGCCTGCTTTACAAGAACGGCAACGAGGAACAGCAGCACTGGGCCCAGCTCGCAGTGGAGAAGAGATGGGGCGCCACCATGGTCCTGACCGAGCCGGAGGCCGGCTCCGACGTCGGTGCCGGCCGGGCCAAGGCGATCGATCAGGGCGACGGCACCTGGCACATCGAGGGAGAGAAGCGCTTCATTACCTCCGGTGACTCCGACGATCTCTTTGACAACATTTTTCACTACACGCTGGCTCGACCCGAAGGTGCCGGTCCCGGCACCAAGGGCCTGAGCCTCTTCGTCGTGCCGAAGTACCACTTCGATTCCGAGACCGGGGAGATCGGCGCCCGTAACGGCGTCAATGTGACCAGCATCGAGCACAAGATGGGCATCAAGGCCTCTGCTACCTGTGACATGGCCTTCGGCGACGGCGACAACCCGGCCGTTGGCTACCTGGTCGGTGACGTTCACAATGGCATTCGTCAGATGTTCGACGTGATCGAGTTCGCCCGCATGATGGTCGGCACCAAGGCGATTGCAACTCTCTCCACCGGCTACCTGAACGCGCTCGAGTACGCGAAGGAACGGGTCCAGGGCGCCGACCTGACCCAGATCATGGACAAGACCGCGCCCCGGGTCACCGTCATCCACCATCCGGACGTGCGTCGGTCGCTGATGACCCAGAAGACCTACGCCGAGGGTCTCCGGGCGCTGTACCTCTTTACCGCCCTTCACCACGACCCGACGGCAGCTCAGGTTTCCCAGGGCGTCGATGCAGATTTCGCGGCGAGGATAAACGACTTCCTGCTGCCGATCGTCAAGGGTGTCGGCTCGGAACGGGCCTATGAAATCCTGACCGAATCGCTCCAGACCTATGGTGGCTCCGGCTTCCTTCAGGATTACCCGATCGAGCAGTACATCCGCGACGCCAAGATCGACAGCCTCTATGAGGGCACTACGGCGATCCAGGCCCAGGACTTCTTCTTCCGCAAGATAGTGCGGGACGAGAGCCGGTCTCTGAACCATCTGCTGGAGAAGTTCCAGGCCACCGCAGACGGTTCGGGCGGAGGTCTCGACCAGGAACGCATACGTCTTGGCGAGGCCGTCGAGAACCTCAAGGCGATGCACCAGGCCTTGATGGGCTACCTGATGGGTTCACAGGAGGACCCGAAGAGCGTGTACAAGGTGGGGCTCGGTTCGGTTCCGTTCCTGAAGGCTTTCGGCGACCTGATCATCGGCTGGCTGCTGATCACCCAGGCCGAGATCGCGGCCGCCGCGCTCGAGAATGGCGCTTCCGATCGCGATCGTCCTTATTACGAAGGCAAGGTCACTGGTGCGAAGTTCTTCGCCCGGACCATGCTGCCGAACCTGGAAGCCACCCGGACAGCGATCGAAGGAATCGACAACGACGTGATGGAGCTGAGCGAAGAGGCTTTCTGAGGATGGCGGCAGCCGAAGCTGACCGGGAGGCAGACAGTCATGACCTGATCCGGGTCGTTGGAGCCAGGGCCAACAACCTCAAGGACGTGAGCGTCGACCTTCCGAAGCAGTGGCTGAACCTGTAGCCAACTGATCCGACCGGCTACTTGCAGGCGCCGAGACCGGTGTAGCCGTTAAGGTTGATCCACTTCCTGCCGCCCCTGCTGTCCGAACGAAGCATCCGGGCGTGACGGTAGATGCGGAACGTCTTGCCCTCGTTGTCGCCAAAGGCGATAACGCACTTGATCGGCTTCCACACGACGATCCTGGCGGGACCTTCAAGGTCCGGCTTGCCCGGATAGCTCGGGGAAGTGTCCCGGTAGATCCCCCGACCAACAGCCTTGCGCCTGCCCCAGCCTGTCCATTTGAGGCTGTGAACCTGCCCACCCGAGTTGGCCGTGAAGTAGACGAAGTCAGGGTGTTTCTCGGCCTGTGCGTACATGTCGATCCACACCAGCGGTGGCTTTGACTGCTTGGCCGAGGTTGCCGGCGCGGCCAGCGCGAAACAAGCGGCAACGGCAACGACGATCACGGTCGCACTCTTGGCGATCCCCTTGAAATTCATGAATGACTCCCTGTCGGTTACGCCGCCCCTGCTGGTCACGCCGTGAGGCCGATCATAGACCGTCGCGGTGTCGGATCAGGATTTGACCAGGCGGGCGATCGCGTCTGAAGCTTCTTTCATCTTCTCGTCGGCCTCCGCCCCGCCTTCCTTCGCCGCATCCACCACACAGTGCTTCAGATGCTCGTCGAGCAGGCCGATCGCCACGCCTTCCAGCGCAGAAGTCAGAGCGCTGATCTGGGTGAGGATGTCAATGCAGTACTTGTCTTCCTCGACCATACGGTGGATGCCGCGCGCCTGGCCCTCTATGCGCTTCAGCCGGGCGAGGTAGCGCTCCTTGTCGTGGAGGTAACCGTGGGTGTGTTCTTCACTTGCTGTCATCTCTGGTTCCTTTCGGTGCATCACCGGGAGAATCCTCCGCAGTACTTCTGAAGGAGCGAAGGCGCAGACTGTTGCCGACGACGAAAACGCTGGAAAAAGCCATTGCGGCACCAGCCAGCATCGGGTTGAGCAGCCCCAGGGCCGCGAGAGGTATCGCTGCGATGTTGTAGGCGAAGGCCCAGAAGAGATTCACCTTGATCGTGCCGAGCGTCCGGCGGGAGAGCCGGATCGCGTCCCCGGCGCTGCGCAGGTCACCCCGGACGAGGGTTATGTCCGACGCTTCGATCGCGATGTCGGTGCCGGTGCCCATCGCCAGTCCGAGGTCGGCCTGGGCCAGAGCCGGGGCGTCGTTCACTCCGTCCCCCACCATCGCGACGACCCTGCCCTTCTGCTGGAGCCGCTTGATCTCCTCGACCTTCTCGCCGGGAAGAACTTCCGAGCGCACCGATTCGATACCGACCTCGGCCGCTACCTGGCCGGCTACTTCAGGGTTGTCGCCCGTGAGCAATACCGGGTCGAGTCCGAGTTCCCTGAACTGCCTTACCGCCTGGCTGCTCGTCGGTTTTATCGTGTCGGCGACCATGAGCAATCCCCGCGGCTCGCCATCCCAGCTGGCAATCACGACGGTCCTGCCTTCGCTTTCTGCTTTCCGTTTCGATTCAGCAAGTTCTTCCGGAAGTCGCTGCGACCACTCCGCGAGGAGCTCTTCTCGTCCGACCAGAACCGCATGTCCCTCGACCACGCCCTGTACTCCCCTGCCCTCGACGTTGGCGAAACCTTCGGGGTCAGGGAGGGCCCCGGTTTCGGCGATCGCCGCTTCCGTTACCGCCCTGGCGACCGGGTGTTCGGAAGCGTTCTCAAGCGCACCGGCCAGCCGCAGCAGTTCCTTGCGTCCGGTTCCCGGCGTCGTGACCACCTCGGTCAGGGTCATCTGGCCGGTGGTCACCGTGCCGGTCTTGTCGAGGACGATCGTGTCCACCTTCCGTGTGGATTCAAGGATCTCCGGACCTTTGATCAACACTCCCATGTTGGCGCCTCGGCCAGTACCGACCAGAAGTGCGGTCGGAGTCGCCAGTCCGAGGGCGCAAGGGCAGGCAATGATCAGCACTGCCACCGCGGCCGTGAAGGCGGCTTCAACCGGGAAGCCCGCACCGAGCCAGGCCCCCAGAGTTCCGGCCGCGATCGCGATGACCACCGGCACGAACACCCCGGAGATCCGGTCGGCGAGCCGCTGGACATCCGCCTTGCCCGACTGGGCGTCCTCCACCATTCTTGCCATGCGGGCCAGCTGGGTGTCGGATCCGACCTTCGTCACCCGGACCACCAGACGGCCGCCAACATTCACCGTGGCGCCGGTCACTGCGTCACCTTCACCAACTTCTACCGGAAGGGACTCCCCGGTAATCATCGACTGGTCGACGGCCGAGGAACCGGAAATGATCTGGCCGTCGGTCGCGACTTTCTCACCCGGGCGGACCACGAACTCGTCACCCACCACCAGCTGGTCGGCTGGAACGCGGACCTCCTCACCATTCTTCAGCAGAGTGGCTTCCCTGGCGCCCAGCTCGAGCAGGGCGCGCATCGCAGAACTCGCCCGACGTTTGGAACGAACCTCAAAGAACTTTCCGGCGAGCAGGAACATCGTCACCCCCGCAGCGACTTCGAGGTAGATGTTCGCGGCGCCGTTCTGTGGTGACACGGTTATCTCGAATGGATGGGTCATGCCGGGCTCGCCTGCCGTGCCAAGGAAGAGCGCGTAGAGCGACCAGATGAAGGCCGCCGAGATACCCATCGAGACCAGGGTGTCCATGGTTGTCGCGCCGTGACGCAGGTTCCGCCAGGTGGCTCTGTGAAATGGCAGGGCCCCCCACACGACCACCGGTGCGGCAAGAGTCAGAGACGCCCACTGCCAGTACTCGAACTGGAGAGCCTCGAACATCGCCATCGCGATGACCGGTACCGCCAGAAGTGTCGATACGATCAAACGGATCCGAAGCGATTCCTGCTCCCGGTCGTCCTCGGGACCAGCCAGTCCACCATGGTCATGATCGTGACCATGACTATGGACAGACTTCGGGACCGCCGCCCTGTAGCCGGTCTTCTCGACCTCGGCGATCAGCAGGTTCGGGTCGGTGCCATGCGGGGCATTGACCCTGGCCTTTTCGGTCGCGTAGTTGACGCTGGCGTCGACGCCTTCGAGCTTGTTGAGCCTCTTCTCGATCCGGGTGGCGCAGGAAGCGCAGGTCATCCCGCCGATCTCCAGTTCCAGATCCTCTCCGGCCACTTCCGGTCGGGTTGTCTGAGCGCTCATTTTGCCTCCAGTACGAATTCAGCGGTATGTACGTCGCCGTCAACCTTGAAATCGAGGTACATCAGGTAGCGACCCGGGGTAGGTGCTGCGGTCATGAAATCGATGTCGGGGCCGGCCGAGTGAGTGCCATGACCGTGACCATCGGATGGCTGCTCCTGAACGGACTCGTGATCCGCTCCGGCGTGGACGTGAAGATAGGCGAGGTCACCCTCACGCAAGGCAACCAGATGCCCGAAGGACCCGAGGTAGGGCTGCAGGTCTGTAACCGGGGCACCGTCCTCGGTGATCTTCGCGGTCAGATCGCGGCTCTCCCCTGCCTCCAGCTCGCCGGAAAGTCTGACTTTGTAACCGCCGACCCTGTCAGTTCTCGACAGGACCGGCACAACCGGGCTGAAGCTGCCAGTGACTTGAACGCTGCGGGAAAGAGTCAGGCTGGCAGCGTCATTCGACCCGGCTGGCACGAAGTCAGCGAAGACCCGGTAGCTGCCGCCGTCTGTCCATGTCCATGGCAGCGTCCAGGTACCCGAGCGACGATCAAGCCGTGGGTGTACATGCCGGAACCCGGAGCCGTCGCTTCCGACCACGATCAGGTGCAGGTCCTTCTCGTGACTGGTCGTGAAGTCGGTCAGCGGAGCCCCCGCGGGATCGAGGATCTGGAAAGAGAGCTCACCCCCGCCAACGACGCTCGTCGGAGCCTTCACCGCGGTCATCCGGTAACCGTCCTGCTCGATCGAGAGCCCGCTCACGGGCTCGGGGGTAGCACTTGCGGGCCGATGGCCTGCGTCCGCTTCGTGGCCACCCGAATCTCCGTGGTCGTCGGCCGAATCCTCGGCCTCCCTGGTCCAGGTCGAGACTGTCTCTTCGGGAATCAGGGCCTTGCCGGCGAAAAACGAGAAACCGAAGATCAACATCAGGCTGATTCCGAAGAGAAAAAGCTTGGTCGGAGTGCTCATGAATTATACATTATACCCCTATGGGGTATATGTCAAGTATCAGTCCTGGCCGGTCGGGATCAGGCTGTTCGGGCTGGCACCGCCGGGATCTCGTCTTTCGGCTCCTTACCCATCTTCGCGAAGCCACGAAGGATCCTGACCAACTGGATCAGCCCGGATACCGACTTGAGGTTCACTCCCCCGAGCAGCTGGCGCATCATGGTCAGCTGATCGAAGTAAACCCTTTCGGTGACCAGCACTTCGTTCTCGTCGAATACGAAGAAAGCGGTCATCCGGACCTTGAACGTCCCACCGGTCGGCGGCACCGGCCCAAGCGGTCCCAGATGAGTTCCCAGCAGGTAGAACTCGACGATTACCGCGTCATCAGCATGCCTGAGCGCAATCATCTCGTGTCGCTGGTCGGGAAAGGCGATCCTCGTGTCGTGGTAGTAGCTTCGAACCGAGACACCACCGTCATGAACGGTTTCGGTCGGCACCAGTTCGTATCGCGGGTGGGGAAAGGTCGACAGCGTGGCGTCCCAGTCCTGCGCCACCTCATCAGCGAAATGATCCAGGACGACCCTTTCCCGGGCTTCCCGCGCTTTGACTGAAATCACTTTCGGTTCCTTTCGCTTCCTTGGGGTTCCTCGGGACGAGGGTCAGCCACCCGCCCGGACGGCGCGGTGGCCTTCCTTCTCGAGAAAGGCGATCACCTTGTCGCGCTGGTCACCCTGGAGCTCGATGCTCGAGCCGCGGGCCGTACCGCCAACTCCGCAGTGCTGTTTCAGTCGTTTCGCGAGAGTCCGGGTGTCTGACTCACCCAGGGGGATCCCGGAAATCGTGGTCGCCGTCTTGCCCTTGCGGCCAGAAGTTTCGCGCTTCACCTTGATCGTCGAACCGGAAGCTGCCGGACCTGGTGCCGGTTCCTGCCGGGGCGAGGGCTTCCTTTGCCCTTTCCGATTCCCTGGTGACTTGCGCAGGTCACCGTCGTCGCTTGAATAGACGAGCTCGGAGTCGCGCGGCATCCCTAGAGAGTGAAGATGAGGACGGTCCAGACGATCAGGGCAACGATTCCGAAGATGATTGCCCGGCTTGCCCAGGGCTCGTGCTGGGACTTGGCATATATCGCGAAGAGCAAGCCGATGATCGGCACGATTACGCAGAGCGCGAGGGTCACATACTCCTGCGAGTTGATTCGGCTGCCATCTCGATTGCGCGCGGGCTTCTCTGCCATGCCGAAGACCTTATATCGCCCGGCGCCCTGCCAGGGGCGCCCTGCCAGGTACCCAGGGGATGAGACGTTTCGAGCAAATCGATCGTCTCTTCGTAGATTCGGCACTTGATCGCCTTGAGAGTCTCGGGGTTCTTCGGGGCCTGGCCTGCCGCCCTTTCGATCGCCGCGGGGAGCAGTTCGTTCTCGGTGACGGTCTGGTCAACGATCCCCGCCGCGGCAGCCTCGGCTCCCCCGAAACGGCGGCCGGTGACCATCACCTCGTGTGCGGTGCGTCGCGGAAGCCGGCTGAGGAGCAGGGAGTTCATCCCGGGAGTGAAGGGTAACCCGAGATCGGCCTCCGGCAGACAGAAGTAACCCCTGTCTTCTCGCATGAGGATGAAGTCATGGGCGAGCGCGAGCATGGCGCCGCCTGCGAAGCAGTGCCCCTGGATGGCGGCCACGGTCGGTACACCAAGCCCGAGGATCCTTCCGATCAGCCTTTCGGTCTGGTCGAGCGCCTCCTGAACCCGGTCGGGATTGGCCTGAAACCATTCGAGGTCAAGGCCGTTGGACCAGATCTTTCCTCTGGCAACCGTGACCATTGCCCGGGGAGCCGGGGCCGATTCCAACCCGGAAACGAGCTCCTCGATGATGCCGTTGCGGTCAGGATTGAAGCGGTTCTCGCCGTCGCCCAGATCAAGCAGGAATACATCCCCGTTGCGACTGAGGCTCGGCAATGAATCAGGCTGGTCCGGCATGGATGTCTCCTGTGTTCGAGTTGGATTGAAGCTCTCACGAGGTTTTAGCACATTTGTTCTAGAACTAAAGTATATTCGCACCATGGCCCGCCCCCGCACCCACGACATTGATTCATTGCTTGATGCTGCCGAACGCTTGCTGGCGGAAGGTGGGAGTTCTGCCGTGACTATCCGGGCCCTCGGCCAGGCGACCGGCGCCCCGAGCGGCACCCTCTACCACGCCTTTGGTTCGCGGGCTGACCTGCTCGGCCGGATGTGGCTCAGGGCGGCTGAGCGCTTCCTCACCGAACAGGAAGCCGCAATCGACCGTGAGCTCGAGGACGAGGACGAGCACGGTTTCGAGGAAGCGGTCGCAGCCACCGTGGCGGTCGCCTCCGTTCCCGCCGTCATCCAGGCCCAGGCACCAGACACCGCTACCGTCCTGTTTCGCTACCGGCGCGACGACATCCTCGGTCAGGAGATCTCAGCCGACCTGCGAGCCGAACTCCAGGAACTCGATAACAGGCTGCTCGCAGTGCTTACACGCCTCGCAAGGGGTTTGTGGGGCAAGCGGGATCGAGCCTCGGTGGAGACCGTCGCGATATGCGTTGTGGACCTCCCCACCGCAATCCTGATCAATCGCCGCGAACGTGTAATCGAACCACTTGGGGTACTCGAGGCAGCCGTGCGCGGCGTGCTCTCCTCCCGCGGCTAAGCTGGACTCGATGGGAGAGGCGATCGGACAGACGTTGCCGCTGGCAGTGGCCATTGCTGTCAGCCCGGTCGGCATCATCGCCTCGGTACTAATCCTCGGGACCGCAAAGGCACGCAGCAACGGGATTTCATTCCTTGCTGGCTGGATTATCGGCTTGCTGGCCCTCGGCGGGCTGCTACTGCTGCTTAACCGAAGCGCCGCCGCAAGCAGCGGGGGCGATCCCGCTGGCTGGACCGGCTACGCCAGTATCGGACTTGGGCTCATCCTGCTGATCTTCGCGTATCGACAGCTGAAGAAGTGGCGGACCAGCAAAGGAGAACCGGACCTGCCCGGCTGGATGTCAAAGCTGGATGACTTCGATGCGGCCAGGTCAGCCGTTGCCGGAATCGCCCTGGCCGCAGTCAACCCCAAGAACCTCATTCTTGTCGCGGGTGCCGCAACCGCGATCGCCGGAACCGGTACCCTCGCAGGCGACCAGGTGGCCGCCCTGCTTGTCTTCACAGCCATCGCCAGCCTCGGGGTGGTCGTGCCGCTCGGGATCTACCTGTTCATGGGTGACCGGGCCGAGGGACTGCTGAGCTGGCTCAAGGAGAGCATGGCCCGCAACGGTGGCTTGATCATGGCGGTGATCTTCGTGGTGATCGCCGCCAAGCTCATGGGCGACGGGATCACCACCCTCTCCTAGCTGACGGCGAGCCTGGCCCTGTCCGCGGCTCAGCTGGCGGGCTGTTCGATGCGACGACCGAAACTGTTCGGCTTCCACGGCACCCAGGAACGCCTCGGCACCGCCGACCCTTCTCGCTGTCGGGCCTGGAGATCGAAGTAGAGCAGGGTGGTCCCGGTGGTCGTGAAGGGGATTACGAGGGCGTAGACGACCGAGCCGATCAGATTGACCAGCACCAGAGGCAGGGGGGTGAAAATCAGGAACAGACCGAGCATCGGGCCGGCGACCGCGAGCACGGCGCCCAGGGGAACAACCGTGCGCACCGTGTGCCACCAGCGGCCTCTGACCAGATCGGTGCTGGCCAGGAAGGCTTCCCGGATCGACCGGTCCGTGAAAATCACTTCCTGCTGGACGAAGGACCAGGTGACGAGGAATCGGATAGCGAAGGGAATCCCGATCACCGTGATTGCTAACAGAAACACCCCGGTCAAACTCAGCATCTTCGCGATCACTACTCGCCAGAAGAGAGTCCGGGTGCCATGAATCGAGCCCTTTATGCCTGCGTCTCTTTCGCAGACCAGATCCCTTATGTAGACGATCACCAGCGCCGAGACCAGGGTCAGCGCCACCGGGCTGCCCACCCCCAGCACGATGTCCGACAAGCCCTGAAGGAGATCGTCGCTTCCTGACCGGCCTCGCAACCAGCCGCCCAGGGCCTGGGTCCCCCCGACGATCGGTATCGCGATCGCGCCAAGGGCAGCAAAGGCTGCGAGATTTCGCCGATAGAGCTTGAGGCTGGCGCCAACGATCTGACCGTAGGCCCGCTTCTGCTGGAGTCGGTCGGGGTCGGCCGGGCGCCACTTCGAGTAGAAGAAGACGAAGAAGACAATCAGGATGAACCCGGCGATGATCCCGTATGCGGCCCAGGGCTCGGCCTGCTGAAGGTTCATCACCCCGGTCACCCCCGCGATCACCCCGCAGAAGGCATTGACCGCTTCTGGTCCCACGATCCCTCCGCCCGGCATCCGGGGGCTAGACCATCGTTGCTGTTCCATCCAGGAAAACGGCTTGCCCCATTGATCCTTGGTCTGTGGACCGGTCGGGCCGTTATTGAAACTCTTTTCCTTCTGTCCCCAGCGGCCGTCAAACGAAAGCCAGGCGAATTCGCCTTTGTCGGTGGGCTGCCAGGGCAACAACACTGCCTCGGGCCTCAGCTCCCGAAGTGGTTCGGATGTGTTGTCGCAGCCGACTCCGGAACCTTTTGAACCGTTCTGGGGGTAGATCGCCGACTGGTAGAAGGTCGCGTGAGATCCGGCCGCCGGGTAGACGACTGGATGGTCGCCATCCTTCTCGACCTTGTCGTCGGTCCAGTTGGCGCGCTCCCCTCCCGCGTGCTGGAAGAGGAGCATCTGGTCTGGCTCTTCCTCCAGGGCCTTCCTGGCCGTGTTCGCCTTGAAGGTGATCTGCATGCCTTCCCAGTCGCTCTCGTGCAGATCGTTGAACTGGTTGAAGTACCAGTAGAACCAGTACTGGAGAGCTATCCCGGACCTGCCTTTTTCCCTGGCGATGTGGGCGTACACCGCAACCGGGGCGCGCCCTTCATCTTTCATCTCGTCGAAGTCCTTCGCGTAGATGCAGGTGTCCCCGAGCGGGTCGCCCCGCAGGTCGAGGTAAGCCTCCTCGCCGCGGTTGCGAAGGTCGCTGATCTCGGGTGCTCTCTTGATCAGGGTCGAGTCGAGCTTGTCGTTGTTCCGCATCAGCAACACGTCCGGATTGCCGAACAGCGCGTCGACCTTCATCACCTGGTACTGCTCGCCTTCGATCCCGCAGAGCGGATCCTCCTGCTCGCGGATCATCATGACCGGGACGTACTTTTTGGCCAGTTCAAGGGCGGCCGCAGACTCGCTGGTAGCGGCTCTCGCATCGGCATGCCCGCCAAAGGCCCCGAAAATCAACAGACAGAAGAGCAGCAGTCCATTTACTCCCGTTACTCCCGACCTCTTGGCTTTGCCCCCAGGCAGCACGCAGGAAGGTTATGTCTTATTTTCGCCCTTATGCAAGTTCAGGGGCCGGTTACGGTCGATCTCTTCCATTTCGACCAACCGGGGTCCATCGCCGCCCACCTGATTGACAGAGTAATCGTCGATCCGGGAGCAGAGAAGACAGTCGACCGCCTGATCGAGGCGCTTGGCGACCAGGTTCCGCAGGCGATCCTTCTCACCCATATTCACTTCGACCACGCCGGGGCGACGGGAAGACTGGTCGAGAAGTATCCGGAGGTCGAAGTCTGGGTTCATGAAGCCGGTGCCCCTCACATGGTCGACCCGGAGCGGCTCGTGTCCAGCGCCCGGAAAGTGTTTGGCGAGCACTTCGACATGCTCTGGGGCGAGGTGGTGCCGGTTCCGGAGAAGAACATCAGGATCCTCAAGGGCGGCGAAAAGGAAGGTCCCTGGCAGGTCGAATACACGCCGGGCCACGCCAAGCATCACGTCTGCTATTTCCACGAGCCAACCCGAACCGCCTTCACCGGTGACGTAACCGGGGTCAGGATCGAGGGCGGACCCGCCTTCCCGCCCACCCCACCGCCCGACATCGACCCTCCCCTCTGGCATGAATCACTGGAGATAGTGCGTGCGTGGCGACCGGAGCGGATCGCGTTTCAGCACTTCGGACAGTCGACAGACGTGGAGAGCCAGATCGACATGATGCATGAGTCACTCGATCTCTTCGCCGACAAGGCCCGCGAGACGGACGCCGAGGGAATGGCGACCTGGATCCGTGAGTGGCTCGGAGCCCAGGTCAATGACGAGGACCTCAACACCTATTGGCGGGCCGGGCCGTTCGAAGGAATGTGGTCCGGCCTTGGCCGCTACTGGCAGCAGCAGGAAGAGCGGACCGGATCCAGCTAGGCGATCTCTTCCCAGAAAGGTGCGAGGCCGCCGAACCAGGCCTCGGGATCCTGAATCTGCGCGAAATGGCCGAGACCTTCGAGGATCGTCAGCTTCGCTTCCGGCTTGACCTCGGCCTTGAGACGCTTGGCGATCGCGACCGGAGCGACCGCATCATCGCCTCCCCAGCAGATATGTACAGGCGCTTCACAGTCCCGCACTGCCGGCAGCCATCGCGGCGCCTCGAAACGACGACGCTCGCGCAGATAGTTGATCAACTCGGCCATCAGGCCGGGCGGAGCACCGGTGGTCGAAGCCGAGTACATGTCGAGGATCTGGTCTTCAGTCAGTTTCCCGTTGCCCTGGGCGCTCACCACCTGTTTCTCGAAGACCTTGAGACTGCTGGTTACCCGGGCCAGCAGAGGTCCGGCCGGCGAGACGAGCGCTCTCTGACCCAGCCTCAGCTTCGCGTCCCCGAGAACCATGCTCCCGTTCGTGAAGGTGACGCTCTGCATGCCGTCCTCGAACCAGTCGGGCCGATTCGAGTTCAATCGCGCGAGGATCTCCGTCATCACCGAGTCGCCCATGTCGTGAGCAACGAAATGACATCCGGTGATCGCTGATTCCCGGATCAGCCGAAGTGCGACATCGGCCTGCTCGATCAGCGAGTAGGCGTAGCCAGAAGCCGGCTTCGCCGAGAAGCCATACCCGATGAAGTCAAAGGAAAGGACCCGTTCAAAGGCTCCGCCGAGCAGCGGAAAGGCGCCGGAATACGAGTAAGAGGACTCGGGGAAGCCATGAAGCAGCACCACCGTCGACTCAGGGGCGGCTGCGGAATCTCCCTCGTCGATCAGAAAAGCCTGGTGACCGAGCGGGGTCGCCTCGACCATGCGCCCGCGCTCACGCCAGGCGCGAAGATCTGCCGCGCTCACTCAGGCCCTTCCGGATCGATTGAAGGCATGCCCGGATCCTATCCGGGCATGCACCTACTTCCGGGTGATCTTGTCCTTCACCTTGTCGACCGCGCCCTCGATCTTGTCCTTCACGGAGGCTGCGGCCTGATCGGTCTTGCCTTCGTTCTTGAGATTGTCGTCTCCGGTTGCGGCGCCAGTAGCTTCCTTGACGCGGCCCTTTGCTACATCTGTCTTGTGATTGGTCATTCGGTCTCCTTTGAGTGTTCAAAGGTCGGGTACCCGTCCGGATTTCTCTCAATCCGCTCCATTCGGGATCGTTCAACCACTAGGCTGGTCGCAGGCACCTCCGGGTGTCCGATTAGCCGTAATTCGAGGATTGGAGATTCATGAGCGACTACGCAGTTGTGAACCCGGCCACCGGCGAGACCGTCCAGGAGTACCCGACGATCACGGACAGCGAACTCGAGACGACGATTGCAGCCGCAGAAGGAGCATTCCGGGACTGGTCGCAGCACAGCACGGTCGCCGAGCGGGCAGCAATCATAAAGCGGGTTGGCGAAATGCATGTCGAGCGTCGCGAGGAACTGGCTGACATCATCATCCGCGAGATGGGCAAGCCCCGCGAGCAGGCCCTCGGCGAGATCGATTTCTGTGGCGACATCTACGGGTTCTACGCCGATAACGCTGAGAAGTTCCTTGCCGACGAGCCGATCGACCTTCTTGCCGGTGACGGCACTGCCCTGGTCCGCAAGACGGCAATGGGCCCACTGATCGGCATCATGCCCTGGAATTTCCCTTACTACCAGGTGGCTCGTTTTGCCGGGCCCAATCTGATCGTGGGTAACCCGGTACTGCTCAAGCCGGCCCCTCAGTGCCCCGAGTCCGCGGCAGCGATCCAGCAGATGATGTCCGATGCCGGCCTGCCGGCCGAGGCCTACCAGACCATCCTCGCAACCAACGACCAGATCGCAGACGCGATCGCGGACCCCCGCGTCCGGGGCGTCTCGTTGACCGGCTCCGAGCGGGCCGGCGCGGCGGTCGCCGAGATTGCCGGTCGCAACCTGAAGAAGGTCGTGCTGGAGCTTGGTGGTTCTGACCCGTTCATCCTGCTCGGTTCCGAGGATCTCGATGAAGCGATACAGGCAGCCACCGATGCCCGCCTGGACAACACCGGCCAGTCATGCAACGCAGCCAAGCGATTCATCGTGGCCGAGGATCTCTATGACGATTTCCTCAGTGGCTTCGCGGAGAAGATGGGCGCAGTCCAACCTGGTGATCCGACCAGTGACGAGACGGCCATCGGCCCGCTCTCGTCGGCGACCGCTGCCGAGCGGCTGCAGGATCAGCTCGACCGGGCCATAGCCCAGGGCGCAGAAGTTGTCGTTGGCGGTGAGCGGGACGGGAATTTCTTCCCGGTCACCGTGCTCGCCGGAGTGACCGAGGAGAACGATGCCTACCGCGAAGAGTTCTTCGGTCCGGTCGCCACCGTCTACAAGGTCGCCAGTGAAGATGAGGCGATCGAACTGGCAAACGACACGCCCTTCGGGCTCGGGTCGTACGTGTTTTCGTCTGACCCGGAACAGGCACAGCGGGTGGCGGAGAAACTCGACACCGGAATGGTCTTCGTCAACGGAGTCGGCCTCGACGGGGCCGAGCTGCCCTTCGGTGGAGTCAAGCGCTCTGGTTTCGGCCGCGAGCTCGGTGCCTACGGGATCCAGGAGTTCGTCAACAAGAAGCTGATCCGCACCCTCAAGTAGACAATTCGGGCGGCCCGGCTTCCGGCCGGTGCCGGGCCGCCCCTGACTCATTCGAATGGGAGAATCTCTGCCATGGCAGAACCTGAACGCGTTGCCCTCGGACCCCAGCCGCTCCTGCGGTACCGCGACCTGCTTGAGGACGAGTACGAACCGATTGCCGCGGCCGCCGCGGCCGCCCGCGAAAGCCTGAGCGGCCGGGTTGTCTGGAACGTCAACTCAACCGCCCGGGGCGGTGGTGTCGCGGAAATGCTCCGTGCCTATTTGCCCTACGTACTTGATGCCGGAGTCGACACCCGGTGGGTTGTCCTCCAGGAGGACCCCTCCTTCTTCCTGCTGACCAAGCGAATTCACAATCAACTTCATGGCGATCCCGGAGATGGCGGCCCTCTGGGCCCGGCCGAGCGGGAGGCGTACATGGCGTTTCTGGCCGACAGCGCAGCCCGGCTGGCCGCCCGGGTGTCCCCCGACGACGTCGTTTTATTGCATGATCCCCAGACCGCGGGACTGATTCCCGCAATCCGGGAGACCGGGGCGAAGGTCATCTGGCGGTGTCACATCGGCATTGATGATCCGAATGAAATCGCCCTCGGCGCCCAGGATCTGCTTGGGGATCTGGTCGGCGCAGCCGATGGCAGTGTCTTTTCAAGGGATCAGTACATCTGGCCGGCGCTCGACCCGGCGGCGACCACAGTCATCCCGCCTGGCATTGACGCCTTCACACCGAAGAACCAGGCGATGGATGAGGAAACCGTTGTGGCAGTGCTGGGGCGGATCGGGTTGAGTGGCGAGGACCCCGGCACCAATCCCGAATTCATCCGGGCCGAAGGAGGAGTCGGAGAGGTGACGTCCCGGGCCTCGATCGTCCAGGACTCCAGGCTTCCGCTGGATGCTCCTCTGGTGATTCAGGTTTCGAGGTGGGACCGGCTCAAGGATCATGCCGGTCTCCTCACCCTCTTCAGCCGGGATCTCCGTGATTCCGATGCCCATCTCGCCCTGGTCGGGCCCGACAGCTCCGGAGTCGATGATGACCCCGAGGGCGCCGCCGTTTACCGGGAGATTCTCGAACAGTGGGAATCGCTGCCCGAAGAAATGCGCGCCCGGGTTCATCTGGTGAGTCTGCCGATGGAGGATCTGGATGAGAACGCCTTCATGGTCAATGCGATCCAGCGCCGGGCCGATGTGGTCGTCCAGAAGAGCCTTGCCGAGGGTTTTGGCCTGACGGTTTCCGAAGCGATGTGGAAGTCGAGGCCGATGGTGGCGAGCCGGCTGGGCGGCATCCAGGACCAGATCGAGGATGGAGTCTCAGGTGTCCTGATCGACGACGCCAGGGATCTGCCCGCCTTTGCCGCCGCGATAGACGGCTTGCTCGACGACCCGGCCAGGGCCGAGCGCACGGGCGCGGCTGCCCGACTGACCGTCAAGACAGACCTGCTTGCTGTCCATCGCCTCCTTCGCCACTACGAACTGGTGGGCAGACTGGCGGCTGCTCAGCCTCTCTGAGCGCCTGTCTGACCTGGCTGCCGCTGCCGCAGCCGCATGATTTACGACGCTCATTTCTGCCGGAGACCTTGGTCTGATTGACTGCTCTGGTGCCCGCGATAGAAATCCACGGCCTGACCAAGAGCTTCGGCCCTATCAAGGCGGTGGATGGTCTCGACCTTGTCGTTGACAAGGGTGTCTGTCTTGGCCTGCTCGGCCCGAACGGCGCCGGGAAATCCACCACGATGAAGATGCTCACCGGACAGGCGATCGCTGACTCGGGCGAGATCAGGGTGCTTGGCTTCGATCTGCCCAGCGAGGGCAAGAATGCCCGGGCCAGCATGGGCGTGGTTCCTCAGCTGGACAACCTCGACATCGACGTCACCGTTGAGGAGAACCTGGCGATCTTCGCCCGGCTCTACCGGGTCGAGGACGTCGGCGCGGCCGTTGACCGTACTCTCGAGATTGCCCGACTCACCGACCGACGCAAAGACGCCGTTGACAAGCTTTCCGGCGGGATGAGGCGCCGTCTCCTGCTCGCCCGCGGCCTGGTCCATGACCCGAAACTGCTCCTCCTGGACGAACCGACTGTCGGTCTCGATCCGCAGATCCGGACCGAGTTGTGGACCCTGATCGAAAGACTCCGCTCCAGTGGCACAACAATTCTGATGTCCACCCACTACATCGAGGAAGCCGAACGGCTTGCCGACGAAGTGGCCGTGATGGCGAACGGCAAGGTAATCGCCAGGGCTACTCCGGCTGAGCTGATTGCCGAGCACGCCGGCAAGAGCACCGCCGAGGTCTATGGGCCCCCCGACCGCCTGGCGGAGGTCAGAAGCATGGTCGAAGACGCCGGACTTCGGGTTCGCCCGGCTGGCCCCGCTATCGCGATCGTTGCCGCAGAAACGGCAGCCCCCGGGCTCATTCCGGAGGATGCGATCCACCGGGCCGGCTCTCTCGAAGATGTCTTCGTGATGCTGACCGGAGAGGACGCAGAGTGAAGCCCGTACGCCGGCTCGAGCCGGCCGTGATCCTGGCCGTGATGGGCCGCGAGTTCGCCAACTTCCGTACTTTCTGGAAATCAACAGCGTTCACCAGCACCTTCGAGCCGGTGGTCTATCTGTTCGCCTTCGGGCTTGGCCTCGGTTCCACTCTCGTCACCGATGTCGACGGGATCGAATACGTCCAGTTCGTCGGCACGGGACTGGTCGCCACCGCGGTCGTCTTCTCCTCCGCCCTGCCGGCCATGTTCGGCACCTTCGTCAAGGAGCGTTTCCAGCGCACTTATGACGCGATCCTCGCGGCCCCGGTCGATGTCGAGGAACTGGTGACCGCAGAAATGCTCTGGATCGGCTTGCGCTCCGCGGTCTTTGGCTGCTTTCCGCTTATCGTGACAATGTTCTTCGGGCTGGAGCCGAAGATCACGATGCTGCTGGTGCCGATCTTCGCTTTCGTAACCGCCCTGGCTTTCTCGGCGTTCGGAATCACCATGGCTGCTTCGGTCTCGAAGATCGACCAGTTCAACTATGTAACGACGCTGGTTATCACGCCGCTCTTCCTGGTTGCCGGCACCTTTTTCCCGATCGACCAGTTGCCGGATGGGTTCCAGATAGCGGCACAGTTCAACCCTCTGTACCAACTGGTTGAACTGGTCAGGGGCGCCTGCTTCGGACTCGAGGCTGTCGACATCCTGCGCTTCGCCGGTTTGGTGGCCCTGGCAATTGTCCTCTGGCGGGTCGCGATCAGGCGACTGACCAGCCGCCTGATCATCTGAGGCCCTCAGGCTTCGATGATCTCCGGACCGTAGCCCTGGAAGAGGCCGGAGTCCAGGACTCCGGTCAGCCCCTTTATCCCTTCCTCGAGGCCGTTTTCTATCTGCCCGAACCGGCAGTCGAGCAGCAGATTGCCATGTTCTGTCAGAACCGGGCCGTCCTTGCCTGAACCGGTACGGATCGTGATCTCCGTTGAGCCAAGACTCCGCAGCCCGGCCATGACGACGGAAGTTGCGCCGGGCACAACCTCTACGGGTACGGGGAAATTCGTTCCCAGTTGATCGACCCTTTTTGAAGGGTCAATGAGCACCCGCCTGAGCTGGCAGGACGAAAACAGCAGCTTCTCGCGAAACAGTGCCCCTCCCCTGCCCTTGATCATGTTGCCTTCGGGGTCGACTTCATCGGCGCCGTCGAACAGCCAGTCGGGGGCCACTTCAGCCAGATCGGCCTGGATCAGGCCGAGCCCGGTGATCGTCAACTCCGACTCAAGCGAAGTCGGAATCAGACGGACATCGTGAAGTTCACCGTGTCTCACCCTCATGGCGATCGCACGGACCGCCAGAAACGCTGTGGAACCCGAGCCGGCCCCGATCACCTGACCCGATTCGGCCAGCGATGCGACCTCCTCGGCTGCCTTGAATTTGGCTTCATAATAAGAAATGGAGGATGCTTCGAATGCTTCAAAGCTGACCTCGCGGTGCCTGGCCGGTTTCATGGGTTGAGCTTACCTTGGGGTGCTTTGTGTGCATACTGTTAAGAAATGCCCTACTCTTTGTGATTCTGCAAACCGATACGCCGAGTTTCCGGGCCTCAGGTCCGGGAAGCGGGGGAACCAGGTTTTTGGGGCTAACCCACCAGAAATGGTGAGAGCGCTACTCCCTTAGCGCTAGCCCGTCAGCTAACCCCGCAGGCAAAAAAGGAGATCGGCATCATTTCCACTTCCCCTCATAATTCCATTTCGTTCTTACGCAGCCTTGCGCTTGGTCTCATCGGCCTGCTGGCCTGCTTCCTGATTTTCGCCGTCGGCATGCCCTCCAAGTCCGCGGCATCCTGCGCTTCGTCATCGAGCGGCGGACTCTCGGTCGGCAGCACCAAGTGCAAGCCGATCCGCAAGGCCCGCCTGATTCGCGGCAAGGCTTTCGCACCGGCCAGTGCACCGGCTCGGGTCAAGAAGGTAATCGCCTGGGCCAACAGGATCCGCAACAAGCCGTACATCTACGGTGGCGGCCATGGCAGCTTCTTCGACCGCGGCTACGACTGCTCCGGTTCGGTCAGCTTCGCTCTTCGCGGCGGCCGTTTCGTCAGCTCGCCAATGGCTTCCGGTGGCTACATGAGATGGAAGCGTCCCGGACGGGGCAAGTGGATCACCGTCTACTCCAACCCCGGACACATGTACATGGTTGTCGCCGGCCTCCGATTCGATACCTCGATGACCACGGGTAACGGTCCTGGCTGGAGCAAGAGCCTTCGCTCGACTTCGGGCAGCTTCAGCGCACGGCACCCCGCCGGCTTCTAGAGATTTCCCCTCCCTGAGGAAAGAGCCGCCCCGGCCCCCGCCGGGGCGGTGTTGTTGAACGGGTGTCAGGCCTGCCGCTGGGCGCTCAGGGCGGCAACGCCACCGCTGATGAAAGCGAAGGCCTGGTCCAGCATCGCAAGCAGCTCCTCAACCACCGGGATCTCTCCTTCGGTCCTCGATGAGTCGCCTTCAGCCCGGAGCAGATCGAACACCGCCATCGCTGCCGCTGCGGCCATGCGGGGCTCAAGGTCGGAGTGCGCGAGTTTGAGATCAGCCGCAATGCCGTCGGCGAGTACAACCTCGAACTCACGCAGCAGGGCGTGTTCATGAGCGATCAGTGACTCTTCCCGGTCGATCACCGTCCGCTGGCAGACATGAAGTTCGTGGTCTTCATCAAGAAACTTTCGTTCGGTTAGCAGCCAGTCCCGCAGAGCCGACATCGTGTCCTGTCCCTCGGGGCGTTCACGGATGGCGTTCGAGAGGCGATCTTTTGTCCCCGTGCTGATGTCGAAGACGATGTCTTCCTTGGCCGGGAAGTATGTGGACACGGTGCGGGGAGAAACCTCCGCTGCCTCGGCGATCTGGGCGATAGTGGTACGGCTGTACCCGTTCCGGGCAAACAGGTCGAGTGCGACCCGAACGATCGTCTCCCTTGTCTTGGCCTTCTTGCGCTCCCTGAGGCTTTGGGGGGCAGCGGTGAACACAAGTGGAGATTAGCACTAAACCTGCATAGACTGCAAGTTTGCAGGCGTTGTGCTAATTTCCGCGTTCCCTTGCTCCCCTCACCCCCCCTGGAGACGAATGTCCGACCTTCTCGCTCGCCTAGTCAGATCAATCACCGGTCACTGGAAGCTGTCCCTCGTGATCGCTCTGGTTGCCGTATTCGGAATTGGAGTGCTTTCAGGCACGGCCGGCGATCCGCCGCCGGATGACTTCGACATTCCGGGAACCGAGAGCCAGAAGGCCTATGACCTCTTCTCCGCCCACAGCCCGGCCCTCGCCGGTGTCGACTCCACGGTCGTCTTCAGCGTCAGTGACGGAGACCTGAAGCAGCCCGAGCGCAGACAGGCAATCGAGGCTACGCTCGATGATCTCAAGGCCCTGCCCGACGTCCTGACCGTAACCGACCCGTTCGCGGAGAACTCCGGAGCGATATCCGAGAACGGTCGCATCGCTTTCGCCGATGTGCGCTACGACCTCGAGTTCGGGGACGTGACCAAGGAACAGGGAGAGCAGCTCGAGGATGCCGCCCAGGGAGCCGAGGATGCGGGAGTAGATGTTTCCATGCGCGGCATCGTCGTCGACCTCGCGTCACAGCAGGAAGCTCCGGTCGGTGAGCTGATCGGCGTCGCCCTCGCGATCATCCTTCTGTCACTGCTTTTCCGCTCGATCGCCGCGATGTTCGCGACCCTGGTCGGTGCCTTGATCGGCGTGATGGTCGGTCAGATGCTGCTGGTGATCCTTGCCGCCCCGCTCGGCATGCCGGAGTTCGCCGCGACGATCGCACTGATGCTCGGACTCGGCGCCGGAATCGACTATTCACTCCTGATAATCGGGAGATTCCGGGAACAATCCGCTGCCGGCGATTCGGTCAGGGATGCCGCCGCTAAATCGGCGGCGACATCCGGATCGGCGGTGGTTGCGGCCGGCCTGATCGTGATGGTTGCGATTGCCGGCTTGCTGGTGATCGGAATCCCGCTGATCGGGAAGATGGGTATCGGGTCCGCGATCGGCGTGGCAGCCGTGGTGGTGTCGGCGCTGACGATCCTGCCGATCATGATTGGTGCCCTTCAGCGTTGGCTCAAGCCGAAGAAGCTCGCGCATGTACTGCCGTCAAAGGGCTTCGGTCGCTGGGGTGAGAAAGTCACCGGCAAGCCGTGGGTCGCGATCGTCGGTGGTGTGCTGATCCTGCTGTTGTTCGCCTTCCCGATGACCAATATGAGGCTCGGTTCACCCGATGACGGAAACCAGCCCGAAGACAAGACCCAGAGGGTCGCCTACGACCTGATCAGCGAAGGGTTCGGCGCCGGGACCAACGGGCCTTTCCTGATCGCCGTGGACGTACCAAAAGGTGATCCCGCCAATGAAGCAGCGCTCGACCAGCTCAGCAACGTCCTCGGGAAGACTGACGGTGTTGCTTTCGCATCACCGGCCGAGGTCAGCAAGGACGGCGAGATGGCGACGATCTCCCTGATTCCCGAGACCTCTCCCCAGGACGCCGCGACCAGTGACCTGCTGGTGGACCTCCGCAGTGACGTCATTCCCGAGGCAACCGATGGCACCGAACTGACCGCCTTCGTGGGCGGCAATACCGCCAGCTTCGAGGATTTCTCCGAAAAGGTCGCAGAGCGTCTGCCTGTGTTCATTCTCATGGTGATTGGTCTTTCCGTTCTTCTCCTCATGGCGGCCTTCAGATCACTCTGGATTCCGCTTGTCTCGGCCGTGTTCAACCTGCTCTCTGTCGGCGCCGCCTTCGGCGTCGTGGTCGCGGTCTTCCAGGAGGGCATCGGGGCCAGCCTGATCGGCGTCGACAGCGGTGTTCCGATCATGTCCTTCGTTCCGGTGATGATCTTTGCGATCCTCTTCGGGCTGTCGATGGACTACAACGTGTTCCTGCTGTCCAGGGTGCATGAGGCCTACAACGAAGGCGACGGGCCTCGCGAGAGCGTCATCCACGGATTGGCCCGGATCGGCAAAGTGGTGCTGTTTGCCGGCCTGATCATGTCTTCAGTGTTCCTCGCCTTCGTGACCCAGCCGGATGTCGTCGCAAAGATGATGGGACTCGGCCTCGGCTTGGCGATCCTGATCGACGTGCTGGTGGTCAGGCTGGTGATTGCGCCGGCCGTCGTGACCCTGCTCGGCGACAAGGCCTGGTGGCTGCCCTCCTGGCTGGACAAGATCATCCCCGACGTCTCGCTTGAAGGCCACCTGATCGCCAACAAGGACCCGAAGGGAGAACCCCTCTCCCCCGAACTGGCCGAGGATCCGATTCTTGAAAAGGCCTAGACGGCCGCCAGATCCGGTTCCGGAGCATCTTCCGGAACCGGGTCCGGCTGCCGGTGAAACACATGCATCGGCAGGCCGTTCTTCGGCCGCTGCGTGATGACGGCTTCAGCTTCAACTTCAGCCCCCCGCGGCAGGTCGAACCGCAGCCGGCGACTGATCATCGCGGCCAGCAACGTGGCCTCGACGGTGGCAAAGGTTGACCCCACACAGACCCGGCGACCGGCCCCGAAGGGCATATAGGCATGCCTTGGGCGTTCCTTGACGTTCTCCGGCAGGAAGCGGGAAGGGTCGAAACCTTCAGGATTGGGCCAGATCTCCGGGTCACGGTGGACCATGCTGATCAGCACCATGACGCTAGCGTTCCTGGGGATCCGGTAGCCGAGGATCTCGTCCTCCTCCTTGGCCTGGCGACCGACTGTCCAGACTGGCGAATCGACGCGCATTGCTTCCTCGACGCAGGCTCTGGTCCAGGGCAACCTGTCCATGTCGTCCATGTCGGGAACCCGATCACCGAGAACGGTGTCGACTTCTTCGAAAAGTTTCTCCCTCGCACCCGGGTTGAGTGAAAGGTGCTTCCATGTCCACGCCAGGGCGTTCGATGTTGTCTCGTGTCCGGCCAGCATGAAGGTCATCAGTTCGTCACCGATCTGCTCCCGGCTCATCGTCTCTCCCGTCTCCTCGTCCTCGGCGGAAAGCATCAGACCGACCATGTCATCGCCGGTTTCACCCTGACGGCTGCGTTCTTCCAGCAAATCGTCGATGACTTCCTTCAGATCGGCCAGGGCCCGCTGAAAACGACGGCCTTCCGGGTTGACACTGATCGCCTTCTCGAGGTTCATGCCGGGTAGATGAGCCAGTATGAAGGTAGGAATCCGACGGGTCATCCGGGTGCCGAGGCTCAGGACGTCATTCATCGCCGGCCCGACCTTGCGGGCGGTTGCACCGCTCAGATCGGCGCCAAAGAGTGCGCGGCCGACGATGTCGAGCGTAAGCCCCATCATCACTTCGCTCAGGTCGACCGTCTCCCCTTCCGGCAGACCGGCAAACGGATCTCCGTCAAGAACCTCGCTGGTCGCCCGCGTCATGTGCTCGGTGAAGTGCTTGAGGTGCCGCTTGGCGAACATCGGCTGGACCAGACGACGCTGCTTGCGCCAGGTCTCCCCCTCGCTGGTCAGGAGCCCTTCGCCCAGGACGATCCGCAGCAGTTCGTACTCCAGACCCTTGCGATAGTTGTCCTGATTCGTTATCAGAACGTGCTTCGCTGCCTCGTGGCCGCTGACCACGATGAAGTCCCGTCGGCGGTTGCGCACGTGAGCCACCTCGCCGTATTCGATCGCCATGTCGGTCATTGGCTTCTTGAAGTCCCGTGAGGAATTGAGCAGGAACTTTGCCGAGTCGAGGCCTTTCGGTCCCGGCGGCAGCGGCTTTTCGTTGACTGTCATGCTGACTCCTGCCTCAGTAGTTCGTTTGCTGATTCAACCAGCCGGTCGCGCAACAGGTCCCATTCCTGCTCGACTTCCTCAATGCCCATGGTGGCCACCGCCATGCCCCGGATTGCCGAAACGGACATCAGCAACCAGGCATCGAAGCCGGGCTGGTTCTCCACCCCGGGCATCAGCGCGATCGCACTCTCCCGGATCCGTTGCTGATCCTCGTCGTGAAGCTGGCTCATCGGCTCCTGGAGGGACTGATCGGTTCTTGCGGCCAGGTGAAGCTCCATCGCCGCGGCAAAGGTCGGGCCACGGAAAACCACGAAGAGCCGATCCAGCGCCAGGGCGATCCGCTCTAGCTCGTCCCCGTCTCTGGGGATTGCCGAGACGAATTCCCCGGCCAACCGGTCGTTCACGAAACGCATCGCCTCAACCGTGAGTTCGGCCTTCGTCCGGAAATGATGCTGGAGTGCTCCCAGGGAAACGCCGGCCTTTTCGGCTGCGAGCCTGGTCGAAGTCCCGGCGTAGCCGCGTTCGACCAGAAGCTCAACCGTCGCTTCCAGCACTCCTGCCCGGGTGGCGGCCGTGCGGTCCTTCTGGGGACGTCTCTCCTCATTCATTCAGCAAATATATACCAGTCAGTCAACTGACTTGTAAGTTACCGAAGCCGGATCGAGGGGCCGGGAGAATTCCCGACCCCTCGGTCAGCCAATCTCAGGCGTCAGGGGTTCGGTCCCGCGTAGTTGTTCGCGTAACAGTGGGCATCCCCGGAGGGAATCGGCGTAGTCACTTCGCAGCTCAGCATGGTCCCGTCCTGCAGGAACCTGGTGGCCTGCTTGACGCCATCAGGTGAACGGCGCGGGTCCTCGTGCGGATCGCGACCGTAGCCCCACTCCTTGCGCGGCGGCACGTTCTCTATTGGAATTCTCCCGGGTCCGGCTCCCAGCCGCGGACTTGCCCCTCCCGGAGCACGGCAACTCTAACCGAAGCCGCCGCGCCCACTATCGTTCCGGCCCGTGCAGAAAGCGAATGTCACTGAAAGTCCCCCGCTCCAGGCCAATCTCGCCGGAGCCATCTACGGCACGATCGTCTCGATGACGGTGGTCGCCACCGCTTCCAAGGATGTCAGCCTCGGTCCGGTCGATATAGCTGCCTGGGCGGCGATTACCGGGTTCGTCTTCTGGCTGGTTCACGTCTACGCCGATATCGTGGCGGCCGGGTACTCGACCCCCCGCGAAGCCCTCAGGAATGCCCGGGGAGCATTCCGGGCCGAGTGGCCGATTGTGCAGGGAGCAATGATCCCCGCCCTGGCCATGCTGGCCGCCCCACTCGGAATCGTGAGCGCCGAGAATGCCAGCTTCTTTGCTGTAGGCGCCGGGATCCTGACCCTTTTCGGAGTGGGCCTGCTAATCGGCAGCAGGGACAGCAGGAGCTGGGGCCGAAGGATCCTGATCGGCACCGTCAACGCGATCTTCGGGCTGGTGATCCTGGCCCTGAAGATCTTTGTTCACTGAGCCTCAGTCGCGTCGGGACTGCGATGTCCGCGCGTACGCGGCGATATCGACCACAAAGGCGAAGGCGACGATGAACCAGTCGAATCCGTCGACACCCTGCGGGCTGACCTGCCACATGACGATGTAGGCGAGGAGCGTCCAGGGCAGGAAAAGGAATCCGAGCAGCGGGACAATCCAGCCGTCGAGCGCGTTTCCGACCCAGTCCGAAAAGACGAGGATGAAGAAGAGCGCCAGACGTGGCGAGATGAGTGCGAGAAGCGGAACCAGACAGCCCATGCCGGGAGACTAGCCGAGCATCCCGCCGGGCTTCGCCTTCTTCCCCCGGTGAACCCGCCAGACCGCTGACACATGGGCACCGAGGACGACCGCCATCGAGGCGAGATTGAGAAAAAGGAGCAGACCTATGAACCCGGCCAGGACCCCGTAGACCGCGCTGCCTCCTCCGGAAAGTTCAAACCAGACCTTCAGCCCGGCCCAGACCAGCCAGATCACCACCGAGGTGAAGATGGCACCGACCCCGGCGCTTGTCCAGGTCGTTTCCCCGGGGTTCAGCACCCAGAAGATCCAGGTGTAGAAGATCACGCCGGCGGCGAAGATCCCGATCGGTCCACCGAGATTGTCGGCTACCCAGGCCAGAAAAGCGCTGTCGTCCACAACCGCGGCCAGGCCCCGGGAGAGCGCCAGGGAGATGAAGATAAGAGCGGCCGGCAGGGTCACGATCAGGATCAGGATGTCCAGCCCCTTGTTCTTGGGGAAGGCCGGGCCGGAAAGTCCCATTTCGTTTGCGGTCTCGACCGCATGGCGCAGAGCGCCGATCGCAGCGCTGCTCGAATAGATGAGCACGAACGCGGTCAGCACCCCGAGCCCACCGGCTCCCCGGGTGAGCTGATCGAGCAGATCTTCGATTTCCCTGCGCCCCTGGACCTGCTCTAGCGGGAGGTTGTCGATGATCTCCTGGATCAGGTCACCGCGGACATCCGGCGAGTTGAAGATGTTGCTGAGCACCCAGACGGCGAGCAGAAGCAGCGCCGGGAAGGTCATCAGCACATAGAAGCTGAGCTGAGCCGCCTGCCGGGTCCCGGCCGATCGATCAAACGATTCGGCGATCTCCCAG